>CAZMGD010000069.1:0-21941 GCA_964565705.1 uncultured Ilumatobacteraceae bacterium | reverse complement strand
GGCGGCAAGTTCCTCCCCTCCCCCGGTCCGATCACTGCGCTGCGCCCGACCGACGGGTTCGGCGTGCGTTGGGACGCCGGCTATGAGGCCGGCGACGAGATCAGCCAGTTCTACGACAACCTCGTCGGCAAGCTGATCGTCTGGGGCAAGGATCGAGACACGGCGATCGCCCGCACGATCCGTGCCCTGGAGGAGCTCGACGTGCAGGGTGTTGCGACGACGATCCCCGCCGACCTGGCGATCCTGCGCCACCCGGACTTCCAGGCGGTCGAGCACAGCACCAAGTGGGTGGAGGAGCGCCTCGACCTGAGCGGCATCGACGCCGCGTCGCCGGCGCCGGCAGACACCGAGGGCGAGCCGCTGGTCAAGCGCGACACCACCGTCGAGGTCAACGGCAAGCGCTTCGCCGTGTCGATGTGGGTGCCCGAGGTGGCCACGGTCGCGGTCGCGGGAAAGCCTGCTGCGAAGAAGCCCGCACGCTCATCGTCGGGCAGCGGTGCGGGCAGCGCCGGCAACGGCCAGGTCAGCGTGCCGATGCAGGGCACGATCGTGAAGGTGCTGGTCGAGGTCGGCCAGGAGGTCGAGGCGGGTCAGGCCGTCGTCGTGCTCGAGGCGATGAAGATGGAGAACCAGATCCAGGCCGACATCGCCGGCGTGATCGCCGAGATCAAGGTCGAGCCCGGCGCAACCGTCGGCTCGGGCGACGTGGTCGTGGTCATCACGCCCGCTGGCTGACCGGCACCCTCGCCATCTCCCGCCGGGCCGGCATGAAGTCGGCGACGGCGAAGTGCTGCGTCGCGCGCTCGTCCCACAGCACGACGTCGCCGACCGTCCAACGCCACCGAACCTGGACGTTCGGGTTCACGAACTGGTCGAAGAGATCGCGCAGCAGCGCGTCGCTCTCCTCTGCGGGCATGCCGACGATCTCGCGGGTGAACGACGAGTTCACGTTCAGGTACCGCTCGGCGGTGCGCGGGTGCACGCCGACGACGGGATGGATCACGCCCGGGAACAGCGCCCGGGTGCGCTCCACCGCCTCGATGCCTGCCTTGCTGATGAACGCCGCGCCGAACCCCATGTCGTGGCGCGCTTCGAGGTCGGCGATCCTGGCCTGCATCTCGGCCGGCAGCGTCTCGAAGGCGAGGTAGGCGTTGGCCCACAGCGTGTCGCCGCCCCGTGCCGGCATCTCGATCGCTCGCAACGTGCCGTAGGCCGGAGGGTCCACGTCCCAGCTGACGTCGGTGTGCCAGTGGTCCTGGAACGGCGGCGTATCCACCGTGTCGACGATGTGCTCGGTGCCCGCCTCGGTGCGCCCCGCCGCCCGGCCGAGCGGGTGCAGGTACGGGCCACCGAAGTTCAGCGCGAACTGGAACTGCTGGTCGTCGTCCATCTGCTGCGCCGGGAAGAACAGCACGAGGTGCTCGTCGACGAGCGCCTGGATCTCCTCGACCTGCGCGTCGGACAGCGGCTGGCGCAGGTCGATCCCCTCCACACGGGCACCGAGGGCGCCGGTCAGGGGGGTCGCGGACAGTTGGACGGTCGCGGCGGTCATGCCCCATGTTCCCGCGCGGGCGGTTGACGCGCCGCAGCGAAGGGAGGACGATCGGTTTGACGCCCCGGCCACGCAGGTACGGGTGCGCAAAGAAACCCATTCGGGGACCCATGACCTCCGGGGAGGCATCATGTCTGCACCTGCTGTCCACGTCCACCGGGGACACGACCTGATCGCCGTGTTCCGCACCAAGGCAGAAGCCGCCGACGCCGGCCTGGCGCTGGTCGGTGCCGGTGCCGATCCCGACGACGTCGTGCTCGCCGAGGCCGGTGACCGGGAGGTGGTGCTCACCGCCGAGATGCAGACCGAGCTCGGCCGGGGCCCGATCTGGAGGGCGTTCATGACCCGCCACGGACGCCTGCCGAGCGTGTTGGTCATGGGCGTCATCGGGTGGACCGTCTCGGCGATCATCGCGTTCGCGATCGCCGCGTTCGACTTCGGGCCCGACAGCTACTGGGAGCGCTTCATCATCGCCTTCGCCGTGGTCGTGGCCATGGGCACGACGGTCAGCCTGCTCGCGATCGGCGCGATCGCCACCGGCTCGCCCGATCCGCGGCTGGCCTCGGAGCGCGGCACCACGCTGCACGTCCATCGCGCCAGCGACACGTCGTGCCAGATGCTGCTGCAGATGAACCCGCTGCGGATCGATGAGGTGTCCGCCGACGGTCGCCCGGCGCCCGGCGTCCACGTGCAGGAGGGCCACTCCCTCACCCCCGGCGGCCGCCACGACCAGGGCTGGGGCTGACCGTCCCTGGGCTCGAGCCGTCCCTGGGACTTCGCCCGGGGATCGGTGGGTGCGCCTTGGTTGCCATGTCGTCCTCGCTCATGTCGAGAGCTGCTTGAGGCGGTCTCGGTTCCAGACCTTCTCCGTGGCGGGATCGGTGAACGACTGGATCGAGCGGACCCTGCGAGGGTTGGTCGAGCGCGAGCAGGCGATCGCCGCGACCGTGCACCGCAACATCGCACGGCGGCTCGGCATGCTGATGCACCCCGCCGAGGGAACTGCGCAGCGTCATGACCGCTGCGGTCACCTGGCTGCGCCGTTCGCCGGACCGGACCGGCGTGGCTACCCGCCGAGCGTCGGGTGGTTCCCGGCCCAGGCGAGTAGGTCGTCCACCGGCCAGGTGTTGACCACGCGATCGAGCGGCACGCCGTGCTTCGCGGCCCGGTCGCACCCGTGGGGCTGCCACTCGAGCTGGCCGGTGGCGTGGGCGTCGGAGTCGATCGAGAAGTAGCAGCCGTAGGCGACCGCGAGGTCGAGCAGCTCGCCGGGCGGGTCGAGGCGCTCGGGCCGGCAGTTGATCTCGACCGCGGTCTCGAACTGCTGACAGGCGGCGAAGACGACGTCGGCGTCGAACGTGCTCGGTGGCCGCCGGCCGATCATCCGGCCCGTGCAGTGGCCGAGGATGTCGACGTGCGGTGACGCGACCGCGAGCAACATCCGGCGCGTCATCTCCCGCTGCTCCATGCGCAGCTTGGAGTGCACGCTGGCGACGACGATGTCGAGCCGAGCGAGCAGGTCCTCGCCGAGGTCGAGCGCGCCGTCCTCCAGGATGTCGACCTCCATCCCGCTCAGGATCCGGAACGGCGCCAGCCGCTGGTTGAGCTCGGCGAGCACGTCCAGCTGCTGCTCCAGCCGCTCGCGGTTCAGGCCGTGGGCGATCGTCAGCCGCGCCGAGTGGTCGGTCAGGACCATGTACTCGTGGCCGAGCGCGATCGCTGTCGCCGCCATCGCCTCGATCTCGGCGCCGCCGTCGCTCCAGCGGCTGTGGAGGTGGCAGTCGCCGCGCAGGGCGTCGCGATAGCGCTGGCCCTCGGCGGTGATCGGCACCTTGGTCGAGGCATCGAGGTCGCGCAGGTAGGGCACGTCGCGCTCGCCGTCGAGCGCCGCGGCCACGAGCGCGGCGGTCGTGTCACCGATGCCGTCGAGCTCGGTCAGCGTGCCTGCTTGCGCACGCTGCACGAGCTCCGCGTCGGGTGTGCTGCGCACGACGTCGAGCGCCCGGACGAACGCCTTGGCCTTGAAGCCCGAGTCGTGGGCCCGGTCGAAGTAGTGCAGCGCCTGCTCCAGGAGCGCGTCCGGCTTCATCGAGCCGAGGCTACCGACGAGGACACCGGCCCATCCCGGACAGGTGTCAGAACCCCGCAGCCCCGGACCTGGATCACAGCCGCCGAGGTTTCTGACACCTCGGGCACCCCCGGCGCGGGGTCACCAGTCGTCGGTGGCGGTGACCTGCAGCCGACGACGAAGGCCGATGAGCGCGCCGATGCCGAGCCCGAGGGCCACCGTGGCGGCGGTGACGACGCCTCGCGTGGTCCCCGTGGCGGGGAGCGTCGACGGGGTCGGTGGCGGCGGGGAGGCAGGCGTGGCCTCGATGACCGGCGGTGCCATCGTGGACGTGTCCGGCACCTCGGTCGTCGTCGGCGTCGCGGTGGTCTCCACCGCGGCCGTCGTGGCCGGCGCCTCGGTCGTCGTGGCCGGTGCCTCGGTCGTCGTGGCCGGCGCCTCGGTCGTCGTGGTCGGCGCCTGGGTCGTCGTGGTCGTGGGCGCCCCCGTGGTCGTGGTCGGTGCTGCGGTGGTCTCCACCATCGTCGTCGGCGCCTCCGTGGTGGGCGGCGCGCTCGTCGGCACCTCGGTGCTGGTGGTCGTCGTTGTCGGGGCCGGGACCTCGATCGACGCCTCCACCCGTCCCAGCGGTGAGGGCGTCAGGAGCACCTGGCCCCCGTAGACGTGCGGCCGCAGGGGTTCGGCCACGTAGGCGACCGGCGCAGCGGGCACGGCTGCGAACGCGGCCCACGTGGTACCCGGCGTCGCCGCGATCGATGCCTGACCGTTGGCGTCGGTGACTCCCTCGGCACCCCGCCAGGTGATCGCGACGCCGGGCACGGGCTCGGTGCCGGAGCGCACCGTCGCGGTGACGGTCGCCGCGTCGAGCGTCAGCTCCAGCGTGAACGGTGCAGCGAAGCGGTTGGCTTCGGCGTCCAGTGCCTGCGTCAGGCGCTGGAGCTCCGGCGCACCGGATGCGAACGCGAGCACGTCGAGCGAGGGCACGAGTGGCGCCTCCGGGTCGTACGCACGCGTCGAGCCCGCGGGATCCTGCGCGTAGTAGTGGAACACGGCCCAGAGCGCGGCGGCCGTGAGATCGTCCTGCGTGTCGCCGTAGCGCCACGTCAGGTAGGCGGACTTGGCCCCCGCAGGATCGAGCGGGAGGGCGAGTGGCACCTGCTGCGCAGGGCTGTCAGCACGCGGGTGCAGCCCACGGTTGAACACGCACGAGCCGATCCGGTAGGCGCCACGGTCGTCAGTGAACAACCACTGCCCGCCCCAGATCTCGCTCGCCGCGGCGGACGTCCCGGCGGTGTGAAACCGCAGCTCCAGCCCGGCGCACGCGTAGTCGCCGGCCGCTGAGTACGGGCGGCACGACGGCGGGATCGATTCGTAGGCCGCGGCACGGGGCGCGTGCCCGATCGCCGAGGTCACGAGCAGCGTCGAGGCGAACAGGAGTCGTGTGCATGTCATCACTAGGAGATGTGGGCGCGAGCGGACCCTGATCGGAAACGCGAGCGGCCAGTAGCCTCAACCGTTCGCTATGGAACGCTTCGGACTGGTCGGCCTCCCCAACGCAGGCAAGAGCTCGCTGTACAACGCACTCACCGGTGGCGGGGCACTCGCCGCGCCCTACGCGTTCGCCACGAAGGACCCGAACATCGGGGTTGCCAAGGTGCCCGACGACCGGCTCGATCGGCTCGCGGCGATGTCGGCGTCCAAGAACGTCATCCATGCGGCGGTCGAGGTCGTGGACATCGGCGGGCTCGTCGAGGGTGCGTCGAAGGGCGAGGGCCTCGGCAACAAGTTCCTCGCCAACATCCGCGAGGTCGATGCGACCGTGTTCGTGCTCCGCGCGTTCGAGGACGACGACGTTCCCGGGCCGAGCGATCCGCTGGAGCACCTCCGCGTCGTCGAGCTCGAGCTCGCCCTCGCCGACCTCGAGGCGGTCGAGAAGCGCCTCAACCAGGCGACGCGCCAGGCCAAGCTGAACAAGGGCCTCGGCGACGAGGTCGCTGCACTGCAGGCCGCCTACGACACGCTGTCCGAGGGTCGCCCGATCTACCGGGCCAACCTCCCCGACGACGTCCGCGAAACGCTGCGCCCCCACTTCCTGCTGACCAACCGGTCCGTGTTGGCCGTGGTCAACGTCGGCGAGGACGAGCTCGATCGGATCCCCGAGGTCGAGGCGACCATCCGCGGCGAGATGAACGATGCCGGTGCCAACGTCGAGGTGATCGGCATGTGCATCCAGCTCGAGGCCGAGGCGGCGACGATCACCGACCCGGCGGAACGTGCGGAGATGCTGGAGGGCTTCGGCCTCGGCGAGGGCGCGCTGTTCCGGATGGTCCGCAGCGCCTACCACCTGCTCGACCTGCGGACGTTCTTCACCACTGGCGAGAAGGAGTCGCGGGCCTGGACGTTCAAGGCCGGCTCGAGCGCACCGGAGACCGCCGGCCGGATCCACACCGACTTCCAGCGCGGCTTCATCAAGGCCGAGGTGATCCACTGGGACACGCTCTTGGATCTCGGTTCGTGGACGAAGGCCAAGGAGGCCGGCAAGATCCGGATCGAGGGCAAGGACTATCACCCCGTCGACGGCGACGTCATGGAGTTCCGCTTCAACGTCTGACCGCCCCGACCTGTGTCCACGTCTGAAAGAAAGGCCTGCTCTGAAAGACGCCAGGACGCTGTGAGCCTGGTGAGCGATCGTTCAGATCGTTCAGACCGCTGGCTTCTTTCAGACGTCGACACGAATCACGGCGTCGTGGTGGCACTGATCGTGTGGTCTGCGGTGGCCGGCTGGTCGGTCTGGTCCTCGTAGACGTACGGCACGAGCTCGCCACCCAGCTCGTCGAAGCGGGCATCCACGACCTGGCGGGCCTCGTCCACGCAGGCGTTCCATGATCCGGTCGCGAGGCAATCGCGCACGGTGTCGTTGGCGAGATCGTTCAGCTCGTTGCGCTGGTCGCTCGACAGGTTGTCGGTCTTGTCGATGCCGAGGAACTCCGGGTTGGTCGGATCGGTGCGCCACCCCCCGGGCGGAGTGCCCATGCGCTCGTAGTAGGTCCGCTGGGTGATGACGTCCAGCGTGTTCCCGTCGGCGTCGAACGCGACGACCGGTGCATCGCCCACGGAGTCCGTGTACGGGAAGGCGACGATCCCGGCGACGGGGCGCTGCCACATCGGCCCGCTCGGCGAGCGCCAGGCGACATATGCGGCTCCATCCGGGACGTTGGCCCAGAGGTACAGGTTGAACGCCGCTTCGCGGTTGTCGACAGACGACGTCCAGGTGAGGTCGGGTGCTCCCCAGTTCCAGTCGGAGCTGCATCCGAAGCTGCCGCTGGAGCCCATGCACCGCCACTGCACGAGCGCACCGTCGTGAAAGCCGACGGTGGTGTACCGCACGAGCGTCGGGTGGCCCTCGACCTGTACGGCCACCACCGATGCCGGGTCGATCGCCGGTCGATCGCCTCCGAACACGAAGTCGTCCGGCACCGTCGTCGGCGCGAGCACCACTTCGGTGCCGTCGGGTTGGAACGCTGGCGTTCCCTGCCGGGCATCGCTCATCGAGACGATCAGCACACCGATCAGCGCGGCGGCGGCGGCCGCAACGACAACCAGCCGCCGCCGTGGATGCGGGCGGCGCAGCGGGTCACGGCCGAGCACGGTGACGTAGGGCAGGTCGCCGAGCGTCGGGTTCGGCAGCGGCGCCGAAGCGGCCTGACGAGTGAACGCCTCGCGCAGTTGGCGCTCGACGTCGGGGTGGTGGAGGTCGGTGCTCATGAAGACAGCTCCCGGTGGAGACGGCGCGTCGCCCGGTGGGCGAGCGTGCGGACGGTGGTGGGTCGGACGCCGAGCACCTCGGCGATCTCGGAGTCGGGCGCGTCGGCCCAGTACCGCAGCACGAGCGTGACCCGCTGCGGATACGGCAGGGCCTCGACGAGCGCGAGCAGGTGCGCATCGGGCAGCGGCGGCTCGCCGCCGGACGGACCGGGTTGGGCGGCGACGCGCTCCACGCGCCGCGCCTCGCGCTCTCGGCGCCGGTGCGCCTCGCGGCAGGCGTTGACGATCGCCGTGCGCAGGTACGCGATCGGGTGGTCGATCTGGTCGAAGCGAGGACCGACGCGGGCGAACGCCTCCTGCACGGCATCCTCGCTGTCGCTGCCGCCGTTGGTCAGCAGCCAGGCGAGGCGCGCGGCGAACGGATACTGCGCGCGGTAGAAGTCGGCGAACGCGCCTGCGCCCGCGGACGATCGTCCAGCGGGGCGTTGCGTCGTGTCCATCATGTCAAAGGAGATGCCGCGCGAGGCCGCGGCGTTGCACGATGCTCGCTCATCGTCGGCCACGGAGAGTGCGATGATGAGATGTCGGGCGCGACGCCGGCGATATGCGGGTCGATCCGGCGACCACCGTCGATCAGCTGAGCGGCCCCATCCACCACGGCGCCCTGCTGGTCGGCGCGCCGGTCGACGAGGGCTTCGTCGACACGGTCGTCGACTCGGCGCTCACGCCTGGCACCGGCTGATCTCCGGTGTGCAACGCTACGACCATGGCGTGGTTGGTGTCCGAGGGACGGGTCCTGGCGTCGGCCGAGGTCGCCGCCGGCCGGCGCGCGCGAGCCAGGGGTCTGCTCGGGCGCGACGGGATCGACGGCGCGCTCGTGCTGCGCCCGTGCCGCTGGGTGCACACCGTCGGCATGCAGTTCCCGATCGACGTGGCCTACGTCGACGACGAGGGCACGGTGGTCAAGACGGTGCAGATGCATCGTCGTCGCGTCGGGGTTCCCGTGTTCCGTGCATCGATGGTCATCGAGGCCTCGGCCGGCGCGTTCGCCCGGTGGGGGTTGCGCGTCGGGGACGTCCTCGACGTCCGCGGCGACGATCAGGACGTCGCGACGCGAGCCGATGAGGCAGCCGGGCAGGGCGAGATCCATCCGGCTCCGGACCACGGCGAGCATCGACGCGCCGCGGTCGCCGCGCCGTTCCGGTGACCGGCGGATTCGCCGCAGGCACGCTCGTGCTCGTGGCCACACCGATCGGCAACCTCGCCGACCTACCACCCCGAGCGGTGGCCACGCTGCAGGACGCCGAGCTCGTGTGCTGCGAGGACACGCGCCGGACCGGTGTGCTGTTGCAGCGCGCCGGCATCCGGGCCCGCCGGCTCCTGGTGGTGAACGCGCACACGGAGCGTGACCGCGTCCGGCAGGTGCTCGACGCGCTCGCCGTCGGGGTCGTCGCACTGGTGTCGGACGCCGGCACCCCCGGCGTCTCCGATCCCGGCGAGGCGCTCGTGCGCGCGGTCCTCGACGCCGGCTACGAGGTCAGTGCGGTGCCGGGTCCGGTGGCCGCAGCCGTCGCGCTCGTCATCAGCGGGCTGCCGACCGAGCGCTTCGTGTTCGAGGGCTTCGTGCCCCGCTCTGGCCGCGAGCGATCGGACCGGATGCGCCAGATCGCCGCCGAGCGAAGGACCACCGTGCTCTACGAGGCACCGCATCGCATCGCCCGCACGCTCGCCGATCTGGTGAACGTGTGCGGCGCGGACCGGCGCGTCGCCATCGCCCGTGAGCTCACCAAGCTGCACGAGACGGTGTGGCGCGGCACGCTGGGCGAGGCGGCGGATCGCCCCGGGGGCGACGACCCGATCGGCGAGTTCGTGGTGGTGCTGGAGGGCGCCGGCGACGCGCCACCGCCGAGCGGCGACGACGTCGCCGACCACGCCAGGTCGGCGCTCGCACGCGGGTTGTCCGGCCGTGACGCGGCTGCAGCTGTGGCCGACGAGCTCGGCATCGCCAAGCGGGAGGCCTACGCGGCGGTGCTCGCCGTCAGGCCCGCACCTCCTGGCGCATGAACACGATGTACGCGGCCGCGAACAGCACGATCGTCGCCGCGACGAGCACGACCAGTTGCCACCAGGCGAGCACGAGGCTCTCCGACAGGGGCAACGTGCTCGGCAGTGCTCCACTCATGTCGTCGACGACGATGATCCCGGTCGACTGGCGTGACGGGTTCAGCAGGACGCCGGTCGCGTCCTTGTAGAGCTGGTCGGGTGACAGGCGCCTGACGTTCAGCTCGGTGCGGGCGTTGGCCAGCACCTGCTGCGTGCCGGTCGAGTCGTGCACCGGCGACACCGTGTCCGCCACGACGCCTGCGATCAGCCCGGCGAACAGCGTCAGCACCAGCCAGGTCGCGATCGCTGCCAGGGCCGCGGTCGACGCCCGCTTGCACACCACCGAGAGCAACAGCGACAGCGCG
Organism: uncultured Ilumatobacteraceae bacterium; assembly: GCA_964565705.1. Classification (GTDB taxonomy): domain Bacteria; phylum Actinomycetota; class Acidimicrobiia; order Acidimicrobiales; family Ilumatobacteraceae; genus CAZMGD01. The sequence goes on along the minus strand of CAZMGD010000069.1, from coordinate 12,088 downwards.
AGCCACAGCGAGATGTAGACGATCGCGACCGCTGTGAACGCGGTGATCCGAGCCACGTCGCTCCACGTCGGCCCGATGCCGAGGCGCAACGCCCCGTACCCGCACACGATCGCGACGAGGCACACGAGCGCGAGCGAGATCGCACCGATCCCGGCCACGAACTTCCCGTTGATGATCTCGTCGCGGTGGATCGGCTGCGACACCAGACGCGACAGGGTGCGCTGCGATCGCTCGCTGCTGATCCCGTCGAAGCCGAACGCGATCCCGAGCAAGGGGCCGAGGATGCCGAGGAACTCGTGGAACGCCGGCACGCGATCGGGCGACAGTGTGAACAGGTACAGGAAGATCGACGGCGTCTGCGTGGCCGAGTCTGCGGCGTCGCGGATCGGGCCGCTGGCCGAGTGCACCGCCGTCAGACCGGCGAGCGCGACGAGCACCATCAGGATCACGAAGCGGACGGATCGGACGTGGTCGGAGAGCTCCTTGGCGGCGACGATCCGCCACCCTCCGCGGAAGTTGACTCGCTCAGTTGCTGCTGTCGCGACCGTCATCGCCGTCCCCCCGGAAGTAGCGCTGGTAGATGGCGTCGAGGTCGGCACCCTCGCGGCTCAGGTGGGTCAGCGACCCACCGGCGTCTTCGACGGCGTGCACCAGCAGGCTGCGCACGTCGTGCGTGGCGTGCACCACCCAGCGGCCCTCCGAGCGGACCACCTCGGTCACGCCGTCGACGGCGCGGAGCACCTCGGCGGCAGCCGGCAGCCCGCTCGCACCGATGACGAACACCCAGCGATCGTCGAGCCCGGCGGCGAGCTGATCGATCGTTCCGGATGCAACGAGCCGGCCGGCGACGAAGATGCCGATCCTGTCGCACACCTGCTCCACCTGGTGCAGCAGGTGCGACGACAGCAGCACGGTCACGCCCTGCTCCGTGCGCAGGCGTTCGACGAGGAGGAGCAGTTCGCGCACGCCCTCAGGATCGATGTTCACCGTCGGCTCGTCGAGGATCAGGATGCTCGGCCGCTTGACGAGCGCGTCGGCGAGCCCCAGCCGCTGGCGCATGCCGCGCGAATAGGTGCCCACGCGGCGGTCGCCGTCGGCGGTCAACCCGACGTCGGCGAGCACCTGGCCCACCCGGTCGGCGGCCTCCGAGCGGGGGATGCGATTGAGCTGGGCCGTGTAGTGGAGGTTCTCGCGGGCCGTCAGATCCTCGTAGAAACCGACCTCGTCCGGCAGGTACCCGACCCGCGACTTGACCAGCAACGGGTCGCGCGTGGGGCGCAAGCCGTCGACGCGGGCCGCGCCGCCACTCGGCTCGGTCAGGCCGAGCAGCATCAGGATGGTCGTCGTCTTCCCGGCCCCGTTCGGACCGAGCAGGCCGAACACCTCGCCCCGACGCACCTTGAGGTTCAGTTGGTCGACGGCGATCTTGTCGCCGTAGCGCTTGGTGAGCCGCGCGGTCTCGATCACCACATCGGAGGGGGGCATCAACGCCGCCCGAAGCGCCAGAACACACCGCCGAGGGCGGCGAGTGCTAGCACGATCACGCCGATGGCGAGGAAGCCGAGGGACCGGCTACCGGTCAGTGAGTACCGAATGTCGGCGTTGGATGACTGGCTGCCCGAGCTGGCCCGAACGGTCAGCGCGTAGTCGCCGGCCACGGCATCCGACGTCGGCTTGACGATCGCGGTCACCTGCGCCGTCTCGTTGGGCTTCAGGCCCGTGACCTGCTCCGGGTCGAACGACACGTCCCATCCGCTCGGCGCCGTGCCGGCCAGCTTCACCGCATCGAGGTCCGCCGTCCCGGAGTTGGACACGATCATCGGGATCCGCGTCTCGTGGCCGGAGTGACCGGAGGCATCGAGCCGCTGATCGGCGGTGGTCAGCGCCAGCTTGGGCGTGCCGGTGACCTCGGCGGTCAGTTCGATGTGACCGGTCGCTCCGTTGGCGGCCGTGACGTCGACCGGGATCTGGTACGAGCCCTCTGCCGTCGTGTCGGGAGGCGTCGCCGTGACCTTGACCTCGGACGTGCCACCGGCGTCGACGGTCGCCGTCTCGGCGTGGGTGTCGGCCGACGGCGATGCGGTCACGGTCCAGCCTTGCGGCGCGGTCGGCGAGAACGTGAACGTCTCCTCCTCCGGCGTGTCGTTGGTGATCGTGAGGGTGTAGGTGAACGCGGTCGCCGGATCGCCACGCAGCGAGGGGAAGTCGGCGCTCAGCTGGACGCCGTTGTCCACCCGGGCGGCGACATCCACCATCACCGTGAGATCCATCGCCTCACCGACGGCATCGGTGCCCGTCAGCGTCACCGGATAGGTGCCCGGCGCCGCCGTCACCGGCACGTCGAGCTCGAGCGTCGCCGTCGCTGGGGTGGTCGGTTCGGCGGTGATCGCATGGATCACGAAGCCGCCGCCGCGCAGCGTCGAGGTCCATCCGTCGGGCACACCGCCGACGGTCAGGTTCACCACCTCCGGTTCGGGGCTCGACACGGCGAGATCGAGCTTGACGTTCGACCCCGGTTGGGCCTCCACCGCCGGGTACTTGGTGGTGATCACGAACGCCGCGTCGGCGTGCGCCGCAGCGCCACCGAACGGCAACGCGAGGGCGCCGGCGATCGCCAGCACCCCCGGCACCGCGCTCGCGCGGCGGGCCCATCGAACGATCACGGACTGCTCCTTCCCCTGTGCGGCCGGGTGGCCGCAGGGAGCATCCTCCGATCCGGCGGGTCAGCGATCGGTGAGCGCGAGGTGTGCGGGAGGTAAACGCAGGCTGAGGCGGAACACCGTGCGCGGGCCGTGGGGAAGTTGCACCAGTTCTCCACCGATCGATTCGGCGAGCGTGCGGGCCAGGTGCAGGCCAATGCCGTGGCCACCACCAGCGGGCCGATCGGAGAACGGGTCGGCGATGCTCGCTCGTTGCCCCTCGTCGCTGACATCGATGTCGACGCGCCCCTCGCCGACGTGCGCGCACAACGAGACCTGGCCGGAGCCGTGCACGAGCGCGTTGTCGAGCAGCACGTCGAGGACGTGGCCGGCGACCTCGCCGTCCACCGCGGCGTGACACGTGCCGGCGTCCCTCGCGATCGTGCGCCCCTCGAGCGCCAGCCCGGGCGCCCAGCGATCGGAGGCGTCGCGGAGCAGCTCGTCCACGCCGACCCAGTCGGGCGCGCGATCCGGGCGTCTCGCCAGCGCCAGCAGCCCGGTGATCGTGCCCTCCAGCCGGTCGAGGGCTTCGAGGCTCTCGTGCAGCACGAGGCTCGGGTCGGGCCGCGGGTCGGCCAGCTCGGCTTCCATCGCCACCCGCACCGCGGCGACCGGCGTGCGCAGCTGATGGCTCACGTGCGAGCTGAACGAGCGCTCGCGTTCCAGCAGTCGGTGGATCCGCTCGTTGGCCTCCTCGATCGTCGACCCCAGTTGATCGAGCTCGACGATCCCCGTCGGTGGCGCCGGCTCGAGCGTCGCGCCGAATCCGGTCGCCCACCGTCGCAGCCGGTCGAGCGGCGCGCCGAGCCACGACGAGAACAGCACGCCGGCAAGCGCGGCGCCGGCGATGACCGCGACGGCCGCAGCAGCGAGCGCTGTCATCGACTCCCGGAACCGGCTCCGGTTCTCATCACCGGGCTCGAGGATGCGCACGACCGACATCGTCGGGCTGTCGGCCGGGTGCACCGGCACCTCGACGACGAGGTCGCCGTCCACCTCTCCCTCGGCGACCGACCCGTCGTAGCCCTGGCGGACGACGGCGTCCGCCGTCGCCGGCCCACTGCCCGCAGCGAGGTGACCGGTGGCGTCGTACACCGCGACGTCGTGGCCCGGTGGCAGCTCGTGGCGCAATGCCGTCAGGTCGATGCTGCCGGCGAGCGCGATGTCGCTGGCGACGACCGAACCCTCGTGCTGCAACTCGAGCAGGTCTCGACGCCGCGTGGTGCTGCGGATGGCGAGCATCGCCGGGACGAAGAAGGCCGCGACCGAGCACGCCGCGACGGCGACGATGAGGGCGATGATCCGGCGCCTCACGACGGCACCGATGCACCGTCGAGGCGGTAGCCAACGCCTCTGACGGTGGTGATGCGACTGGCTCTGCCGGACGACTCACCGAGCTTGCGTCGCAGGGAGTTGATGTGCACGTCCAGCGTCTTGGTCGATCCCCACCAGTGCTCGTCCCAGACGTCGTCGATCAACTGCTCACGGCTGACGACGGCTCCGGGCGAGCGGGCAAGACGATCGAGGAGGTCGAACTCCTTCGGGCGCAGTGCGACCTCGGCCTCGCCGCAGTGCACCCGCCGCGCGCCGCGGTCGATCCGGAGATCGCCGACCACGATCGAGGCGGCCTCGTCCACGAGCTCCGGTGACGCGGCGAAGCGGAGGTGGGCGGCGATGCGGGCGAGCAGCTCGCCCAGGCGGAACGGCTTGACCACGTAGTCGACCGCGCCCATCGCCAGGCCGGCGACGACGTCGAGCTCGCTGTCCCGGGCGGTCAGCACCATCAGGGGCACCCGGGGGTGACGCCGGACCATCAGCTCGGCGACGGCCTCCCCGTCGCCGTCGGGCAGCCCGAGGTCGAGCAGCACGATGTCGGGCACGGCGTCGTCGATCGCGATGATCGCTCCGTCGACGCTGCCGGCCGTGCGCGTGGTGTACCCCTGCGAGCGCAGCGCACGCGACAGGCTGGACGCGATCAGCGCGTCGTCCTCCACCACCAGCACCTCGGCAGTCATCGCCGCGAACGCTACGCCTGCGGATCGCGGCCGTGGCAGCGGTGGGCTCGTCTCGATCAGCCCGACCTCCAACCGCCGCGCCGGGGCAGCTGGGCGGCGACGTGCACGAGCGGTGCAGGCGGCGGTGCGCACTCCGGGCGATTCGCCGGGAGGTCGAACTGGCCGAACACCGAGATCAGGCGACCGCCGAAGGCTTCGCCGAACACGGCCTCGACCACGATCGCGTTCCACCCCCTCCAGCCGGGACCGTGCACCTCGTCGGTGATGCCGGCGGCGACGTGGGCCAGCTCGTGGGTGACGACGAACCACGCCTCGTCGGGGTCGATCGCCAAGGTGCCCGCCGACGGCGCCCAGTGCGAGTCGGTGGCCGTCCGGACGTGGATCCGGCGCACGGCCGCCGGATCGCCGACCTGGGCGCGCCACCACTGTGACGCGAGCACCGTCTCCAGCGCGCCGTGCAACGAGGGTCCGCCCGGGCGCTCGGCCAGCACCGTGCCATCGAACGCGATCTCCTCGGCGAGGTAGGCGGCGCTGCGCCGCGAATCGCGAGGGCGTGTGGTCATCCTGCCGGTCGCAGCGCCCGGCGCCGTCCGACACGACGGCTGCCACCGCTCAGATCGGCGGTCGCGGCGGCGGCCACACCGGCGGCGTAGCCCCTCGAGCCCGCCCGCTTGATCGCACTCGGTCGGCCCATCCGCCGCTCGCGCATCGCCCGCTCGACCTGCTCGACGCGCTCGACCAGCACCAGCTCGGCCGACGCGGTGGGCGCTGCCCCGCGCTCCGCCCGCGCCTGCTCACGGGCGATCTCGGCCGCCGCGCTGAACCGGCGGTGGATCTCGGTGCCGTAGCCCATCAGGAACGAGCGCCGGAACGAGAACGTGTCGGCCGGGCGGGCACTCGTGTAGGTGGCCGCCTGGCCGAGCGCGTCGGTCACGAGCATCCGGGCGATGGCGATCGCCCGCTGGCAGTCGTCGCGGAACCCGAACAACGACACCTCCTTCGTGTGCCCGCCCCGCTCCAGCCACCACACCCGGCATCCGTAGGCCATCGCCGTGGCGGCGACGATGTTGATCACGACCCGGCTGTAGCGACCGTCGACCATGCCATAGGGCACGTCGCCGAGCGGCGCCTCGCGCCCACCGCCGAGCATCGCCTGGTCGATGCGATGTCGCTCCATGAGCGCGAGGGCCTTGGCCTCGAACGCCTCGCGCTCGGCAGACGTGGCGCCGGCGTCGTTGGCCATGCGCCACAGCTTGTCGATCTTGGCGACGAGCGCGTCGAGCGCGCCCGGGTCGTCGTCGGGGGACGAGCCGACCGGATCGGTCTCGTCGAAGGCGAATCGCTGCTGTTCGTTCACTGGCGCGCACCTTAGGGAACGGGTGTCGCACGGTACGGTGACCTCGGACATGACCGAGTACATCGCCGTCGTGAGCACGGGCCCGAGCGCGGCATTCTTCGACCTGGACCGCACCCTGATCTCGGGCTCGTCGATGTTCGCGCTCGCCCGTGCTGCCAGGGGCGCTGGATTGGTGCCGGCCCGCCAGTTCGTGTCCGACGCCGGCAAGGCCGTGGCGTTCCAGCTGCGCGGCGCCGACGACGACACCTCCGCCGGCGTCCGGGAGCGGATCCTCGGCGCCGTGCGCGGCGTTCGCCAAGACGACGTGCTGGCGCTCAACGAGGAGATCATCCCCCGCCTCCTCGGCCGGATACGGCCCGAGGCGCGCCACCTGATCGACCGCCACCGCCACGCCGGGCGCGCCACGTACATCGTGTCCGCGTCGCCGCAGGAGCTCGTCGGGCCGCTCGCCGTGTCGCTCGGGATGACCGGCGGGGTGGGCACCGTCAGCGAGGTCGTCGACGGGATGTACACAGGTGCGCTGACCGGGCCGTTCTGCTACGCCGAGGGCAAGGTCGACGCGATCGCCGAGGTGGCCCGGTGGGAGAACCTCGACCTCACCCAGTGCTATGCCTACAGCGACTCGGCGAGCGACCTGCCGATGCTGCGAGCGGTGGGCCACCCCGTGGCCGTCAACCCGGACGCCAAGCTGGCCCGCGAGGCCGCCATCAACGGGTGGCCGGTCGTGGTGTTCAGCCGGCGCACCAAGGCCGTGATCCGCCGCACCACGACGGCCGTGGGCGCGGTCGGCGTCGCCGCGTCGAGCTTCGCCGCGGGCTGGCGGCTCGCCAAGCGAGCCACCTGACTCGTCAGGACCTCGGCAGCAGGGCCAGCTGACGGCTCTGGGCCACCAGGGTGCCGGACTCGTCCCAGTACTCGCCGTCCTCCTCGAACATCCCGCCGTGCACGAACCGGGTGGACACCCTGACCCGGAGTGGTCCGGCCACCGGGACGGCCCGCGCGTGGACGGTCAGCTCGAGCGTCGGCACCCAGCCCATCGGGGCGTCGATGTTGAACACGGTCGGCGGCAGTGCGTCGGCGACGAGGATCAGCGCCAGGGTGTCGATCGGGCGCTCGTCGGCGAAGGACAGCCAGCCGATCATCTCGGCCTGCCCGCTCTTGGCCGCGGTGAAGAAGCCGGAGCACGACGGGTCGAGCAACAGCCGCAGCTTCTCCTGGAACGGGACGTCTGGTGCAGCAACGCCGCGCGGGATGCAGTCCTCGATCGGCGCCAACACCGGCGGTGCGCCGGTCACGTGGTGGTAGCCGCCCACCATCGCCGACAGGTCGCCGAACGTCCCGATCACGCGCAACAGGTCGCGGTCGCCCTGGCGCAGCGCTCCCGCCGCCGTGGCGAACTGGCGGCCGGACTTGACCACCTCGCCGCGCACCTCGACCGGGCCCTCTCGTCCAGGCGCCAGGTAGTGGGCGGTGATGCTGACGGGATCCCGACGTCCGGTCAACCTGCGCAGGCCGGCGGCGGCGACGGCGAGCAGCGCGCCACCGTTGACGTTGCCCCCGATGTCCCAGCGTGGCGGGATCGAGCCGGTCATCGCCGCGTCGCCGGCAGCCTCCAGATGAGTGAGGGTGTCGAACTCGGTCACCGCCTCATCGTAACCGGTAGTCAGTTCAGATTCCGAATTGACTGTGCACCGTGGCACACTACGGGTCGAATCTGGAGATCCTGGGGGACCTCGATGAACACCACCACCGTCGATCCGCTGTCGTACGACGACGGCTTCCGCGACCGGCAGGCGCAGCTGCGGGCGCAGTGCCCGGTCAGCCGGACCGAGAGCGGTCCGTGGTACCTCGCCACCTACGAGCGCGTCGACGCCGCGACCCGCGACCTCGACACGTTCCTGGCCAGCTTCCGCGCGCCCGGCGTCGTGGTGCCGGCGGAGGAGCAGTTCATCAACGAGATCGCCCCGCCGCGTCACGGTCAGGTGCGCAAGATCCTGAACGCCGCGTTGGCGACGGCGAAGGTCATGCAACTCGAGCCGCAGATCCGTTCCGTCTGCAACGACCTGCTCGACGGCCTGCTCGATCAGGGCGGCGGCGACCTCGTCGACGCATACGTGCGGCCGGTCCCGAACATCGCGATCGCGCTCGTGCTCGGAGCCAGCCCCGACCGCTGGGACGACCTGGCCCGCTGGAGCGACGAGTTGGTGCACGGCACCTATCCCGTGCAGTACCGCAACGAGCGGGGAGAAGGGCTCGCTGGGGCGCACCCCGAGTTCACCGCCTACGTCGACGGGTTGATCGCTGCGCGGCGAGCGCAAGACGACCCCGGCGACGACCTGATCGGGCGGATGCTCACCGAGGAGGTCGAGGGACGGCGCCTCACCGACGTCGAGGCCCGCACCCAGCTGGTGTTCCTGTTCGCCTCCGGCAACGAGACCACCCGGCACCTGATCGGCAACATGCTGCACCGCCTGGCGACCGACCCCGAGCTGTACGCCGCGCTGCATGCCGAGCGCAACCTCATCCCCAACGCCGTCGAGGAGTCGCTGCGCGTGGACTCTCCCATCCAGCACCTGTTTCGCGACTGCCGCCGCGACGTGGAGCTCGACGGCGAGACGATCCACGCCGGCGACAAGGTCGTGTTCGGCGTGTCGTCGGCGAACCGTGACGAGTCCCGCTTCGACGACGCCGAGGCGTTCCGCCTCGACCGTCCGAACCCCCGTGGGCACATCGCGTTCGGAGGCGGCCCGCACGTCTGCCCGGGCGCCAACATCGCCCGCCTCGAGGCCCGCGTCGCGGTCGAGACCCTGCTGGACAAGGTTGCCGAGATCCACGTCGCCCCCGGCCACGAGTTCGAGAAGACCGACGTGTTCTGGGCCTACGGGCCCACGAGCCTGCCCGTCACCCTCGTCCCGGCCTGACAGGATCCGGCGCGCTCAGCGCTTGGCCACGCGGTCCCAGTGGAACTGGAGGTCGGGGAAGCGGCGCAGCGAGTTGCCGCCGTCGACCGGTAGGGCCGTGCCGGTGGTCCAGGACGATTCCGGACCGGCGAAGTACCGGATCGCGTGGGCGATGTCGATCGACTCACCGCGGCGTTGGAGCGGCTGCTGCACCATGTACGCGTCCACCACGTCGGGGATCTCGCTGAGGTGGTGCTCGTTCCTGTTGCGGGTCAGGCCGGGGCGCACGACGTTGACCCGGATGTTGTGCTGACCGAGCTCGTCGGCGGCGCCCTTGCACATCATCTCCAGCGCGGCCTTCGCCGCGCAGTACAGGTTGAATCGGGGGGCCACCTCGGTGGCCTGCATCGACGACACGGCGACGATCGACCCGCCGCCACCGCCGATCATCACCGGCGCGACGTGCTTGATGAGGTGGAACGCGCTGGTGACGTTGACCCGCATCGTGCCTTCCAGCCCCTCTGCACTGCACTCGAGGAGCGGGCCGATGCCGCCGGCCGCTCCCCCGCCGACGACGTTGACGGCGATGTCGAGGCGCCCCCATTGCACGGTCATGTCGGCGACGATCTGGGCCACGTCCGACTCCACGAGCGAGTCGCACGACTTCCACGCGATCGAGCCGCCCGCGGCCTGCGCCGCCGGGGCGATGCGCGCCGCCGTCGCCTCCAGCGTGTCCTTCGTGCGCCCGGTGATCAAGACGTTGGCACCGTCCGCGGCGAGTACCTCGGCGGTCGCTCCCCCGATGCCGCCACCGCCTCCGGTGACGATCGCGACCATGCCCGACAACGGTGCTGACATCTGCCCTCCTCAGGCTGGGTGGAACTTGGCGTGGATCGCCTCGGCCACGGCGTCGGGCAGGAAGCTCAGCGCCTTCAGGTCGTCGAGGCTTGCAGCCTTGACCGCGTTCACGCCACCCATGGCCTGCACGAGCCGCTTCCTGCGGGCCTCGCCGAGGCCGGGGATGCCGTCGAGCGAGCTCACCGTCATCCGCTTGCCGCGCAGCTCGCGGTGGAACGTGTTGGCGAAGCGGTGGGCCTCGTCACGGAGTCGTTGCAAGAGGAACAATGCATCGCTGCCCCGGGGCACCTCGACGGGCTCGGACCGGCCGGGCACGTAGACCTCCTCGAAGCGCTTGGCCAGCGAGGCGAGCGGGATCTCGTCCTCCAGCCCGAGCGACCGCACGACGCCGTCGGCGACGCCGAGCTGGCCCTTGCCGCCGTCGACCACGAGCAGCTGCGGCGGGTACGAGAACCGGCCGCGCTGGCGGGCCTTCGTGCGCGAGCCGACCTGGAGGTCGTCGACGCCCTCGACGGGCTGTACCTCGCTGCCACTGGCGTCGAGGTCGTCGGTCGTGCCGTCGCGGTCGGCGAGGTAGGCGGTGAGGCGGCGGGTGAGCACCTCCTGCATCGCTGCGTAGTCGTCGTTGCCAGCCACGTTCTTGACCTTGAAGCGCCGGTACTCGCGCTTGTTGGGTAGGCCGTCCTCGAACACGACCATCGAACCGACGTAGTCGCTGCCTTGGAGGTGGGCCATGTCGTAGCACTCGATCCGCAGCGGTGCTTCGGGCAGTCCGAGCAGGTCCTGCAGCTCGGTGAGCGCCCGGCTGCGGCTGTTGTGGTCGGACGCGCGGCGAAGTCGGTGGCGGTTGAACTCCTCGGTGGCATTGCGGGTGACGGTCTGCTGCAGCGATCGCTTGTCACCGCGGACCGGCACGCGGACCTGCACCCGCGATCCGCGGAGGTGGCACAGCCACTCCTCGTAGGTCGCCAGATCATCCGGCTCGACCGGCACGAGCACCTGCTTGGGGACACCCAAGGGTGGCTCGTCGCCGTACAGCGCTTCGAGGATGCGATCGACCAGGCGGCCCGGCGTCAGATCCTCCACCTTGTCGACGATGAAGCCCTTGCGCCCGACGACGCGACCGCGGCGCACGAAGAACACCTGGACCGCGGCCTCCAGGTCGTCCTGGGCGATGCCGATCACGTCGATGTCCTCGTTGCGGTCGGCCACCATCTGCTGCTTGGCGATCACCCGCTGCACGGCGACCAGCCGGTCGCGCAGGCGGGCTGCCCGCTCGAACTCCAGCTCGCTCGCCGCGGCGCGCATGTTGGTCTCGAGCCGCTTGACGATCTCGTCGGTGTCGCCGCCGAGGAAGTCGCACATCTCCTCGACGAGCTGGCGGTAGGGCATCTCCTCGATCTCGCCGACGCACGGACCGACGCACTTCTCGATGTGGTAGAGCAGGCACGGCCGGCCGAGGCGGTGGTGCTGGTTGAACTTCGACGGGCTGCAGCTGCGGATGGGGAACGTCTTCAGCAGCTCGTCGAGCGTGTCGCGGATCGCGTAGGCGTGCGAGTAGGGCCCGAAGTAGCGGGTGCCCTTGCGCTTGCGACCGCGCATCACCATCGCCCGCGGCCACTCGTCGCCGACGGTGATCGCCAGGAAGGGGTAGCTCTTGTCGTCGAGCAGGCGCACGTTGAAGCGCGGGCGGTGCTGCTTGATGAGGCTGTACTCGAGCATGAGCGCCTCGACCTCGTTGCGGACCTCGATCCACTCCACCGACGCCGCGGTGGCGACCATCTGCGCCGTGCGCGGGTGCATGTTCCGGGGGTCGCCGAAGTAGTTGGAGAGGCGCTGGCGCAGGCTGGACGCCTTGCCGACGTAGATCACCCGTCCCAGCGCGTCCTTGAACTGGTACGAGCCGGGAGCATCCGGGATCGTCCCAGCAGGCGGCCGCTTCACCATCGGTTCGAGACTACGGCCGATCCCTCCTCCGTTCTCGGGAGCGTTTTGGTCGCCAGGACAGCCAAAAAGCTCCCGAGAACGAAGGGGGGTCTCACGGGCGATCGAGGAGGGGTTTCAAGAAGCGGCCGGTGTGGCTCTCCCCGACCGTCGCCACGTGCTCGGGCGTGCCCTCGGCGACGATCAGGCCGCCGCCGGTACCGCCCTCGGGCCCGAGGTCGATCAGCCAGTCGGCGGTCTTGATCACGTCGAGGTTGTGCTCGATGACCAGGACCGTGTTGCCCTGGTCGACCAGACGGGACAGCACCGTGAGCA
>CAZMGD010000068.1:9132-22047 GCA_964565705.1 uncultured Ilumatobacteraceae bacterium | reverse complement strand
CCTGAGCCGCTACGCCGAGGTGCTGATCCCGTTCCTCGTCAGCCGCCAGATCTACGCCGGCGCTGGCAAGGTGCTCCAGACCGCTCGCGGGCCCGTGTACTCGATCGCCCAGCGCGCCGAGCACATCTGGGAGGGCATCTCCTCGGCCACGACCCGCAGCCGACCGATCATCAACACTCGCGACGAGCCGCACGCCGACGCCGAGAAGTACCGGCGCCTGCACGTGATCGTCGGCGACTCCAACATGAGCGAGTACACGACGTTCCTGAAGGTCGGCGCGGCCGCATGCATGTTGCGGATGATGGAGGATCCCCACGTCGTGTTGCGCGACATGACGCTGGAGAACCCGATCCGGGCGATCCGCGAGATCAGCCACGACATGACGTGCCAGCGCCGGGTGCGCCTCGCCAACGGCCGCGAGGTCTCGGCGCTCGACATCCAGCGCGAGTACCTCGACCGGGCGCTGCGCTACGCCGACACCAAGGGCTTCCCCGACTTCGAGCAGCGTGCACTCGAGATGTGGGAGCACTGCATCACGACCCTCGAGAACGACCCGATGAAGCTCGACCGCGAGATCGACTGGGTGATCAAATACCGCCTGATCGAGGCGTTCCGCGCCCGCCACGACCTGCCCCTCGGTCACCCCCGGGTGCAGCTCGTCGACCTCCAGTACCACGACGTCAGCCGCAACCGCGGTCTGTTCTACCGGCTCCAGGCGCGCGGCATGGTCGAGCGGATGTGCACGGACGACGACATCGACGAGGCGGTCGACACGCCGCCGCAGACGACGCGGGCACGGCTGCGCGGCGAGTTCATCCGCCGCGCCAAGGAGCGCAAGCGCGACTACACCGTCGACTGGGTGCACCTGAAGCTGAACGACCAGGCCCAGCGCACCGTGCTGTGCAAGGACCCGTTCCGCAGCCGAGACGAGCGCGTCGAGAAGCTGATCGCCTCGCTCTGACCGTGTGTCGGGATAGCAGGCCAGTACGGTGTGGCGCGCATGGATGAGCAGCCCGACGACCCCACGGAACCGGTCGCCGATGCCGTCGGGCCCGACGTGTGGGCGAACACGACGGCGACGGCGGTGAACCCGCTCGGCGTGGCGATCCTCGCCGACCCCGACGAGGTTGCCGACGAGCTGCCGGCCAAGGGACCGTCGAGCGCCTCGAGCTCGCAGAAGGCGCCGTGGCGGGCGATCCGTGAGTGGCTGACGGTGCTCGTCGTCGCGCTCGGCGCGGCGGTGATCATCCGGGTGTTCGTGTTCCAGCAGTACTACATCGACGGTCCGTCGATGGAGCACACGCTCGAGCCCCACGACCGGGTGCTGGTCAACAAGCTGTCGTACCGGCTCCACGACGTGAACCGCGGCGACGTCGTGGTGTTCGACCGGGCCACCCAGAACGACGGGCAGACCGTCGAGCACGACGACCTGATCAAGCGGGTCATCGCCCTGCCCGGGGAGACGATCTCGATCCAGAACTGCGACGTGTACATCGACGGGCAGGAGCTCGACGAGCCCTACCTGTCCACGGAGATCCAGTCGCAGCCCGATCCCGGCAGCCGATGCCGGATCCCGTACCTGGCACCGCTGCAGATCCCCGCCGGCGAGGTGTTCGTGATGGGCGACAACCGGCCCCAGTCCTTCGACAGCCGCGAGTTCGGCCCGATCGAGACCTCGCTGATCCGGGGTCGCGCGTTCGTGGTGATCTGGCCGTTCAGCAGCTGGAAGTGGCTGTGAGTCAGACCTCGTCGACTTCGCCGACCTCGGCGACGTAGGCGTCGTGCATGCGGTCGACGTGGTCGCTGTAGATGCCGTCGAGCCCCATCCGCAGAGCCTGGGTGAGGTGACGGGGCTGCTGCACGTCCCAGGCGAACGCGTAGCGGTCGAAGCGGTGCAACAACACCGTGAGCCCGCCGGTCCAGTCGGTGTGGTGCATGTTCAGCGCGTCGATGCCGACGTCGCGCAACGTCGCTGCCCGTCGTTCGGGCCCCTCGGCGATCCGCGAGAGCCGGGTCGAGTCGACGAGTCGGGCCGAGGTGGCCGGGCGCAGAGGTGCCAGCACGTCGAGGTCGTGATGGCAGAGCCACATCCGGTGCTCGAACGCGGGTGCGACGTCGCGGACGGTGTCGAGCAGCGGCTGGGCGACCGCTCGATCCTTGAGGTCGAGGCTCAGCTCGAAGTCGGTGCCGCACTCCGCCAGCAGGTCGGCGACGGTCGGGATGTGGCCCGGCAGCTCCGCCCGGCGCAGCTCGGCGATGCGCCGCTTGCGCGCCCGGACCCGGATCACACCGTCGTGGTCGAGCACCGGCACGCCGTCGGCGGTCAGCCACACGTCGCTCTCCAGGCCACGGGCGCCGAGGCGCAGCGCGAGGCGGAACGCGGCGAGCGTATTTTCCGACTCGTGGGCCCGCGCCCCTCGGTGCGCGAACGTGATCGGCGGATCGAGCAGTGCGGGGAGTCGCTGTTGCACCACCCCCGATCATGGCATCCCCGGCGACCTGCCCGGCTACGAGCGCCGAGCCGCTGTTCGTAGACTGCGCGCGTGTTCAACCTGTCGGGCACCGAGATCGTGTTCATCCTGCTCGCTGCCCTCGTCCTGCTCGGACCGGAGAAGCTCCCCGAGGCGATGCGCAAGGTGGGGCGCGTCTATGCCGAGGTGAAGAAGATCAGCAACGGCTTCCAGAGCGAGATCCGCAGCGTGCTCGACGAGCCGACGCGCGACATCCGCAACGCGTTCGAGGAGCCCGCTCGCGAGCTGCGCAACACCGCCGAGCAGGCCAGGTCGGCGTTCAACCTGAACACGGCGACGTCCAAGTCGTCGGCGTCGTCATCGGCGCCTGCCGCGCCGCAACCACCGCCGCCGGGTGAGGCGGCCGCCGTCGCCGCCGAGGCGACGTCCGAGTCGGCCACCGACGCACCCGTCGTGGATGAGGCCGGAGCGGACGGCGACGGGACCACTGCGTGAAGTTTCCCTCGTGGCTGCGGTCGCCGGCCGGCCGCATCAAGTCATCCGACGAACAGCTCACCCTCACCGAGCACCTCGCCGAACTGCGGGTGCGCATCATCCGCGCCGGCCTCGCCATCGCCGCCGGGATGATCATCATCGTGGTCTGGTACGACCCGGTGCTGCGCTTCCTCGCCCGGCCGTACGACAACCTGTGCACGAACGACCCGGACATCGCGGCGAGCTGCAACTTCGTGTCGCTCGGCCCGCTCGACGCGTTCGGCACCCGCTTCCGGATCGCGATGTGGGGCGGCATCGTGCTCGCCCTGCCGGTGATCCTGTGGCAGATCTGGCGCTTCGTCGTGCCGGCGCTGCACGCCAAGGAGAAGAAGTACGCGATCCCGTTCATCCTGTCGACGATCGCGATGTTCCTGCTCGGCTGCGCCCTCGCCTACTGGACGCTCGAGAAGGCGCTCGAGTTCCTGATCGCGTGGAGCGGCGAGGACGTCGTCGCGACGTATCAGGTGTCGAAGTACGTCAGCCTCGTCACGCTGATGATGGTCATGTTCGGGGTCGGCTTCCAGCTGCCGGTGCTGCTCGTGTTCCTGCAGCTCGTCGGCGTGCTCAAACCGCGCATGCTCATGAAGTTCTGGCGCTACGCGATCATGATCATCTTCGTGCTCGCCGCCGTGATCACCCCGAGCGGTGACCCGATCTCGATGCTCGCCCTCGCCGTGCCGTTGACGATCCTGTACTTCCTCGCCGCACTGATCGCCTGGCTGATCCTGCGCCGCCGCCCCTCGGCGGCCGGCAGCGATGCCTGACGTCGACGCATCCCGTTCGCGCGCCGCGCTGCTCGCCCGGTTTCCCTTCGCTCTCGACGCGTTCCAGCTCGAGGCGATCGACGCGCTCGACGCCGGCCAGTCGGTGCTGGTCGCCGCGCCGACCGGCAGCGGCAAGACCGTCGTCGCCGAGTACGCGATCGGTGCCGCGCTCGACGCCGGCAAGCGGGCGTTCTACACCGCACCGATCAAGGCGCTGTCGAACCAGAAGTATCGCGACCTCGCCAACGTGCACCGCGACGTCGGGCTGCTGACGGGCGACAACGCGATCAACGGCGACGGTCCGGTCGTGGTGATGACCACCGAGGTGCTGCGCAACATGATCTACGCCGACTCGCCGGCACTCGCCGACCTGGCGGTCGTCGTGCTCGATGAGGTGCACTTCCTCCAAGACGCCTACCGGGGCCCCGTCTGGGAGGAGGTGATCATCCACCTCCCGTCGCACGTCCGCCTGGTGTGCCTCTCGGCGACGGTGTCGAACGCGGCGGAGGTCGCCGACTGGATCGCGACGGTGCGCGGTCCTACCCGGGCAGTGGTGGAGGAGCGGCGGCCCGTTCGGCTGGAGAGCCTCTACCTCGTCGGCGACCGGTCGAGCGACCGCCTCCAGCTGCTGCCCGTGGAGGTCGACGGCCACCCGAACCCGGTGGCGATCCGCTTGGAGGCCGATTCGACCCCGATGCTGCGCCAGCGCCGCGGTCGGCCCGCGGGCAAGCCGCGCCGCCGCCTGTACACGCCGTCACGCCTCGACGTCGTCGATCGGCTGGAGCGCGAGGGCATGCTGCCGGCGATCCAGTTCATCTTCAGCCGTAGGGCCTGCGACGAGGCAGCGGCGCAGTGCCTGGCGAGTGGCGTCCGCCTCACGAACGAGGTCGAGCGGCGGCGGATCCGGGAGATCATCGACCAGCGGCTCGGTTCGATGGCCGACGACGATCTCGATGTGCTCGGCTTCACGGCGTTCGCCGCGCAGCTGGAGGCGGGCATCGGCGCTCACCACGCTGGGCTGGTGCCGCCGTTCAAGGAGACCGTCGAGGCCTGCTTCGTCGAGGGCCTGATCAAGATCGTGTTCGCCACCGAGACCCTCGCCGTCGGGATCAACATGCCGGCCCGGGCGGTCGTCATCGAGAAGCTCACGAAGTTCACCGGCGACCACCACGAGATGCTCACCCCCGGCGAGTACACGCAGCTGACCGGGCGGGCGGGTCGTCGTGGCATCGACGACGCCGGCGACGCGATCGTGCTGTGGAGCCCGTTCGTGTCCTTCCAGCAGGTCGCCGCGCTCGCCGGGAGCCGGTCGTTCCGGCTGACCTCGGCGTTCCGGCCGACCTACAACATGGCGGCGAACCTGGTGCGCTCCTACACCAACCAGGAGGCGCACCACCTGCTCAACCTCTCCTTCGCCCAGTACCAGGCCGATCGCGAGGTGGTCACGCTCTCGGCGCGCCTGGAGCGCCGGCAGGCCCACCTGGCCGAGCTCCGCGCCGGAGCGGAGAGCCCGTACGGAGACATCCACGAGTACCGGGCTGGGCTCGAGGGTGCATCCCGTGCCCGCAGCGACGCGGCGATCGAGGTCGCCCTCGCCCGCCTCCGCCCCGGTGACGTGATCCACGTCGACAAGGGTCGATCGGTCGGCCGCGCCGCGGTGCTGACCAACGCGTTCCGGAAGGGCGGCGTGAAGCTCGGGGTGATCACCGCTGGTCGGGCAGCGCTCAACCTGTCGGCCTCGGACTTCGTCGAACCACCGAGCGTGCTGGGACGGATCGACCTGCCGGAGCCGTTCGCACCGCACCGCCCCGAGTTCCAACGGGCGGTGGCCGATCTGCTCGACGAAGCCGACGTGCGGAGCGCGCCGCACCGTGAGCGTCAGCGGTCCGCGGGCGAGCCCCACCCGGTCGAGGACGATCCGGACCTGGCCCGCCGCCTCGCGCTCGCCGCCCAGGGCGATCGCGTCGCGGCCGAGGTGGACCACGTGCGCACGCAGGTCCGCCGCCACACGCAGTCGGTGTCGCAAGGGTTCGACCGGGTGCTCGGCGTGCTCGGCGAGTGGGGCTACGTCGACGGCTGGTCCTTGACCGATGCCGGCGAGGTGCTGTCGCGGCTGTTCCACGAGTGCGACCTGCTCGTTGCCGAGTGCCTGCGCCGTGGGCTGCTCGACGGCTTGCCGCCGTCGCACCTCGCTGCGCTCGTCTCCGTGTTCGTGTACGAGCACCGGTCGAGCGAGGCGCCGCCACCGCCGTGGTTCCCGTCCGCTGAGGTGCGCGAGCGGTGGCAGCAGATCCTCGCGCTGAGCACGGCGATCGGCGACGCCGAATCGCTGACCCGCCTGCCCGAGCACCGGCATCCCGACCCGACGTTCGTCGCCGTGGCGTTCGCGTGGGCGGCGGGGGAGGGCTTCGCCGAGGTGGTCGAGGCCGAAGACCTGAGCGGCGGCGACTTCGTCCGCACGACCAAGTCGCTGATCGACCTGCTGCGCCAACTCGCGACCGTCGCCCCCCTCGGCGCGACGCGCCGCGCTGCATCCCAGGCGTCCGAGCGCTTGTTGCGCGGCGTGGTCGCCGCATCGAGCAGCGTGGAGCCGGTCGCGTGACCGTCGCCGCGGCCTGTCCAGGTCTGTGTGACCTCGGCGTTCTGTGTGAGCTCTCGCACCGAGGATCGGGCTCACAGCGTTCTTGCTTCACACAGACCGGGATCGTCACACAGAGTTGGACACGGCCGTGACGGTCCGCCGGGGCGAGCCGTGGGGGGCGACGGGGCGGGCCCCGGCCGGGCTGGTCACGGCTCGGTCGAATCGGGAGTTGTCCGAGATCGTGAACGAGGCCCGGCAGGCCGGTCGCGCGGTCCCCGCCGTTGCATTGCGCGGCGGGGACCTGTGGCGGGCGGTGGGAGGTGTCGAGGATCCGCACCGCTTCGACGGCGAGGTCGCGATCCTTCCGGTCGACCTGCTGCTGGTGGAGGTCGACGGCCGGAGGATCTGGGCCGCGGCGCACGTCATCGCCCGCCGCGGGCGCGGCTGGCGGGGACCGGTCGCGGCAGCGATGAACGGCCAGTACGCCGGCCGCCGGGACGTCGCGCCGAGGGCACATCCTGGCGACGGATTGGTCGACGTGGTCCAGGTCGACCCGGCGATGACGGTGCGCGAGCGCTGGCAGGCGTGGCGGCGGTTGCCCCTCGGCGCGCACGTGCCACACGCCCGCATCTCCACCCGGCGGGTGCCGGCCACGGTGATCGAACTGCCCGAGACACTCGCGGTCGCTGCTGACGGCCAGCGGGTCGGTCGAGCCCGCCGCCTGTCGATCACGGTCGAACCCGACGCGCTGACCGTCTACGTCTAGAGGTCCGTCGCAGCCGAGTTCTCGGTCGGGTTCTGGTCGCTAGAGCAGCCAGAATCCGACCGAGAACTGTTCGCTGGCCTACGGTCGGCGTCATGCAGGCTTGGATCCTCGACGAGTCGCCCGGCGCCTACCGCTTCGGCGACATCGACCTGCCGGATCCCGGTGCCGACGACGTGGTGGTCAAGGTGGTCACGAGCGCGCTGAACCACATGGACCTGTGGGTCACGCGCGGCATGCCGAAGCCACCGCTGCCCCACGTACCCGGATGCGACGTGGCCGGTGTGGTCGAGACGGTCGGCGCCGCGGTGGAAGGCATCGCAGTGGGCGACGAGGTCGTGATCAACCCCTCGATCTCGCCGCTGGCCGACGCGCTCCGCTACGGCATCGACTCGCCGATCGAGCACCTGACGATCTACGGGGAGCACTGCTGGGGCGGCCACGCCGAGTACGCCATCGCCCCGTCGCGCAACGTCGTGCCCCGGCCGGCGAGCCGCAGCTGGGAGGAGTGCGCCGCGTTCCCCCTGGCCTACCTGACCGCGTTCCGGATGCTCCGCCGCGCACGCGTGGCGGCGGGCGACACCGTCCTCGTGGTCGGCATCGGATCCGGGGTGTCCACCGCGGCGCTGGCGATCGCCCGCCACCTCGGCGCGAACGTGGTCGCCACGAGCCGCGACGCGTCGAAGCGCGCACAGGCCCAGGAGCTCGGTGCGATCGAGGCCTACGACTCCTCCGCCGACAAGTGGCCCGTGCAGGCCGACGTCGTGATCGAGAGCGTCGGCCCGGCGACGTTCGAGAAGTCGGTGCGGGCGCTGAAGGCGGGTGGCCGACTGGTGGTGTGCGGCGGCACGTCCGGGTCGTCGGTGGAGCTGAACCTTCCCCGCTTGTTCTTCAAGCAGTTCGAGATCATCGGTTCGTCGATGGGCAGCTACCAGGAGTTCGCCGGCGTGCTGCGGCTGGTGGAGCAGGGCCTGCCGATCACGATCGACACGGTGGCGCCGCTCGCCGAGTACGAGCAGGTGCTGGCCCGGCTGGAGTCCGGGGAGCAGCTCGGCAAGATCGTGCTGCAACACTGAACGCATGAACGCCGACGAGCTGAAGCGCGCGGTGGCGGACGAGGTCGACCGGATCGCCGAGCGCCTGCTGGCCGTCAGCCACGACATCCACGCCCACCCGGAGCTGAACTTCGAGGAGCGTTACGCCCACGACCGCCTGGTCGGCGAGCTGGAGCTCGCCGGGCTGGCCCCGACCCGCCACGCCTACGGCGTCGACACCGCGTTCGCCGCGGAGGTGGGGGAGCGCGGACCCGTCGTCGGCATCCTCCTCGAGTACGACGCGCTGCCCGGCGTCGGCCACGCCTGTGGTCACAACGTGATCGCCGCCGCTGGCCTCGGTGCCGGCCTCGCCGCCGCCAAGGTCGTGCACGACGCGGGCGGCCGGTTGAGGATCCTCGGCACGCCCGCCGAAGAGGGCGGTGGCGGCAAGATCTTCATGGCTCGCAACGGTGCGTTCGGCGACCTCGCCGCGGCGTTGATGGTGCACCCGGCCGACGCGGACCTCGTGCGGATGGACACGATCGCCGTCCAGATCCTCGACGTCGAGTATCACGGCGTCGGCGCCCATGCCGCCGCCGCGCCGTGGGAGGGCCGCAACGCACTCGACGCCGCGGTGCTCGGCTATACGAGCGTCGCCGCCCTGCGCCAGCACATCCGCCCGTCCGAACGGGTGCACGGCGTGTTCACCCATGGCGGCGACAAGGCCAACATCGTGCCCGACCGGGCGGCGACGAACTGGTATGTGCGCTCGGACACGATCGCCACGCTGCAGCCGCTCAAGGCTCGTGTGCTCGCCGCGCTCGAAAGCGGGGCGATGGCGACCGGGTGCACGGTCGAGCACCGCTGGAACGGCGTGACGTACGCCGACCTGCGCGACAGCGCCGCGCTCGGTGCCACCTACGCGGCCAACGCCGCCGCCCTCGGTCGCCAGGTCGTGCACCCCGACGCCGCCGACCACCACGTCGTCGGCTCGACGGACATGGGCAACGTCAGCTATCTGGCCCCGTCGATCCACCCGATGATCCAGGTCGCGCCTGACGGCGTGCCGATCCACACGGCCGACTTCGCCGGCTACGCCCGCGGGCCTTCGGGCGACCGGGCGGTGATCGACGGCGCGAAGTCGTTGGCGATGACCGCGATCGACGTCTGGTGCGACGCCGCGCTGCGGGCGGCCACCGCCGACGAGCTGGCCGAGGTCGTCGGGGCATCCGAGGTGCTCGCGTAGAACGCGACCGCCCAGCTCAGGGCGGCGCGCGGTCCCAGCCGGGCGACGGCCTGCGCCGTTAGCATGTCCCCCCGATGACGGTGTACGTCCCCGAGGACTTCACCCCCGAGGAAGCCGACGTGCTCCGGCGGTACTTCACGAACCTCGACCTGCCCGTGTTCGCCCTGGTGAACCTGCCCGAGGTCGTGAAGGGTGCGCTCTTTGCCCGCTACAGCCGCAGCCCGAAGAGCTTGCGACGGCTGTTCCTGGACGAGTTCGTCGGCGACCTCGACATCTCCGGCGACCACACCGTCGACGCCACCGTCGGCGTCGCTCGTGCCGAGCAGTTGTACGAGCGTGTGTTCTACGACTACGGCGACGATTCGGTGGCGCAGCTCGGTGGCGTGCACCTGGCCTGCGAGCAGGCGTCCAACGTGCTCACCAAGGTGCTCGAGTGGGGTCGGCTGATGAGCTACCTCGAGCAGAGCACCCGCTACATCGCCTACGACGCCCGGCTCGGTGGCCGCTACCGCTACTACCGCGATCCAGCGGTGCTGGCCAGCCGCTTCGGCACCCGGTACGTCGGTGACATGGACCGCATGTTCGACGCCTACAGCCTGATGATCGCCAAGGTCACCGAGCACGTGCGCGAGACGGTTTCGCGCGATCCCGAGGTCAGCGACTTCGTCTTCCGCCAGGCGACCGCGGCGAAGGCACTCGATGCCGTCCGCGGGCTGCTACCTGCGGCGTCGCTGTCCAACCTCGGCATCTACGGCACCGGGCAGGGCTTCGAGGCACTGCTGCTGCGGATGCGCGCCCATCCGCTGCCCGAGGCTCGGCACTACGCGGACCTGATGCTGCACGAGTTGCGCAAGGTGGTCCCCAGCTTCTTGCGCCGCGTCGACGTCCCCGAGCGCGGGGGTCGGTGGAGCGGCTACCTCGCCGACACCCGCGACCGCACCGCCGACCTGGTGGGGCAGCTGTTCGCGGAGACGCCCGTGGAGCCGAGCCCGGGGGTCGTCCTCACCGACTTCGACCCCGACGGCGAGGACAAGCTGATCGCGGCGATCTGCTACCCGCACACGAACCTCTCCGAGCACCAGGTCTTCGAGCGGGTGCGGCGGATGGGGCATGCCGAGCGGGTCGCGATCCTGCGCGCCTACATCGGCCTGCGCGAGAACCGCCGGCACAAGCCCGGGCGCGCGTTCGAGCGCACCGACTACCGCTTCGACGTGCTCACCGACTACGGGGCGTTCCGCGACCTGCAGCGCCACCGCCTGTTGACGATCGAATGGCAGGCGCTGACCCCCGATCACGGCTACGTGCGCCCGGACCTGATCGACGAAGCCGGGATGTCGGGGGCGTTCGACGAGGTGATGAGCCGGTCGGCGGCACTGTACGACTCGCTGAGCCCCGAGTTCCCCGACCAGGCCACCTACGCCGTCTCGATGGCGTATCGCGTGCGCTACGTCATGCAGTTCAACGCCCGGGAGGCGATCCACCTCCTGGAGCTGCGCTCCTCGCCGCAAGGACACCCCGCCTACCGGCGTGTCGCGCTGGAGATGCATCGTTTGATCGCCGAGCAGGCGGGGCACCGTGCGATCGCCGATGCGATGTCACACCTCACCCGGGAGGCGCCCGAGCTCGAACGCCTGGAAGCCGAACGGCGCGCGGAGGGCCGGCGCGAACAGGCCTGAGCCGCTATGACGCCTGTCACAACCGGGCGCACCGCTCAGGGTCACCGACCGCCCACGCGCCTCGTATGCTCCCCGCCCGCGCCCAACTCTTGTGAGAGGACGTCCGATGGCTGACGACGACGAGATGAACGACAAGATGGACGAAGAGACCGAAACCGCCGAGGACTTCGAAGCCGACGGGCCGAGCGAGCCCGAGGAGCTGGACGAGGCCGAGCTCGAGGAGGACGAGGCGTTCGTCGGCGACGACGAGGAAGAGGAGTTCGGCGAGGACGAGGAGGAAGAGGCCGACGACGACGCGACGACGGAGACACCGCTGCGGCGCGCCGCGGGGGAGGACGACGATGACGACGACGACATGCTCACCCCCGATGACGTGGAGGCCGACCTCGACACGATCCTGAAGGATCGCCTCGTCTCGGCCGAGGAGGCCGCCGGCGAGGACGACGAGGAGGAGGAGCCCGAGGATCGCAGCGAACCAGGCGACCGCCTCCAGCCCAAACGCCCCGACGAGCAGCTGTGCTCGAACTGCTTCCTGCTCGTGCGCAACTCGGCGCCGGCGTGCCCGGTGGGCGCCGACGACGACTGCCCGATCTTCGCCTGACCGGTCCGACCACTGGACATCGAGATCCGTTCCGCCGGTCCCGTCGATGCGGCGGGTCTGCGATGGCTGGAGGACGAGGCGCGTGCTGATGTCGCGACGCGCCGAGGTGGTCCGGAACTGCTGGCCGAGCGCCCAGCGATCGCCGATCGCTGGACGGCGCTGGTGGACGAGCGTCCCGACGACGTGCTGGTGGGTCTGATCGACCGGGTCCCGGTCGGATACCTCGTGTGGGGCATCGCCGGGACGACCGCCATCGTGGAGCAGGTGTACGTCACGCCCGAAGCCCGCGAGCTCGGCTTCGGTGACGGGCTGCTCGAGGCGGCGATCGAGCGGGCGCGGGCGCAGGGCGCGGTGGCGATCGAGGCCGAGGCCCTACCCGGTGACCGGGAGACGAAGAACCTCTACGAGCGCGCCGGCGTCACCGCCCGCAAGCTCGTGGTCTGGCGATCGATCTGACTACTTGCCCTTCCAGTCGGGGGCGCGCTTCTCGATGAAGGCGGTCAGCCCCTCCTTGGTGTCCTCCGACGCGAGCACCTCGTTGAACAGACGCTGCGTCAGCTGCTGGAGGTTGACGTCGGTGTCCCACGCGGCGTCGAGCACGACCTGCCGGCTGGCGTAGACGGCGAGCGGCGCCGCGGCAGCGACCTGCTCGGCGATCCGGGTCGCCTCGGCTTCGGCCTGTCCGGGCTCGACGAGTGCGGTCACGAGGCCGAGCTGGTAGGCCCGCTCGGCCGTGATCGGCTCGCCGGTGAGGATCGCCCACATCGCGGTGGAGCGGCCGATCGCCCGCGGTAGCCGGTACAGGCCACCGGCGCCGGCGATCAGGTTGCGCTTGACCTCGGCGAGCCCGAACGCCGAACGGGTGGTGGCGACGACGATGTCGCACGACAGGAGGATCTCGCATCCGCCGGCCGTCGCCAGGCCGTCGACGGCGATGATGATCGGCTTGCGCCGCTCGCGGTGGGTGATGCCGCCGAACCCGCCGCGCGTGGTGGACAGATCGCGAGCGTTGCCGGCGTTGATCGCCTTGAGGTCCGCGCCCGCGCAGAACACGGGGTTGGCCTGACCCTCGGTGTTGGCCTGCAGCACGCTGACCCAGATGTCGTCGTTGCCCTCGATCTCGTCGATGGCGGCCTCCATGCCGCGAGCGACGTCACCGTTGACGGCGTTGCGCGCCTCGGGACGGTTGAGCGTGATGTAGCCGATGCGGCCCCTGGCTTCGAAGGTGACGACCTCTGTCATGGC
>CAZMGD010000068.1:0-9032 GCA_964565705.1 uncultured Ilumatobacteraceae bacterium | reverse complement strand
GCGTGATGTAGCCGATGCGGCCCCTGGCTTCGAAGGTGACGACCTCTGTCATGGCTGCCGATGGTACGGGCTGACCCAGGTCGGGGCCCTATTCGGCAGATGGTTCCTCGACGATCGGGGTCTCCTCGACGGGCCGTGTCTCCTCGACGATCGGGGTCTCCTCGGCGGGCCGTGCCTGCTTCGGTGCCTTCGGTGGCGTACCCTGCGGCTTCTTCCCGGTCGGCGTGTTCGGACGGGTCGGGCGCAGCGGACGCGGCGGCAGGCCGCCGGTCTTGGGCTCGACGCCGAACAGCTCGGCGATCTGGGGGATCAGCGAGCCCACGCGCTTCACCGTCGCGAGGAGATCGTCGGTGACCTGCTCCGGCTTGGCCGTCGGCACGACCAGCGTGCGCACGGGTGAGAACGCGACCGCTTCGAGCAATGCCGACCACCGGTCCGCGGTCGCGGTCGGCTCGAGCGCAGCGAGCGTCGCCGCGGCGAGACGCTCCCCAGCATCGGCAGGGAAGGGCACGCCCGCCTTGGGGGGCTGGCCAGACAGCTTCAGTGCGCGGATGACCCGGCCGACACCGACAGCTGCGTCGATGTCGCTCAGCCAGTGCTGGTACTCGCGCTCCTGCTTGTCGAGCAAGGCCTGCTTCAGCTCGGCGGCGAGCTGGCGGGCGTTCTCGTCCCGAGCGACGAGCGGATCCTCGGCGGCAGTGACCACGCTGCGCAGGTCGCGCAGGTCGAGCTCCTCGAGATCGCGCTTCGCCGCGTCGGCGCGGTCCAGCCACTCCGCCACGCGCAGCCGGGGCAGCAACTGCTCGGCCATCTGCACGAGCCCGGATCCGACCTCGGGCTTGCCCTCGGCGCGCAGGCGGGCGTTCTGCTCCTGCACGGCCTGGCGCACGGCGGGGATCCCGCCCTGCAGCACGCGCTCGGCGACGGGGCGCTGCTCCTCGGGGAGGTCGGCGACCACCGCATTGCGGTGCACCCGGCCTGGCTTGAGGCGCTTGGGCTTGGGGCGCTGGGGCAGCTCGGGCGGCGCCTCGAAGTGCGGACGGGGCTCGCGTCGCTCGCGGCGCGGACGGTCGCGGTCGGCCGCCTGGTGCGGCCCGCCCTCGCGGCGCGGACGGTCCCGGTCGCCGTCGCGGCGGGGGCGGTCGCCGTCGCGGCGCGGACGGTCCCGGTCGCCGTCGCGGCGGGGGCGGTCGCCGTCGCGGCGCGGGCCACGACGCTCGGCGAGCTGCTGGGTGACCGCCTGGAAGGGGCGCTCGCTCGGCAGCAGCTCGAGCACGTTGGACTTGGAGGTCTTGGCCTTGTTCTCGGCGACCGACAGGATCGTGATGCCGTCGATCTCGACGTCGGCCTCGGCCCGCAGCACGTCGCCGATCGCGGATCCCTCAGGCAGCACCGACGCCTCGACCACGCCCTTCGGCTCCCGCGCCCCGGCCGCGCGCCACGTCCAGGAGCCGTCGGGGCGCGTGCTGGTCAACTCGATCTCGATCCGGCGGGACATAGGGCCACCAACCTACCTTGGTACGGTGCGCAGGTGCCCATCTACGCGCTCGGTGACCTCGAGCCGGTCATCGACTCGTCGGCGTTCGTCCATCCTGACGCAACGATCATCGGGGCCGTGACGATCGGTCCGGAGTCGTCGGTCTGGCCCGGTGCCGTGTTGCGCGGCGACAACGGCGAGATCCGCGTCGGTGCCCGCTCGTCCATCCAGGACGGGTCCGTGCTGCACTGCACGCCGGTCGATCACACGATCGTCGGCGACGACTGCGTCGTCGGCCACATCGTGCACCTCGAGGGCTGCACGCTCGAGCCCCACGTGCTCGTCGGCAACATGGCGCAGGTGCTGCACCGCGTCGTCGTCCGCACCGGTGCGATCGTGGCCGCCAACGCCGTGGTGCTGTACGGCACCGAGGTGCCGGCGGGTGCGCTTGCGGTCGGTACACCGGCGGTCATCAAGGAGGGCCGGGCGCGGATGGAGGAGATCACCAAGGGCGTCGCTTCCTACGTGGCCAACGCCCGGCGCTACCGCACGGACCTGCGCAGGCTGGACTGATCGATGGCGCTGATGCTGGTCCTGTCCGTGCCGGCCCCCGACGCCGAGCTGGCCTCGGACGCGCTCTGGGCCCTCGGCGTGGTCGCGGTGGAGGAGCGACCGGTCGCGGAGGGCGACATCGTGGAGCTGCACACGTCGCTCGGCGAGGACGTCGAGTCGGTCACCCGCGCCGCGGAGGCCTTCCCGGCCCGGTGGCGCTGGCACCTCCACGAGGTCGACGATGCGCTCGCCGAGTCGTGGCGCGAGCACGCCGGGCCGACGTGGGTCAGCGACGACCTCGTCGTCGTGCCCGCCTGGCTGGCCTTCGACGACCCGTCGGGAGTGACCGTGATCCGGATCGAGCCCGGCGCGACGTTCGGGCTCGGCGATCATCCGACGACCGTGCTGACGCTGCGCGCCCTGCGATCGGTGCTGTGGCACGGCGCGTCGGTGCTCGACGTCGGCTGCGGCAGCGGCGTGCTCTCCGTCGCCGCCGCCCGGCTCGGGGCGTCCACCTGCGACGCCGTCGACATCTCGCCAGCAGCGGTGCCGGTGGCCACCGCCAACGCCGCCGCCAACGGCGTGGGCGAGCTCGTGCACGCGTCGACCGCGACGCTCGACGAGTTGCCCGGGCCCTACGACGTGGTGCTCGCCAACGTCCTCGCTCCGCATCTGATCGATCTGGCGCCCGACCTGGTGCGGCTGGTGTCGCCGGCTGGTGTCGTGATCATCAGCGGGGTGCTCGACGGCCAGTACGAGCACGTCGTCGACGCGCTCGCGCCGCTGCACGTCGCCGATGTCGCGACCCGCGACGGCTGGGCGGCGGTCGCGCTACGTCACTGAGGCTTCGGGCGGTCGCCGCAC
Source organism: uncultured Ilumatobacteraceae bacterium (assembly GCA_964565705.1). Taxonomy (GTDB): domain Bacteria; phylum Actinomycetota; class Acidimicrobiia; order Acidimicrobiales; family Ilumatobacteraceae; genus CAZMGD01. The sequence continues at coordinate 6,139 of CAZMGD010000068.1, read as the reverse complement.
GGCGTCTGCAGACGCGCGTGGGTCGCCTGTCCCGCGGCGACGGTGTCGGGGGCGCTACGACGGGCGGTGCCGTCGGGCCGGTTGCCGAGGTGGAACTCGACGGTCATCGTCGCCGCGTCGAGGTCGAACGAGGTGTGCCACAGCGTGCGAGCGACCGGTGGCCCGCCGGTGATCGCGACGGCGTCGAGGGCGCTGTGGACGTCCGCCGCGGCGAGCGGCACCCGCGAGAGCCGAGCCGCGAGACGCCGCGCCCGGTCGAACATGTCGCCGCGCTGCGGATCGTCGTCAGGCAGGTCGCTGACCACCGGATGGCGGTGGAGCAAGTAGTTGGTGACCACGGACGGGCCATCGGTGAGGGGCACCACGTGCTCGGCGTTGTGGGTCTCGCGCTCCCAGACGGCGGCAGCCCCCGAGCGGTCGGCGAGCAGATAGTGGGCACTCATCGACTGGTCGTACTGCTTCAGCGTGTGGAGCACGACGATCGCTTCGGCCACCGACGCGCACTGGTCGAGCACCAACCGCGGCAACTGCAGTTCGTGCACGCCCGCCTGGACGTTCCACGACGGTCGCAGGCCCGACGACTCGTCGTCGGCGAGCAGCACCACGGCGAGGCCGGCCTCGTTGACGCCTTCGAAGCAGCCCGTGAAGTCGCACGCCGCGACCACGACGGAGCCCAGGCCGACATCGGACGGGGCGGTGGCGATGACGTACGGGCGGCTCATCATCGGCGGCGTCCCCACAGTTCCGCCATCCAGACCCATGACCTCGAAGATCGATCCGGTCCGGAAGTCGAAGTTGCGGGCGAGGAGGCTGCATCCGGAAGCGGAGGAAGCCGGCGGACACCACACCGCCGAGCAACCGGTACCGACTGGGATGCCGACGAGATCGACCAGGTCGATCGAACCGTCGTGGGGATCGAGGCCCAGATGATCGGCGAAGCCGAGCATGCGGCGAGCGTGCTCGGGCCAGTGCAGGTCCGTCCAACGGCGACGCGCGGCGCTCACCGCGGGATCGGGCGGATCGCTCACGATCGATGGGAACGTCGCGGCCACCTCCTCGGCGAGCGCGGCGCCGATCTCGCGCTGCGTTCCCGCGAGCCGAAGACCCGTCGCGAGCAGGAAATCGTCGCCGGAGCCGGCGACGACCCAGCGCTCAGCCGAGATCGTCATGCGCCGATCGCTCGGAGCAGGGGGGTGACGTCGAAACGGTCGAGACCGGGGAGGTAGGTGGTCGCGGCTTCGGTGCGGAAGCGTGCGCAGAGGTCGGGCCGGAAGAACCGCTTCCCCTCGCGGATCACGTAGTTGAGGATGAAGAAGCGGTAGGCCTCGGGAATGAAGCGCACCTCCTGCTCGGTCAGCGGGTAGACCTCGTGGTAGGCCGCGATGAATCGCAGGAATCGCGGTTCGGCGAGCGTGTGCGACGAGTACGTCCACGACTCGCGATCACCGGTCTGGCTCGAGACCCGCGAGCAGAAGTAGAAGTCGTGGACGCGCGGTTCGAGACGGAACCAGTCGTAGTCCCAGCGCGAGTACAGGTGGAACGTGCCGTCGGGTCCGTCGGCGACGGAGAAGTTGCCGAGGTTCCAGTCGACGAGCACTGGGATGCGCAACCACTCGTCGTAGCGCACCCGCTCGAGGGTGAGGAGGAAACGGTGGGCGTGGCTCCACACTGACGCGACCTCGGTGGCGCTGAGCCCGAACACGAACGGGGCGATCGGGCTTTCCAACTGCTCCAGCAGGTGGATCGCGTCGGCCTTGACCGAGTTGGACATCGGCGGCATGTGGTGCGCGGCCTCCGCCGAGGCCAGGTGGAGGCGGGCCATCTCGCGGGCCAGGTTCTCGATCTCGTCGTCGTCGAGGATCGGCGGCAGGCTGCGCGCCCGGTCGATCTCCTCGTAGAACACCGCCCAGAGCTTGCCGTCGTACCAGGTGAACGCTCGGCCGTCCCGGCCGAGCACGCGGGCGAGCAGGTGGGAGAAGGGCGTGTCGGCGAGCAGGTGGCTCAGCCGGTAGAGCCGGTCGTGATCCTCGGCGAACAGGAAGTACGAGCCGTACGAGGAGACCTTGGCGATGACGTTGCTGCCGTCGTCGAGGGCGATGCGGTACACGGCGTTCGTCGACACGAACGCGCTGACCTCGGTGACCGAGGTGATCTGGCGATCGTCACCGTAGGCCGTCCAGGCAGCGTGCAGCGCGGTGCGGTGGCTGCTCGCCACTCGCTGCTGCTCGGGGGTCGCAGGAGCCATCGGCACCCGACGATCATGTCAGCCCGACGGAGCCGGGCGCGACCGTGGTCGGTGTCAGGCGCTGTGGCGGGAGCGGACGCCGATCGGGGCGATCAGCCGGTATCCCGCTTCGTGGCGCTCGTCCTCGCTCTCGCCACCCCAGACGCCGTACTCGTGGTAGTCGCGGGCGAAGTCGCGACACAACGTCCGGACCGAACACTCCCGGCAGACCATCCGAGCCGTCGCCTCGCGGCGCTCTCGCGCCTGCGGGCGTTCGGCCGGGGCCGGGAAGAACAGATGGGTCAGGCCCTTGCAGGCCGCGCTGTCCATCCACGCGTCATCGGTGACCTCGCGCCGGGCGATGATCTCAACCGTCGTCATGAAACCCCTCGAGTCGTCTGTGTCACGGCAGCGTTGCCACCCCGTGTGCACCCCCTGCCCGGCGACTGTAAAACGTCACTGACCCGCGGGTCAACTCACCATCGCGGGCAACGGCGCATGTCACACCGGTCGGCCCACGACCTCACGGACAGTGGCGGCAAACGTCTCGACATCGGCCTCGGTGGTGTCCCAGGCCGTCATCCAACGCACGGTGTGGGCGTGCACGTCCCAGTCGTAGAAGAAGCTCCAGGCGGCGAGCTCCTTCGCGTGAGCGGGGTGGAGCACGGGGTACAGGCTGTTGACCGCCGGCATCTTGGTGATCCCGAGCGTGACGCCGATCTCGTCGTGGAGGCGTCGAGCCATCGCGTTCGCGTGGGCGGCGTTGGCCAGCCACAGATCGCCGTCGAGCAGTGCGGACATCTGGGCGGCGATGAACCGCATCTTCGACGGGAGCATGTTGACCTGCTTGCGGATGAACCCCGCGAAGCGATCGAGTCCTGGGGTCAAGAAGACCACCGCCTCACCGCAGAGCAGGCCGTTCTTGGTGCCGCCGAACGTCAGCACGTCCACCCCGGCGTCGACGGTGGTGGCCCGCAGCACCTCGTGCGTGCCGCCGAGCGCGGCGACCGCGTTGGCGATCCGGGCCCCGTCCATGTGGACGAGCATGCCGAGGCCGTGCGCCGTCTCGCACAGTGCGCCCACCTCGTCCACGGTGTACACGGTGCCGAGCTCGGTGCTCTGGGTGAGCGAGAGGATCCGCGGCTGCACGTGGTGCACGTCGCCCTGGAGGTGGGCGAGTGCCAAGAGCTGATCCGGCTGCAGCTTGCCGTGCGGCGCTGGCAGATCGATCAGCTTGGTGCCGATGATCCGCTCGGCGGCCCCCGTCTCGTCGACCTCGATGTGGGCACTCTCCGTGCACACGACGGCGGCGGCGGGGGAGTGCAGCGTGGCGAGCGCCATCACGTTGGCTCCGGTGCCGCTCCAGACGAGGTAGGTCTCGGCGTGACCGCCGAACAGGTCGCGGAAGCGGTCGGCGCAGGTCCGGGTCCAGCGGTCATCGCCGTAGGCCACGGCGTGGCCGACGTTGGCCGCCTCGATCGCCGCCATCACCGCGGGATGCACCCCGGCGTTGTTGTCGCTGGCGAACCCGTGCAGGGGAGGATCGGGCAGGTTGGGCACCGCGACAGTTTGGCTCGCTGCGCTCGCTGTCAGGCGGCTCGGCCGAACTCGGTCACGATCACGCGGCCGCGGCGATCGGGGGCACTCGGGGCGAGGTCGGTGACGACGAAGGAGCGCTGCAACCAGCGGTCGGTGCCATCGAAGCGCGGCGCGAACGGACTGCGGCCGTGCACCGCGGCATCGTTGTCGACGATGAGCAGGTCGCCGCGCTCCAGCGCGGTCGAGGTGTGGTGCGTCGAGGTGGCCGCGGCGAGTGCCCGCAGCGCGGCGTCGGCCGCGGCGTCGGTGCCGTGCATCAGATCGGCATCGAACACCATCGTCGGTCGATCACGGTCGCCGCTCAGCACGGGTGCCGCCGGACCGAGCTCGCCGACCCGGCCGTCGAGGTAGCTCTCGTCGACGGCCGTGCGGAACCTGGGCTGGAACAGGAGATCCCACTGGTCGGCGTCGAGCAGCGGGCGCACCTCGGTGATCGACGACAAGGTCGTCGTCGCGGCCGGATCCCCGCGCAGGCACAGCAGCAGCAAATAGCGCGGGCGATGCGGGTGGAACGCGGCCTCGGTGTGGAACATCAGCGTGACCGCCGACGACGTGCTCATCTGACGATGGGCGTTGGTGCGCGTGGGCACCAGGTTCTGGACGAGGTCGCCGCCGTGCTCGGGCAGGTATCCGACCGGTTGACCGAGGCAGCGGGCCACGGTGAGCAGCGTCGTCTCGCTGACGAGATCCTTGCCGGTGCGTGACGTGGGTGTGTCGGGCGTCGCCGGCACGTCGCCCACGGGCATGCCGCGCAGCAAGAGTGCGCCCGACGGGTTCGGTCGGTCGACGAAGTCGACGAGGGCCTCGCCCACCGCTGCCGGCAGGAGGTGCCTCCAGCGACCGCCGAGACGCACCAGGTCATCGGTCGTGCTGGGTCGTGGGGCGCGCGGGAGTGGCACCTGCCACGTCGCCTCGACCGCCGGCGGCCGGGCATGGGCGCGGAGGACGGCGGTTGCGGTCTCGCGGGTGGTCATCGGCGCTCCTCTCGTCCTCTGGTGGATGCATTCCAGACTAACAGAATCTGGAACATGTGCTCCGCAGCGTGCCGGGCGGCGGCCGACTACCGTGTCGGCGCATGGACGTGGGCGCGCGGATCACCGAGGTGGCCGATTCGCTGACCAAGGCCGAACGCCGGGTGGCCGAGGTCGTGCTCGCGCAGCCGGAGCTGGTCGCCTTCGGCACGGTCGCCGACCTGGCAACGGCCGCATCGGCAGGCGCGGCAACGGTCGTGCGCCTGGCCACCAAGGTCGGGTTCGACGGCTTCACCGATCTGCAGCAGTCGGTGCGCCTCGAGCTCGCCGGTCGCCTGCGCCCAGCAGCCGAACGCATCCGCGAGCCGGCGGCCGACGATCCGGTCAGCCAGCACCTCCTGCTCGAACGCAGCAACGTCGAAAAGACGCTCGGCGACGTCGACGCCGGCGCGCTCCATGCCGCGGTCGCGCTGCTCGCCGACGCGCAGCGTTCGGTGCTGATGCTGTCGGGGGAGGCCAGCACGGGCATCGCGTACCAGATGCGCCACGACCTCGGCTCGCTGCGGCCGCACGTCGACGTGCTCGGCGGCAACGAGGTCCGGGTGCTCCGTCGCCTGGCGATGGCGTCGGCCGGCGACGTGCTCGTCGTCATCGACCTCCGTCGCTACGACCGGTGGGTCGTCGACACGGCGCGCCAGGCCAAGGAGCAGGAGCTGTCGGTGATCGCGATCTCCGACAGCCGGTTGTCGCCGATCGCCGCCGTGGCGACCGCATCATTCGTGGTCGCCGCCGCCGGCGCCGGCCCGTTCGACAGCCACGTCGGCACGCTCGCGCTCGCCAACCTGCTCGTGACGTCGGTGTCCGCGGTGTTGCGCGGCGACGCCGCGCACCGCCTTGATCGCGCCGAGCAGGCGTGGAACCGGGCGGGCGCGCTGAGCGAGCGCTGACCGGCGCGCGCTCAGCCCATGTAGATGGCGTGGCGCTTGTGGACGGCGTCTCGGTCGACGGGGTCGGCGGTGGCGAAGCGGCGCACGATGTCGTCGCGGAGGTCGGGGAAGTCGACGACGGCGTCGATGACCAGCTCGCTGGCGAGGTGGTAGAGGTCGACGTCGGTCTCGTACTCGGCGCGCCGTTCGGCGACGTAGGTGGCGCGTTCGGTGGGGTCGTCGATGGCGGCGATCTTGTTGGCGTACACGGCGTTGACGGCTGCTTCGGGGCCCATGACGGCGATCTTCGCGGTGGGCAGGGCGATGGTGGCGATCGGGTCGAAGGCAGGCCCACACATCGCGTAGAGCCCGGCGCGAGCAGCACCATCGCTGCGGTCACGACCACGAGGGACATCAGC
>CAZMGD010000067.1:0-22085 GCA_964565705.1 uncultured Ilumatobacteraceae bacterium | reverse complement strand
GTGGGGACACCCGCGCTCCATCACCCGCCAGCCCTGGGAGGGTGCCACGGACAGCGCAGCGAAGCGGAGTCGTCCGTGAAACTGGAACAACCCGCGCCCACCGCACGGACGACTCCGCCGCCGCGGCTGCGCTGTCCGTGGCACCCATCCTTGACCCGCCAGCCCTGCGAGCCAAGCGGCCGCTCCCGGTTATCCTTCCCCCATGAGATACGACTTCCAATCCATCGAAAAGAAATGGCAATCCGTCTGGGAACAGGCGCAAACCTTCAGGACTTTGAATCCTGGCGAGGCCGGCTTCGACGCCGCCAAACCCAAATACTATGTTCTGGACATGTTCCCCTACCCTTCGGGCGTGGGCCTGCATGTCGGGCACCCCCTGGGGTACATCGCCACCGACATTTTGGGCCGCTACAAAGCCATGCGCGGCTTCAATGTGCTGCATCCGATGGGCTTCGACGCCTTCGGCCTGCCGGCCGAGCAGTTCGCGGTCGAGCACGGGGTGCATCCGCGCGTCACCACCGAAACCAACATCGCCAACATGGTGACCCAATTGAAGAAATTGGGCCTGGGCTATGACTGGAGCCGTCAACTCGCCACCACCGATGTGGATTATTACCGCTGGACCCAGTGGATTTTCCTGCGCCTGTTCGACGCCTGGTTCGACCCCACGGCGCAAAAATCCCGCCCGATCGCCGCGCTGGTGGCCGACATGGAAGCCGGCCGCTTTGAGGCCGCCTTTGACAATGCGCTGGTGATCCCCGGCAGCCCGCAGGGCGCCAGCGCCATTTCTGGCGACAACATCGGCACCCGCAAGTGGCACGCCATGTCCAACGACGAGCGCCGCGCCTTCGTCGATGCGCAGCGGCTGGCGTTCCTGGACGAGGTCGAAGTCAACTGGTGCCCGCAATTGGGCACCGTGCTGGCCAATGAAGAAGTGACCAACGAGGGCCGCTCCGAGCGCGGCAACTTCCCGGTGTTCAAGCGCCCGCTCAAACAGTGGATGCTGCGCATCACCTGCTACGCCGAGCGCCTGATTGCGGATTTGGATCTGGTGGACTGGCCGGAGTCGGTCAAATTGCTGCAACGCAACTGGATCGGCAAATCCACCGGCGCCCTGGTCGATTTCGTGACGGCCGAAGGCGATGCGGTGATCACCGTGTTCACCACCCGCCCCGACACCTTGTTTGGCGCCACCTATGCGGTGCTGGCACCCGAGCACGAACTGGTGCACGACCTGACCACCTTCGGGCAAAAAGACGCGGTCGAAGCCTACATCGCGGCGGCGGCGCAAAAAAGCAGCATCGAGCGCTCGGGCGACAAGGAGAAAACCGGCGTGTGGACCGGCTCTTTCGTGGTCAACCCGGTCAATGGCGAAAAAATCCCGGTGTGGATCGCCGACTATGTGATGACCGGCTACGGCACCGGCGCCATCATGGCGGTGCCGGCCCATGACGCGCGCGACCATGCCTTTGCACTCAAATTCGGCATCCCCATCAAGGCGGTGGTCCAGGCTCCCGCCGACCATGACCTGTCGAAGAAAGCCCATGAAGGCGACGGCGCCCTGATCAACTCCGCCAACGATTCCCTGGATCTCAACGGCCTGCCGGTCGAAACCGCCAAGGCCAAGACCATCGCCTGGCTGGACGAGCGGGAACTCGGCCGCGCCAAGGTGCAGTACAAACTGCGCGACTGGCTGTTTAGCCGTCAGCGTTACTGGGGCGAGCCCTTCCCCATCTTGCATGGCGCCGAGGAGGCCAACCGCGGCCAAATCCGCGCCGTGCCTGAAGCGATGCTGCCGGTGGAGCATCGCACATGGAGGACTTCCGCCCCAGCGCCAGCGACGATGCCAACGCCGCGCCGCGCCCGCCCCTGGGCCGCGCGCCGGAAGCTTGGCGCCAAGTCGAGCTCGACGGCCAAAAGTGGACCCGCGAATTCAACTCGATGCCGCAATGGGCCGGTTCCTGCTGGTACTACCTGCGCTACCTCGACAAAAACAACAACGACCGCTTTGTCTCCAAGGAAGCCGAAGCCTATTGGATGGCCCCCAGCCAGGACAACCCGGCCGGCGGCGTGGATCTGTATGTCGGTGGTGTCGAACACGCCGTGCTGCACCTGCTCTACGCCCGCTTCTGGCACAAGGTGCTGTTCGACCTCGGCTACGTGTCCAGTTCGGAGCCGTACCACCGCCTGTTCAACCAGGGCTACATCGAGGCCTACGCCTACCGCGACGCCCGCGGCCAGGTCGTGCCGGCGGCCGAGGTCGTCGAGGAGCGCGACGGCACCTGGACCTGGAACGGAGAGGTCGTCGCTCGCGAGTACGGGAAGATGGGCAAGAGCCTGAAGAACGTGGCGACGCCCGACGAGATGTACGACCAGTACGGCGCGGACACGTTCCGTCTGTACGAGATGGCGATGGGCCCACTCGACGCCAGCCGCCCGTGGAGCCCGCGCGACATCGTCGGCATGCAGCGGTTCCTCCAGCGACTGTGGCGCAACCTGGTCGACGAGGCGACCGGCGAGCTGCACGTCGCCGACACCGAGCCCAGCGACGAGCTTCGCAAGGCGCTGCACCGCACGATCGACGGCGTGCGCGCGGACATGGACCACCTGCGGATCAACACTGCGATCGCCAAGCTGATCGAGCTCAACGACGCCCTGGTGAAGCAGGTGCGCGACACGGGCGCCGCGCCCCGCTCGGTCGCCGAGCCGCTGGTCCAGATGGTCGCACCGATGAGCCCGCACATCGCCGAGGAGCTGTGGTCCAAGCTCGGCCACGACGAGACGATCACCTACGTGCCGTTCCCGGAAGCAGATCCGGCGTTGCTGGTCGACGACACCGTCGAGATCCCCGTGCAGGTCAACGGCAAGGTGCGCGACCGAATCACCGCACCGAGCGACGCGAGCACCGATCAGCTGGAGGTGCTGGCCCTCGCCGCGCCGAAGGTCGCCGAGGCGCTCGCCGGCGCAGTGCCGAAGAAGGTCATCGTCGTCCCCGGCCGGATGGTCAACGTCGTCATCTGAACCGGCGAGGCGCTCACGCGGGCCACGTTCGCCATGACCTATAGTCGCCGGAGGGATCCGGGCGGGTCCTTCGGGCGACACGTCGTGGCGGCGTGTCCGGGCGTCCACGTATGGATGGGGGGGCCGACATGCATCGGCGCACGACGCACATCCTGGCGATCGCGGCAGTGTGCGCGACATCGCTCTTTCCGTTCGGGGTCGCACGGGGTGCGGACGAGGGTGCCCTTCCCACACCGACGAAATCCTCCGACCCCTCGGGCCTCAGCAGCTCGGTGCTGCGCGAACAGGTGACGGCGATCGAGGCCGGCAGGACGTTGCCCGACCAGGACCCGTCCACCGCAGGCATGCTGCGCGTCGAGGTGCACTCTGCGCTTCCCACCGACGAGCTGACAGCCCTGGTCGAACGAACCGGTGGCACGATCGAGGGCGCGGTGCCCGGTCATCTCGTCCAGGCGCTGGTGCCCGCCTCCAGCGCCGTCGCGTTGGAGGCGGAGCCGGGGATCGACTACCTGTCACCCGCACTCGACGTCTCGATCCCGCAGCACGCGCCCGGCATCCTGCCGGCCGCCGGACCCCGCCTCGGCGAGAACGTCACGAAGACCAACGCCGACGACTGGCAGCAGGCCGGATTTCGCGGGCAGGGCGTGAAGGTCGGCATCATCGACGGGTTCGATCAATCGGCGTGGAACGCAGCACTCCAGGCCGGAGAGATCGCGCAGGCGGCCGGGGCGGTGTGCCGTTCCAACGGGGCGAACTGCAACATCTGGACCACGCTGACCAGCGTGCACGGTGTGGCCGTCGCCGAGTCGATCACCGACATGGCGCCCGGCGCGACCCTGTACCTGGGCGTGGCGGTCACGACCGCCGACCTCCAAGCCGTGATCGACTACATGGCAGCACAAGGTGTGCGCATCCTGAGCCGCTCCCTCGCGGCGCCGCTCGACGGCCCTGGCGACGGGACGGGACCGATGGCGGCGATGGTCGACTACGCGGTGTCGAAGGGCATGACCTGGGTCAACTCCGCCGGCAACACCGCCGACGGCGGCTACTGGCGAGGAACCTGGCGCGACGAGAACAACAACGGTTGGCTCGAGTTCACGGCGGCAGGCGACGAACTGCTCGGCTTCACCTGCGCCTACCTGATGGGGTTCCGGTGGAGTGACTGGATGGCGCCAGCGCAGCGCACCGACTACGACGTGTACGTCCTGGACGAGAGCGGCAGCACCTTCCTGTACGAATACGAGGACGCGCAGCAGAACGGTTCGCCTCCGATCGAGGCCGCCGGCGGGAACTGCGGCGAACCCGGACAGCCGGTCACCCTCGCGGTCTACCGCTACGCACCCGGCTCGGGCACCGCCGGCGATGTCCTCGAGTTCATGTCGAACGGCATCGGCATCGAGTACCCGAGCGCCGACTTCAGCACCGGGCAGCCGGCCGCGGACAGCCGTAGCCCCGGCATGCTCAGCGTCGGTGCGATCAACCCGCCGCTCGGCGTGACGATCTGGAGCGGCAGCGGGCGGGGCCCGACCAACGACGGTCGAATCAAGCCGGACGTGTCGGCCGCATCCTGCTATCAGAACCTCTCGTATGCGTCAGTGGGCTGCTTCAGCGGCACGAGCGCCGCGGCGCCCACCGTCTCGGGTGCGGCGGCGCTGGTGCTGTCGGCCTTCCCCGACTACACGCCGACCCAGGTCGCCGCCTACCTGAAGCACTACGCGGTCGATCGCGGGGCCGCCGGACCCGACAACACGTACGGCCAGGGCGAGGTGATCCTGCCGGTCAATCCCGACTGGGTCACGACGCCGAGCGGGCAATCGGCCTACACCTCGGTGGGCCCGATCCGGCTCGCCGACACCCGGCTCGGCTTCGGGTACACGGTGATCGATGCCTGCACGATCCGGGTCGGCGTGAGCGGGGTGGCCGGCGTGCCGAGCGACGCGACGGCGGCGTCGCTGACGATCACCGTGCCCGGCGCGGGCGGGGATGGATGGGCAGCGATCTGGCCGTCCGGTACGACGTGGTCGGGTGTGTCCACCATCAACTTCCGTGCGGGCGAGACCCGGGCGAACACGACCCTCGTACAGCTCGGTGCAGGCGGAGCCGTCGACGTGTACACGTCGGCCTGCGGAACCGGCACCATCATCGACATCGGCGGGGTGTTCCGATCCAGCGGCGCGACCTCTGCCGGCAGGTTGCAGGCGATCTCGTCGACGCGCGTGCTCGACACGGGCACGCCGCAGACGGTGACGACGCTCACGCCAGCGGCTCTGGGCGTGCCTGCCGATGCCACTGCCGTTGCGGTGAACATCACCGTCGACCGCAGCGCAGCCGGCGGCTACGTGACGGCTTGGGGTGCGGGCACGCCGCAGCCGACGGCCAGCGTGCTCAACACCGACGGCCCGGGTCAGACGCGAGCTGCGGCGACGGTGGTTCCGCTCACGAGCGGCGGGATCAGCCTCTGGCAGAACATCGGCGGACGCGTGATCGTGGATGTGACGGGGTACTTCACGGGCACCTCGGCGACGATCTCGACCTCGGGCCTGTTCGAACCTCGACCACCGCTCCGTCTCGTCGACACCCGGCCGGCCCGGATCGCCCGCAACAGCTGGGTGGCGCTCGTCGAGCCACTCCAGTCGGTCGTCGGGATCGTCGCCAACGTCACGATCACCGACCCGGCGAGTGGCGGCTACCTGACGGTGGGCGAGCAGCCCGCATCGATCGTCACGTCGTCGGTCAACGCCTCTGCAGCAGGTGACTCGGTGGCCAACCTGGCGATCGTCCCGACCGCCGGCGGCCTGGCGATCTACGCCGGCGACACCGCTGCGGCGACGATCATCGACGTCACCGGGGTGTTCCGGCCGTAGCGACGCGGGCTGCGCAGTCAGACCGCGTAGACGGCGTCGACGATCATGGCCACGCTGGCGACGAGCGCGGCGACGGCGAGCAGACGGGCGAGCCAGATCGACACGACGTTCGGGCCTGGCAGCCAGCGCGCCGCGGCGGTACCGAGCGCGACGGCTGCCAGCAGGCCACCGGCCAGGGGCCAGCCACGTCCGCCGGCGCCAGCGGCGAGCGCGACGACGATCAGATCCGGTCGCAACGTGAGCGGCACGAGGTGCGGCACGACCACGCCGCGCCAACCGGCGCGGACCTCGCCGAGCCGCGGGAACGGCAGGATCGCCGTCGCCACCGCGCCGACGCCCACGGCGAGCCCGCCGGCGATGACACCGACCGGGATCGACACGTCGAGCGTGCGCCACACCCAGTCGCCGGCCAGGCCGAGCATCCCGAGGATCACGACGCCCACCACGCCCGCGATCGCGACCGCTGGAACGGGGTCCGGGTCGCGGCGGCGGCCGGCGAGGCCGAGCCGGACCGGGTTGAGCGCGGCGAACCCGGCGAGCACCATCAGCCACGGGGAAGCCGGTACCGGCGCCCTCCGGGGCAACACGCCTCCGGCCGCGACCACAGCGGGGTCGACGCGTTCGGCGGCGAGCACGAGCGCCGACAGCGCGTGCTGCTGGTCGTCCATGCGGGTCACGCCGTTCCAGAGCCACCCGCCGGCGACCTTGGCCGGATCGGGCGCGTCGGCAGCCTCGGCCGCCGTGGCCTGGCGCCCCGTCAGCAGACCGGCGTTGCACTGCGTGGTCGAGATCAGGTTGGCCAGCTGCGGTCGCAGCTCGGGTTCGGCCGCCGCCGTCAGCACCCAGCCCGACAGCGCTTCCCCGTGCGTGCCGGCGGCGGAGGTGATCGACACACCGCCACGGCGCAGCCGGTCCGCGGCACGCTCGGTGCGCTGGCTCTCGAACCGGGTCATCACGCCGACGATGCCCATCTGCTTGCGGCCCCACGCCAGCTCGTCTGCCGTCAGCCGGGCGGCGGCGGGATCTGGCCAGCGCACGATCTCGGAGAGCGCGTACGACATCCAGTGATCGCCGAGATCGGGCACGACGTGGGCGTCGAGCGCGCGCTGGGTCGCGACGTAGTGCGTGATCGTGCGCACCGGGTCACCGAAGCCCTCGCCGGGGAACAGTCGCTCCATCCGGGCGAGCGCGAACGCGACCTCGCTCGTGGTGAAGATCGACGGTGTGCCGCGCTCGGGCGCCAGGGTCACGGGATCGCTGTACTCGTCGACCTGGCCGTCGTCTTGCACCTGGGCCACGAGGTAGCGAGCGAGCGACTTCAGCAGCTCGTCGTCGGTCGGATCCTGGCGGTGCTCGCGCCGCTCGGCCAGCGCGGCGACCAACAGGGCCGTGCCGCCAGCGGTCGGCTCGGCCCCGTCGCGCAAGGCGGCGAGTTCCCCCGCGCGGACCAGCTGCTCGAACACCCGCGCCCGGGCCCGGTCGGCCACCTCCGCCGCGCCGTCGATGCCGGCGGTCTCGGCCTGTTCGAGCGAGAGCAGCACGCCAGCGTGGCGCACCCAGTTGTACTCGTCGAGCGCCTCGCCGGTGCGGCCGTCGTACTGGTAGGTGAACGTGCCGTCGGGCAGCTGGTTGGCAGCGAACCAGCCCACCGCGGCGGCGGCCGCGTCGTGCCACTCGGTCACGTCACCGCTGCCGCAGTGCTGCGGCATGGCGACCACCGCCCGTCCGACCCCGAGCATCGCGAGCACGCCGAGCGCCCAGATGCCGAGCACCCGGCCGACCCGGGCTGGACCTGGACGAGGCATCCGGCGAGGTTACGTTGGCCGCCGTGGCCCGGCACACCCGACTGCTCGCCTACGGGGTGCTGATCGCCGCCGTCGTCGTCATCGGGATCGTGCCCTTGCTGCTGGACCGCGACAGCTTCCCGCTCAGCACCTACCCGATGTTCTCGACCCGGCGCAGTACCGCCGAGACGGTGGACACGGCGGTGGCCGTCGACGGCAGTGGCCGGATCGAACGCCTCGGCCCGGAGCGCATCGCCGGTACCGACGAGATCATCCTCGCCACGGCGACCGTCGGCGGCGCGATCGCGACCGGTACGACGGCGCAGCTCTGCGAGGAGATCGCCGGGAGGGTCGCGTCGGTCGGCCCCGAGTCGGCGGTCACCGTCGAGGTGGTCACCGAACGCTTCGACGCGATCGGCTGGTACGACGGAGACCGGCGGCCGATCGACCGGACGGTGCACAGCGAGTGCCCGGTGCCGCGATGATCGATCGGTGGCTGTTCGCGCCGGCGCCGGCCGAGCGTCTGGCCGCGCTGCGGATCCTGGTCGGCGGGTACGCGGTGGTGTTCCTGATCGCCCGCTGGCCGTCGTTCTGGAGCAGCCCGGGCCTGCCGACCCGCCAGTTCGAGCCGGTCGGCCCGCTGTGGTGGATGGGCTCGCCGATCGACCCCACCCTCGCCCGGCTGGGCCTCGTCGCGGTCGTCGTGCTCGGTGTGCTCTTCGTCGCCGGGATCGGTTGGCGCGCGGTCGGGCCACTCTTCGCCGTGGGCTTCTTCGTCGTCGCCGCCTATCGCGTCTCGTGGGGCCACGTCATCCACAGCGAGCACCTGGCCGCGTGGCACCTCCTCGTCGTCGGGTTCGCGCCCGCCGCCGATGCGTGGCGGGTCGGCCAGGGCGGCGAGCGCGCCGGCCAGCGCAGCGAGCCCCCCGCCGGCCCTGCGAGCCAATCAGCGCGGTATGGCTGGCCGATCAAGGTGATGGTCGTGATCCTCGTCGTGACGTACGTGCTCGCCGGATGGATGAAGCTGCGCAACGGCGGCGGCGACTGGATCGACGGTCATGTGTTGCGCAACCAGATCGCCTACGACAACCTCCGCAAGGAGCTGCTCGGCTCGCAGCACTCGCCGATCGGGGGCTGGTTGGTCCAGTTCGGCTGGGTGTTCCCCCCGCTCGCCTGGGCGACGGTCGCGATCGAGTTCGGCGCCCCGATCGCGTTCCTCGGTGGCCGGTGGCGCACCGCCTGGGCGACCGCCGCGTGGGGGTTCCACGTCGGCATCGTCGCGCTGATGGCGATCTCGTTCCCCTACCAGGTGTCGGGGATCGCCTACGCCTGCTTGTTCCACGTCGAACGCCTCATCGAGCCGCTGATCCGCCGGCGTCCTCGGTTCCTGCAGTCGGATCGGTCCCGCACGGGACCGATCCGACTGCACGAACGCTGAGTGGGGGTCAGGTCAGGAGGTCGGCGTGGTGACGGGCGGCGACGTCGGGGTGGGCGCGCAGGCGGACCTTCATCGAGTTGTCGCCGTAGTTCGCCAGGATCGGGTTGGACGGATCGATGCTCTCCCCGCCGGGCGCCCGCGCGGCGAGCGCAGGCGGGAGGTCGACCGGCGTCAGGGTGGCCTCCAGCTTCGGGTTGTAGAAGAACGCGATCGAGATCCGCTCGACGCCGGGCGGCGGGCTGACGACGCGGTGGACCGTCGCCCGGAAGTACCCGCGGGTGACGAGTTGCAGCATCTCCCCGATGTTGACCACGAACGCGCCCGGCAGCGGCGGCACCCCGACGAACGCACCGTCGCGATCGACCTCGAGGCCGCCCACCTCGTCTTGGTGGATGAAGCTCAGGAACCCGGTGTCCCGATGGGCCCCCACGCCCTGGTCGGACGGGTGCGATGCCGTCGGTGCCGGATAGCGGATCACCTTGGTCAGCAGCTCCGGGTGCGGCGTCACCACCTCGTCGAAGTGTCCGGCGGGTTGGCCGAGCGCCTCGGCCATCGCCCGCAGCAGCAGGCCACCGACGGCCTCCATCTGGTTGGTCCACGGTTCGAGCGCCTCGCGGAAGCCGGGCACCGACGGCCACTGGTTCGGACCGCGCAGCCGCAGCCACGCCGGGTCGTCGACTCCGATCGTCGGCGCCGGCAGCTCGAGGCCGATGTCGATCTGGTCGCGCAGGTCGCTCTGCCCGTTCGTGTACTCGTTGCCGAGGCTCGTGTAGCCACGGAACTGCGGCGACAACACGTTGTGGATCTCGAGCCGCTCGGCCTCGGGACGGGCGAAGAACGCTCGCGCCACGTCGTGCACACGGACGTTCAGTTCCTCGCTGACGCCGTGGCCGACGAGGTACAGGAACCCGATCTCGTGCACGACCGTCCGCAGCTGCTCGACGAACGCCCGCCCGCCCGCGGACGTGGGGTCGTCGCGGTAGTCCGACAGGTCGAGGACCGGCAGCGCTGCCATGCGCGTCAACCTACCGAGCCCGCCGCACGGGCGGCCGCCCGCCGGGCGAGCGACGACTCGACCGTGGGCACGGCGGCCAGCAGCGCCGCCGTGTAGGCGTCGGCAGGCTCGCGGTAGACGTCCTCGGTGGGCCCGCTCTCCACGAGCCGGCCGTCGCGCATGACCGCCACCCGACTGCACATGTGGCGCACGACCCACAGGTCGTGGCTGATGAACAGCAGCGTCAGGGAGAGCTCTCGGGTGAGGGCCAGGAGCAGGTTCAACACCTGGTTGCGCACCGACACGTCGAGCGCCGACACCGACTCGTCGGCGACGAGGATCGACGGCGAGGGCGCGAGCGCCCGGGCGATCGCGATCCGCTGGCGCTGACCGCCGCTGAACTCGTGGGGATAGCGGTCGACCGCCCACGCCCCGAGGCCGACGGCGTCGAGCACCTCGACGACCCGGGCGCGGTGGTCGCCGTCGAACCCCAGCCCTTCCAACGGTTCGGCGACGATCCGGGCGACCGACATCCGCGGGTTCAACGAGCCAAGGGGATCCTGGAAGACCAACTGGATCGAGCGCCGCACCACCTGCATCTCGGCGAACGTGGCACCGGCCAGCGGCCGGCCGTCGACGACGATCTGGCCGGCCGTCGGAGGCTCGAGCCCGAGCATCAGCCGGGCGAGAGTCGACTTCCCCGAACCGCTCTCCCCGACGATCCCGAGCCGTTCCCCGCGCGCCACGTCGAAGCTGACGTCGCGCAGCGCGTGCACCTCCGGCCGCGGCCCGAACAGCCGCTCGCGCGGCCGCCGGTAGACCTTGGACACGGCCTGCACGGAGACGATCGGCTCGCCGGCGGCGCTCACTGCCTCGCCTCGATGCCGAAACCCCGGTCCTGGCCGGGCGGTGGTGCAACCGGCGCTGTGGCGATGGTCGGCAGGATGCTGCCGGGCTCGCTGCGGCTCGTCGCCGCGGACGCGTCCAGGAGGCCACGCGTGTACCCGTGCCGCGGCGCGCTCAGCACCTCGACGACCGCGCCCCGCTCGACGATGGCGCCCCGGTACATGACCATCACGTCGTCGCACATGCCGGCCATGACCGCCAGGTCGTGGGTGACGAACAGCAGCGCCGTACCCTGCTCGTCGACGAGACGGTCGATCAGCTGGAGGATCCGGGCCTGGACGGTGACGTCGAGCGCCGTCGTCGGTTCGTCGCAGATCAAGAGGCGAGGCCGGCTGGCGAGCGCGATCGCGAGCACGACGCGCTGGCGCTGCCCGCCCGACAGCTGGAACGGGTAGGCGCGGGCGATCTGGTCCGGGTTCGACAGCTCGACGTCGGCGAGCAGCTCCACGGTGGCTGCCCCGGCCTCGGCCCGGCTCATGCCTCGGTGCATCTGCAACGACTCGGCAACCTGCTTGCCGACGCGCATCAACGGGTTGAGGGCGCTCATCGGCTCCTGGAACACCATCGACGCGGTCGCACCCCGCAGCCCGGCGTGTGCAGACTCCGCCGCGCCGACCACCTCCGAGCCGCCGAGGCGCACGCTGCCGGACGCGGTGAGTCCCTCGGGGAGCAGGCCCATGACCGACAGCGCGGTCAACGACTTGCCGCTGCCCGACTCACCGATCAGACCCAGCCGCTGCCCGGGTTGGACGTCGAACGAGATCCCGTGCAGCAGCTCCGCGCCGCCGCGGCGGGTGCCCACCGTGACGCGGAGGTCGACAACACGCAGCAACTCGCTGGTCATCGCTCGCCCTCCGGGCCGGTGGCGCCGGCGACCTCGAGCGCCTGGGCGAGTGGGTCGACGGTCGGGGCGGTCTGGCGCACCTGGCGCAGCCGGGGGTCGAGGGCGTCGCGCAGACCGTCGCCGAGCAGGTTGAAGCCGAGCACGGCGATCGCGATCGCCAGCCCGGGGAACATCGCCAGGTTCAGGTGGCGGTCGTACACCTCGGTCGACTCGTTCAGCATCCGCCCCCAGGAGGGCGTGGGCGCCGGCGTGCCGAGGCCCAGATAGCTGAGCGCGGCCTCGGCGAGGATCGCGATCGCGAACAGCACGGTGGCCTGGACGATCAGCGACGGGGCGATGTTCGGCAACACGTGGCGCCACACGACCGCCCGCCGGTGCCGCCCGCTGCTGCGGGCGGCGAGCACGAAGTCGCTGGACAGCACGCGCTTGGCCTCGGCGCGGGTGATGCGGATGAACGGCGGCACGTTGGCGATGCCGATCGCGATCATCGCCGTCGTCGTCGACGCGCCGTATGCGGCTGCCAGCATCACCGCGGCGAGCAGCGCCGGGAACGCGAACGCGACGTCGCTGACCCGGCCGATCACCTCGTCGACCCACCGCGGTCCGATCGCGGCGAGGGCCCCGAGCGGGATGCCGACCAGCGCGGCGATCGCCACGGCGATCACGCCGACGTACAGCGTCAGGCGGGCCCCGACCATGATCTGCGACAGGGTGTCGTGTCCGAACCGGTCGGCGCCGAGCACGTGCGGCCACCCCATCGGCGAGAGGCGGGCGCTGGCGTCCACCTTGGTCGGGTCGAACGGTGTCCAGAAGAACGAGACGACGGCGATCAGCACGACGAACCCGACGAGGATGCCGCCGGCGACCAGGCTCGCGTTCAACCGGGCCCTCACGGCGTGCCCTTCCGCAGGCGAGGGTCGATCGCGAGGTGGATCAGGTCCACGGCGAGGCTGATCAACAGCGTGGCGACCACGAGGAACATGATGATGTCCTGGATCATGATGATCTCGCGGTTGCCGATCGAGTCGAGCAGCAACTTGCCGAGGCCGGGCAGCGCGAACACGTTCTCGATGACGACCGCGCCGACGAAGAGCGACGACAACTGCAGGCCGAGAACGGTGACCACCGGGATGGCGGCGTTGCGCGTGCCGTGTCGACGCAACGCCTGACGCTGCGTCATGCCCTTGGCCCGTGCGGTGCGCAGGTAGTCCTCGTTCATGACGTCGAGGACCGCGGAGCGGACGTAGCGCGTCAGGATCGCCGCCTGGACGAGCGCGAGGGAGATCGCCGGCAGGATCAGCGACTTGATCGCCCGCCACCACGAGTCCCCCCACCGGGTGAAGCCGCTGCCCGGCAACAGCTGCCAGCGCACGGCGACGACGGCGACGAGGATCAGCCCGGCCCAGAACGCGGGGATCGCGATGCCGATCTGCGACACCGCCGAGATCACCGTTCCGCTGGCCTTGCGGCGACCGATCGCGGCTCGGAAGCCGAGCGGGATCGCGACGACCAGGGCGAGCACCATCGAGAACAGCACGAGTGGCACCGTGACCGAGAGCCGGCTGGTGATCTGCTCGGCGATCGAGCGCTTGGACACGAACGTGTCACCGAGGTCGCCGGTGAGGATCCCCTTCACCCACTGCACGTAGCGCACGGGTACGGACGCGTTCAGGCCGTACTCCTCGCGCAGCGCGTCGACCTGTCCCGGCGTCGCCTGCGTTCCCGCGTAGATCGACGCCGGGTCGCCCGGCAGGACGGCCAGGATCGCGAACACCACCACCGAGGCGAGCACCACGGTGACGAGGAAGACCCCGACCCGGCGGGCGGCGTACGCCATGCGTGAGCGGGTGCCTTACGACAGGTTCGTCAGGTCGTACGACAGGGTCTTGCCGCCGGTCGGGATGCCCTCGATCCCGGCCTTGGCGACGGTCAGGCCCGGCAGCAGGAACATGTAGCCGAGCACCGCCTCGTCGGCGATGATCTGCTGCACCTGGCCATACAGGTCGTTGCTCTCCTCGTCCGTCGCGGCAGCGTCGGCGTCCTGGAGCAGCTGCTGCACCTCCGGAT
Organism: uncultured Ilumatobacteraceae bacterium; assembly: GCA_964565705.1. Taxonomy (GTDB): domain Bacteria; phylum Actinomycetota; class Acidimicrobiia; order Acidimicrobiales; family Ilumatobacteraceae; genus CAZMGD01. Next base: position 8,167 of record CAZMGD010000067.1, on the reverse strand, counting down.
TGTCGTAGTGCCAGTAGTAGTCAGGGTTGCCGAAGAGCACGATGTCGCGGGCCTCGACATGGCTGATGATCGTCATGTCGTAGTCGCCCTTGGTGAACACCTGGTCGATCCAGAGCGGGAACTCGATGTCGTTCAACGTGACGTCGATGCCGACGTCGCCGAGGAAGCTCTGGACGACCTGCGCCGAGTTCCTCGCGTACGGCGTCGGCGGGACCTGGATCGTCAGCTTCAGGTCGGTGGCGTCCGCCTCCTCCAGGAGCTCCTTCGCCTTGTCCGGATCGAACGGGTAGTCGCCGGAGTGGTCGACGAACCACGGATCGTTGGGCGACGACCACGAACCGATCGTCTTCGCATAGCCACCTTCGGCGATGTCGTTCACCGCGTCCTTGTCGAGCGCGTAGGTGATCGCCTGGCGCACCCGCACGTCGTCGAGCGGCGCCCGGGCGTTGTTGAACACGAGGATCGTCTCCCCGTTGGTCACCGAGTTGATCGTCTGGAAGTCGCTCTGGCCCTCGAACCCGGAGAACAGCTCCGGCTCGAGGTTGTCGATCATGTCGACGCCGTCCGGGGAGCGGATCGAGTCGGCGAGCGCACGGTTGTCGGTGATGTACCGGAACTCGATGTTCTGGACCGCGGGTTTCGCACCCCAGTAGTCCGGGTAGGCGGCGAGATCGAGGCGGTTGCCCTGGTCGTAGCTGACGAACCGGAACGGACCCGAACCGACCGGGTCGGTCGCCACGTCGGCGAGTGCGGTCTCATCGACGATCACCCCGCCGGTCTGGGCGATGTCGTAGAGGAAGTTGCGGCTGCGCTGCTGCAACTGGATCACGACCGTCGCGTCGTCGACCGCCGAGAGGCAGGCGATGGGCGCAAGCGTCTGGGCGATGATCGCCGGCGCCTTGCCCGCCGCCAGGTTGGCCTGGCCGTTGTTGAAGCTGAACGCGACGTCCTCGGCGGTCAGCGCATCGCCGTTCTGGAACGTCAGCCCGTCGCGGAGGTGGAACGTGTAGACCGTGCCGTCCTCGCTGATGTCGTAGCTGCTGGCGAGCAGCGGCTGGAACTCGCCCTCGGCGTCGATCTTCACCAACGTCTCGTACACGTTGTAGAGCAGGGCAGCCGGGATCGCCGCGCCGCTGCCGGTCGTGATGTCGAGGTTGGCCGGAGCGAGGGTGGAGCCGATCACGATCTTGTCGCGCGTCGACGTCGCGTCAGCAGGCACGGGGGTCTCGTCACCGGCGGGCGCCGGCGTCACCGAGGTATCGCAGTCGGGGATGCTGGCCGGGGTCTCGGCGGGTTCGGTCGTGCTCGTGTCGCCGCCGGCTGTCGTCGTCGCGCCGCCCTCGGTCGTCGCCGGCGCCTCGGATCCCGGGGTCGTCGTGGTGTCGCCGCCGGCCGTCGTCGCGGCGGCCACCGTCGTCGTCGCGTCGTCGCCGGAGTCGTCCCCACTGCATGCGGCGAGCAGCAACACACCCGCCATCGCCGCACCCAGCACCCTCGTTCTGATCATGTCACTGCCTTTCGGTGTGCTCGGACGTCGGCCAAAAGCCGACCAACTTGATCATAATTGAGGGACGAACCCCTCCGCTCAGTTTCGCGCCGATGGGTACTCGTCGAGGTAGCTCGCCATGTTCCCGGCCGACGTCGCGGCGAGCACGGCGTGGCCGATGGCCCGCGCCACCACATCGGCCGCTGCTGCGATCAGCACGCTGACCTGTGCCGGGCGGGTCGCGCGGGCACGGATGATCCCGCTCGCAGCGCGCTCGTCCGGTAGCTCTCGGGCCCCTGTTGCAAGTGCAAACGACACATCGCCGTCGACGAGCGTGTGGATCGGGCGGACAGCGCGCGCCATGCCGTCATGGGCCCCCATCGCGAGGCGGCTGCACTCCGCCTTGTCGAGCGCGGCGTCGGTCGCCACCACAGCGAGCGTCGTGTTCAGCTCCGGCATCGCTGGCACCTTGGCGTTCGCCGCGGCGACCTCGGCACGGTTCGGGCGTCGCACGTGGCGGAACTCGCCGGTCAGCCCGTAGCGGCTGGCCCACAGCTCACCGGTGACCGGATCGACCACGCTGCCGGCCGGGTTGGCGGCAACGAGCGCGGCGACCGTGACGCCCGTCGGCAGCACGACGCTCGCCGAACCGATGCCGCCCTTCAGCGATGCCGCATGTGCGCCCGTGCCGGCTCCCACGGTGCCCTGGCGGACCTTCCGCGCCGACGCGGCCTTGGCCGCCCGGTACCCGAACGAGCCGTCGGGCCGGTGGCGGAAGTCCCCGCCGGCGCCGAGATCGAACAGCACGGCGGCCGGCACGATCGGCACGACGTGGTGAGGGGCGGGCCCGACCACGAACCCGCGACCCTGCTCGGCGAGCCACTGCATCACGCCGTCGGCGGCGGCGAGACCGTACGCGCTGCCGCCGGTCAGGCAGATCGCGTCGACGCGGGGCATCATCGCCCGCGGGTCGAGCAGGTCGGTCTCGCGCGTGCCGGGACCGCCGCCGCGGACGTCGACGCCGGCGACGGTGTCAGGGGGCGTCAGCACGACCGTCGTGCCGGTCAACCACTTCCCGGACGTCCGCTGGTGATGGCCGACGCGGATGCCCGTCACGTCGGTGATGTCGTTGTGGGGACCAGCGACCGCCTCCGGTCCGGCGGCGTCGACGAGGCTGCGGGTCACGTTGTGCCGGTTCCGGCGAGGAAGCGGCGGGCGGCGGCGACGTAGAGGTGGGCGTGGTGCACGATGTCGTCGATCTCGACGAACTCGTCGGCCTGGTGGGCGATCCACTTGCCGCCCGGGCCGCACACCACGGACGGCACGCCGGTGCGCGAGGTCAGCACCGTGCCGTCGGTCGCCCCGGGTACCCCACCGAGGCGGCCGGGCGCGCCGCTGAGCTCCACTTCCGCGTCGCACAGCGCTCGCACGAGCGGGTGCTCGACCGGCACCTGGACCGCTGGTCGGTCGTCGATCACCTCGACCGACCAGCCGATCCCCAGCGGATCGGCCGCGGCAGCGATCGCCGACCGGACCCGACCGAGCAGCTCGTCGTGGACCACGGCCGGGACCGTGCGCACGTCGATCCAGATCGAGCTGTCGGCGGGCATGACGTTCATCTGCACCGGGTTCCCGGCGTGCAGGACCGTGGGCGTCAGCCACGGCAGCCCGAGGAACTCGTCGTCGCCGACCTCGGCCTGGACCTCACGCTCGAGGTTGGCGAGCACCTCGATCACCGCGGCCGCGGCCCGGTTCGGGTTGCGTCCGACATAGGGCATCGCGCCGTGCGCCATCACGCCGCGCAGGTCGATGCGCAGGCGCAGCGCCCCCTTGGCGACGTGGCAGATCTCACCGCCCTCGGGCTCGCAGCAGATCACGCCGTCGACGCCGTCCATCCCGCCGGTGGCGACGAGGTGCTTGGCGCCCTGCATCATCCCCTCCTCGTCGACGAGGGCAGCCAGCACGAGGCGGCCAGGGAACGGCCCGGTGTCGACGAGCGCCTTGGCCGCGTAGATCATCGCCGCCACGCCCGCCTTCATGTCGGCCGAGCCGCGACCCCACAGGCGCCCGTCGCGGATCTCGCCGGCGAAGGGATCCACCGTCCAGCGATCCGGATCGCCCTCGGTGACCACGTCGGTGTGCCCCTCGAACATCAGCGTCGATCCCGGCAGCCCGCCATCGAGGACGGTCACGACGTTGGGCCGGCCGGGGGCGACGACGTCGAACGTCGGGCTCCAGCCGAAGCTGCGCAGGCGCTCACCGATCAGCTCCGCCGCAGGTTCCTCGCTCAGCCGGCGCGCCGGGTCGTAGACGCTCGGCACCTGCACCAACGCCTGGGCGAAGGCGACCATCGCGTCCACGTCGAGCACCGCATCCCCGCTCACCACGGCGACACTAACGACGGCGAGCGCTGGGGCTGGACCTGCGGGCCGAAGCCGGGCGGGCCAGCTCGCTGATCCCGCGTTCGATCCCGCGAGCCATGACGTCGATGTCGGGGGCGGTGTCGTAGTCGCCGGTGATGCCGAACGCGACAGCGCCGGCGTAGGAGAAGATCGCCACGCCGACGCGCATCCCGACCCCGATCGGGACGTACGGGCGCAGGGCGAGCGCCCGCCGCCCGGCCGAGTAGAGGGGCACCTGCGGGCCGGGCACGTTGGTGGTGACGGTGTTCACCGAGCGGTTCGGCGTCCGGGCCGCCACCCGTGTGCCCAGCGCGAACAGCGACGGCAACGCGAGTCCGGAGAGGGACAGGAGCACCTCGCTGGCGACCGCCTGATGCGATTCCTTCAGCCCCGCGAGCTGCTCGCTGAGGTCGTGCAGCACCGCCAGCGGATCGTCCAGGTGCACGGGGAGATCGGCGAACATCGCCGCGACCCGGTTGGCCAGCGTGCCGTCGCCGACGGCCGCGCCGCGCTCGTCGCGGCCACGTACCGAGACCGGCACCATGGTGCGCACGACCCGGTCGACCGCCTCGCCACGCGACAGCAGGAGATCACGGAACCCACAGGTGACGGCGGCGAGCACCACGTCGTTGAACGTGCCCCCGTGCGCCGCCCGGGCGGCCTTGATGTCATCGATCGAGGCGTCGACGTAGTCCCACCGGCGGTGTGGACCGATCGCCCCGTTCAGCGAGGAATCGGGCGTGGCACGCATCACCGTCGAGGCCGCTCCGAGGCCTCCGACGATCTCGTGCGTGCGCAGGAGCAGCTCGCGAGGCCGACGCAGCGCCGACCGGATCGCACGCATCTGCTCATAGGGGCTGAGGGCGAGCTCGGCGAGTGCGTCGCGCGTCAAGGTCAGCGCAGAGGGGATCGGCCCGGGATGCCAGTCGCCGTCGGGAGCCGGCGCCGTTCCCTCCGGACGCTCGTCGAGGATCAGGCCGAGCAGCTCGGCGCCGGACACACCGTCGACCATCGCGTGGTGGGTCTTGCAGACGAGTGCCCACCGGTCCTCGCCCAGACCCTCCACGACCCAGATCTCCCACAGCGGGCGACGCCGGTCGAGCTGCTGTGACATCAGGCGTCCGACGAGGCGACGCAGCTCGTCGTCGCCACCCGGTCGGGCGAGCGCAGTGTGGCGCACGTGGTAGGTGAGCTCGAAGTCAGGGTCGTCCACCCAGACCGGGCGCCCGAGCTGGAACGGCACCGTGCGCACGACCTGCCGATATCGGGGCACCAACGGCAGCTTGCCGCCGACCATCGCGACCACGTCGTCGAACGCAGGGGGCGGACCCTCGAAGATCGCGACCGACCCGATGTGCATCTGCATGATCGGGCTCTCGAGGTGCAGGAACGACGCGTCCAGGGGACTCATCCGCTGCGTCACGGTCATCGCCCCATCCCGATCCTCCCTCGTCCCCGCGGCCGAGGATACGGCGACGGAACGCGGCTCGTGTCCTGTGCCAGGCTGGTCCGCCATGCGCAACCCGATGTCCGCCGCCGGGCGGCGACTCGCCACGCTGGCCGCCGTCGCGGTGTCGCTCGTCGCGGTCGCGGTCCCGTCGCCCGCCTCAGCCGCCGCCGCCGTGACCTGCCCGGCGGGATCGGTCGGTGCCGCGGCGCCGATCGACGTGACCGATGCCGGGTTCGAACCGATCGCCCCGCAGCGCATCGCCGACACCCGCGTCGCCGGAGCCGGCCCGCAGGTCGGCGCCAACTGCATCCTCCAGGTGGAGCTCGCGCCGGCAGCGCCGCCGGACGACGCGGTGGCGGTCGCGCTCACCGTCACGTCCGATCGCGCCGCGGCGGTCGGGTACGTCAGCGCCTACGGCTGCGGATCGGCGCGCACCGAGACGTCGGTCCTCAACCCGGACCCGAAGCTGCCGTCGCCGAACCTCGTCGTGGTGCCGGTCGACACCACCGGGAGGATCTGTCTCTACACGCAGTACGCGACCGACCTGATCATCGACGTCACCGGATGGTTCGTAGCCGATGGCGCCCGGCTGCGCGAGATGAACCCGGAACGGGTGCTCGACACGCGCAGCGGCACGCCGCGCAACGGGCTGAAGGCCGGCAAGCTCACGGCGGGATCGACGCTGAGGGTGCCGATCGCCGACTACTACATCCCTGGCGACGCGGTCGGTGTGGCGGCGACGATCACGGTCACCAACGCCGAGCAGGATGGGTGGGTCACCGCCTGGCCATGTGGTACGCCCCGCCCCTCCACGTCGGTCAACAACGTGCTCGCCGGCCGAGACCGCGGCGTGTCCGCGTACCTCGGACTCGGCCAATCGTCGCTGTGCGTCTACACCGACATCACCACCCACCTGATCGTCGACGTGACCGGCTGCTTCTGCCCAGAGCCGCTGGCCGCGACGCTCGACCTGCCCAACAGCCCCCTCGCCACGCTCCAGTCCGTGCGCGTCGCAGACAGCCGCAGCGGGCCGGGCGCCGGCCGGATACCCCCCGGCGTCGAGCGCCGCTACGACCTCGCCTCGTTCGTACCGCCTGGCACGACGGCTGCGGCGCTGAACCTGACGGTGAACGGCGCGTCGCAGGCCGGCTACGTGACGATGTACCTCTGCGACGACGGGCTCGGTGCCACGTCGTCGGTGAACTTCGGTACCGGCACCACCGAGACGACGCTGACCACGATCGGGCTCGGCTCGGCCGCCGACGTCTGCGTCTACACCTCGGCCGACGTGCACGTGATCATCGACCTCTATGCGACCTACGGCTTCCCCAGCACACTGCGCCAGTTCGTGACGAGCCCGACACTCGACCGGGAGGTGGCGCCAGGCCAGATCGACCACACGATCCGCTGTGCGTCGGGCGGCAGCATCGTCACGATCCACGCCGCCGCGACCGCGGGCGCCCGCGTGGCGGTCAACAACGGCACGCCCGCCTCGGCGGTGACGTGGACCGGCAGCATGCCCGAGGACGGTCTCGTGCCGATCACCGTGACCGGGCCGGGCGCGCACACCGAAGCCGACTGGTTGCGCTGCCTGCCCCACGACTTCCCCGACCTGAACGCCGAGGGTGCCTCGCCGACGCCGGGCTGGTACGTCGCCGCGTCGATCAGCGCTGGGTCGTTCGCGATCATCCTCGACGAGTACGGCGTGCCGGTGTGGTACCGGCGCACGCCCTATCCCGTCGTCGGCGTGTTCCCGCAGGACGACGGCACCCTCGCCTGGCGGCAGTGGACGCAGGGCATCGGCGGCTTCCCGCCGCTGACACCGAGGATGCCCGTCGAGATCCGCGACCTCGACGGCAACGTCGTCGGCAGGTACAACCTGCCGAGTCCGGAGGTGGTCGGCTGGCACGACTTCCTCACCCTTCCCAACGGGAACCGGATCGTGACCGCCTACCCGACGCGCGCACTCCCGAGTGGGTTCCCGATCACACAGTGCGTGTCCGGCGTCGACGGTACGCCCAAGACGCCGACGTCGCTCGTCGACGGCGAGCTGATCGAGCTGAACCCGGCCGGGAACGTCGTGTGGCAGTGGAACACGAAGGATCACAGCATCCCGGCCGAGACGCTGATGCCGGTGTGCTTCGACGTCGATCTCGGCCCCGGCGAGTCGTGGGCGCTCGATCTCGCCCACATCAACTCCATCGACGTGTTCCCCGACGGCGACCTCCTCGTCGGCATCCGCCACTTCAACGCGGCGATGCGCATCGACAAGGCGACCGGCGCCGTCGAGTGGAAGCTCGGCGGCACCACCCGCGCCGACGGCACGTCGCTGACGATCACCAACGACTCGGGCCCGGCCGGCCCACACGACTCCCGCGTCGTGTCCAACGGCTCGATCACGATGCACGACAACCACGTGGTCGCCGGCGTCGCCCAACCGCGAGCCGTCGAGTACTCGATCAACACCGCGGCCAGGACGGCGACGCTCACGTGGAGCTACGCCGCCGAGGTCAACCAGGGAAGCACGCTCGGCAGCGTGCGCCGCCAGCCGGACGGCAACACGGTGATCGGCTGGGGCGCGTCGACGCACCCGTGGCTGCAGGAGGTGACGCCCGACAAGCGGACCGTCCTCGAGGTCTACGTCGGCGACGGCAGCCTCTTCTACCGCGTGGTCAAGGTTCCCGAGGCTCGCTACGATCGCGACGCGCTGCGAGCGAAGGCGAGCGGTATCCCGATTCCGGCCGCCGCTCCCGACCCCTGAGCCGCAGCCGACATTTGTTGATCAGATCAAGCACATGTTGCGCAGCGGACCGTTGACCCGTCAGACTG
>CAZMGD010000066.1:10297-22275 GCA_964565705.1 uncultured Ilumatobacteraceae bacterium | reverse complement strand
GTGGTACGGCGGGCAGGCGGCAGTGCCGAGCGTCTTCATCTTCTCGAACAGCCACGGCAACAGCGTCGACTCGTTGAGCAGCGCCTTGGTCTCCTGGAAGAGGTAGCTCTTGTTCGCGCTGCCACCGCCCTTGGCCATGAACAGGAACTTGTAGGCGTCGCCGTCGACGGCCGAGATCTTGATCTCCGCCGGCAGGTTGTTGCCGGTGTTGCGCTCCTCGTACATGTCGATCGGCGCCATCTGGCTGTAGCGGAGGTTGCTCGTCAGGTAGGTGTCGAACACGCCCCTCGCGATCGCCCGCTCGTCGCCACCGCCGGTGAAGACGAACTGGCCCTTCTTCCCCTTGACGATCGCTGTGCCGGTGTCCTGGCACATCGGCAGCACACCGCCGGCAGCGATCGACGCGTTCTGGAGGAGGTCGAGGGCGACGAAGCGGTCGTTGTCGCTCGCCTCCGGGTCGTCGAGGATGTTACGCAGCTGCTGCAGGTGCCCGGGGCGCAGGAAGTGGGCGATGTCGCGCATCGCCTGGCTCGTGATCAGCGTCAGGGCCTCAGGTTCCACTCTCAGGAACGTGCCCTGCGGCGTGTCGAACGTGCTGACGAAGTCGGTGGTCAGCCGGCGGTAGGGCGTGGTGTCGGGCCCCAGCGGCAGCAACTCGGTGAACTCGAACTCAGGCATCGCCCGACACGCTACGACGCTGCCCCCGGCGATCCAGATTCTCGGTCGGCTTCTGGTCGCTCTGGCGACCAGAAGCCGACCGAGATCTCAGGGGGAGCGGGGGTCCAGGGGATCTCGGGGCCAGTCGTGCTTGGGGTAGCGGCCGGCCATGTCCTTGCGGACCTCGGCCCAGCTGCCGGCCCAGAAGCCGGGGAGATCGGACGTGATCTGGATCGGCCGGTCGGCGGGGGAGAGGAGGTGCAGCTGGAGCGGCACCCGCCCGTCGGCGACCGTCGGGTGGACCGTGGACCCGTAGAGCTGCTGGACCCGGACCGCGACCACGGGCACGTCGCCGGCGTAGTCGATCGCCACCTGGCGGCCCGATGGCGTCGCCCAGTGGCTCGGCGCGAGGCGGTCGAGGTCGGCGCCCTCCGGCCAGGGCAGCTGCGAGCGGAGCACGACGGCGAGGTCGAGGCCTTGGAGGTCGGCCGCGCTCGTCGCGCCGGCGAGGTACGGGGCGAGCCACTCATCGAGCGTGGCGACGAGTGCCTTGTCGCTCCAGTCCGGCCACGGATCGCCGAACGTCCGGCGCAGGAACCCCACTCGTTCGCGAAGCGCCGACGACGCGGGCGTCCAGCCGAGCGCGGCCAGACGTGTGACGCGGACCCGTTCGACCAGCGCGGCGGTCGCCTCCACCCCGGGCGTCGGCCGGCGCACCTGCTCGTCGAGGCGCATGCTGCCGAGCCGGTGCTCCACGCGCTCGACCAGGTCGCCCCGATCGCGGTCCCACACGAGGGCGCGGCGCTCCTCCACCTGGTCGCCGAGCGTCGAGATGACGTCGTCGGAGTCGATGGCCGCGCCGAGCCGGATCCGCGTGTTCTTGCGGTCGCCGTCCACGTCGGCAGCGACGACGAACGGCTGCTCGGCCAGGGGGTCCTTGCGGTCGGTGAACGCGCCGGTGCCGGTGCGCAGCTGGAACTGACCGGGCGACGTGCGGCGGGCGGCGAGGCGGTCCGGGTAGGCGAGCAGCAGGAGGTGGCCGGCGCGCTCCGGATCGAGCGCGTCGAGGTCGACGCGGGTGCCGGCGCGGCGGGCGAGGTCCGCCGCCCGGACGCGGAGTCGCTCGATCGCCCGCCGGTCGGCGCGGTCGTCGAACGTCGTACCAGCGACGAGCTCGATCCGCAGGGCGACGTCGGCGGGCAGCTCGTCGGGGCGGCCGCGCAGGATGTCGCGCTCGTCCACCAGCGCGCCGAGCACGCATGCGAGTGAGCGGTCGGCGTCGGCGGCGGCCACCACCATGTGGGCCAGGCGCGGGTGGAGTGGGATCGGCAGCATCCGTCGCCCGGTCGGCGTCAGGTGGTCGTCGCCGTCGAGCGCGCCGAGCATGGTGAGCAGCTCCCGACCCTGGGCGAGCGATCGGCCCGGCGGCGGGTCGCACCAGGTGAGGGCATCCGCCGGCGTACCCCAGGCGGCGAGCTCCAGCGCCAGTCCGGCGAGGTCGACCTGGGTGATCTCGGGGTCGAGGTGGGCCCGGCGGGTGGCGTGCTCCAGCTTGCTCCACAGCCGGTAGGCGACGCCTGGCTCGGTGCGCCCGGCCCGGCCGGCGCGCTGGTCGGCGGAGGCCCGCGAGGTGCTGATCGTCGTCAGCTTCGTCATCGCCGACCTGGTGTCGTGGCGGGGCACCCGCGCCAGGCCGGCGTCGACGACCACCCGGACGCCGGCGACCGTCAGGCTGGTCTCGGCGATGTCGGTGGAGAGAACGACCCGGCGCCTCCCCGGCGGCGAGGGCGCGAGCGCACGGTCCTGGTCGGCCAGCGACAGCGCCCCGGCCAGGGGGTACACATCGACGCCGGGCAGGTCGCCGAGCATCGACTGGACCCGATTGATCTCGCCGATGCCGGGCAGGAACACGAGCACGTCACCCGCCTCCTCGCGCAGCGCGCGGCGGACGAGCTCGGTCGTCGCCGCGTCCGTTCGAGCGCCCTTCTGCGGTGGTGCCCAGCGGAGGTCGACCGGGAACTGGCGACCCTCGCTGGCGACGACCGGCGCCGGCTCGCCGTCGCCGCCCAGTACCCGAGCGAACCGGTCGGCGTCGGCCGTCGCCGACATCGCCAGGATCCGCAGGTCCGGACGGATCAGCCGCCGGGCGTCGAGTGCGAACGCCAGACCGACGTCGGTCGGCAGGTTGCGCTCGTGGACCTCGTCGAAGATCACCAGGCCGACACCGGGCAGCTCCGGGTCCGACTGCAGGCGGCGTGTCAGGACACCCTCGGTGACGACCTCGATCCGAGTCGACGCCCCGATGCGTCGTTCGTCGCGGGTCTGGTAGCCGACGAGGCCCCCGGGCTCGGTGCCGGTCAGCGTCGCCAGGCGGTGGGCGGCGGCGCGGGCGGCGAGGCGCCGCGGTTCGAGCATGACGATCCGGCGGCCGTCCAGCCACGGCTCGTCGACCAGGCGCAGCGGCACCAGCGTCGTCTTGCCGGCGCCCGGCGGGGCGACGAGGACCGCCTCTGTGCGGGAGCGCAGCGCGGTGCGGAGCTCACCGACGACCTCCTCCACCGGGAGGCCGGTGAGCGGGATCACCCGAGAGCGGGCGTGCCGTGGAACGCGATCGGATCGCCCGTGGCGGGGATCGTCGGCTTGCTCCAGGCCGTGGTCTCGGCGATCACCTCGGCGACGTGGCGCCACTCGGCGGAGTTCCAGCCCTCGGCGGCCGCGGGGACCGATTCGTCGCCCTGGATGAACACGAACGCGGGAAGCGTCTCCAGCCCGAGCGCCTTGACGGCCAGGCGGTCGGGGTCGAGGAACACCAGGAACTCCTCGGCGTAGGGCCCGAGGAACGCTTTCGCGTCGTCGGCATCGCAGGTGATGATGAAGTTGACCCGCACCGCGGCACCCTGGAAGTTGGTCAGGATCCGCGCTGCGGTGTGCAGGACCCAGGCGCTCTCGTTGGTGTACGGATCGAGCACCACGGACGCCAGGTGGAACGTGGTGAGCCACTCCTGCAGCGTGCGCGGCTCGCGACCCAGGGGAGTGAGGACGAGATCTGCCGGGGGGTTCGACGCCACGGCTGCGAAAACTAGCCGCCGACCCGCTGCCCGACCCCAACCACACGAAGCGAACCTGCGGTCGGACTGCGCCCGGCGCGGGCGTGATACGACCGCAGGTTCGTGGAGGAGACCACGGTCCGCTCGCCATCCTGGCGCGGCGCGGCTGGGGGTAGCGTCGGCGCCGTGCACCCCATCGAGCGGTTGCGGTACGTGGCCCGGTCGTCGGGCGCCGACCACCGCCTGCTCGTGCGCGAGACCGCCCAGGCGCTGCGCAGCCTCGGTGCCGAACCTCACGAGCTGGTGGTGTCCGCCCGCCGGATCGTGCAGCGCCATCCGTCGTCGGGGCCGCTGTGGTGGTTGTGCGCGCGCCTCCTGACCGCCCCGGACCCCCTGCGCCTGGCGTGGGAGCTGGCCGACGAGATCGAGGCCGACTCGACGCCGGCGGTGCTGGCTCGCGAGCTGGCCGACGGGGCGGTCGTGTGCACCATCGGCTGGCCCGACCTCGCCGCCGAAGCGCTGACCCGTCGCGGCGACGTCGTCGTGCTGAGCGTCGACGGCGACGGCAGCGGCGGCGGGCTGGTTCGTCAGATGGAACGGTCGGGCATCGAGGTCGCAGACGTGCCGTCGGCGGCGCTGGGCACCGCCGCCGCGTCGGCCGAGGTCGTGCTGATCGAGGCGTCGGCCGTCTCGTCCACCGAGGCGCTGTGCCCGGTCGGTTCCCGCGCCTTGGCCGCGTCGGCCTACTGCGCCGAGGTGCCGGTCTGGCTCGTGGCCGGGGTCGGCCGCCGCCTGCCCGAGCCGCTGTGGCGGCGGGTGGCCCAGCGCTACGCGGATGCCGCCGAGCCGTGGGCTCACGACCACGAGCTGGTGCCAGTCGCGACGGTGTCGCACGTCGCCGGCGCGAGGGGCGTGTTCGAGCTGACCCGCGCCAACGCCGAGGTCCTCCTGGCCCCCGAGTGCCCCGTCGCGCCGGAGCTGCTCACCAACTCCGCCATGTGAGATGTCCGGGATTCCGGTCCCGTGGCTGGCGCGAACCTCGTTCGAGGCCGTACCGTTCTCGGGCGATGCGTGACTCGGCTGAGCTCGGGGCGGCGATGGGCCCGGCAGGCGGTGGCTGCCCGGTCGACCACGCTGCGTTCGCCACCGAGGTCCCGGTGGATCACCAGGTGCTCGCCGCTGCTGCGGTCGCCGCTGATCCGGCCGCCAGGTGCCCGGTCGATCACCGGGCGATGGCCACGGAGGGCGCGGTGTGTCCGGTGGCCCGGCCCGTCGACGTCGCCAACCTGCCGTCGGCCGACCGCTTCATGCGCAAGCTGCTGCGCATCCCCGATCATCCGGACCGGGTGCGCGAGCGTGACGTGCAGCGCCTGTTCTCGGCGTCGATCACCGTGTCGGCGATCCGCTGCCTGCTCAGCTACGTGGTGTTCCCGATCGTGGCGCCGACCGTCGGCGCGATCACCAAGCTCGGTGCGTTCGTCGGCATCCCGGTCGGGATCGTCGCGCTGATCTACGACGTACGGGCCGTGCGCCGCTTCTGGATGGCGAACCACAGGTACCGGTGGGCGTTCACGGCCGTCTACGCAGTCGTGATCGTGATGGTGCTGACCCTGTTCGCCCGCGACATCCGCAACCTGATCATCTGATCGCCCGCGGCGCGTAGGGTCGGGGGATGGTGAGCAAGCGCGACCAGATCGCGATGTCCGACGACGAGGTGCTCGCGTATCTCCAGGAGCAGACGATCCTGAACGTCGCAACCATCGGTCCGAGCGGGTACCCGCACGTGGTGGCCATGTGGTACGAGCTCATCGACGGCAAAGCGGCGTTCTGGACGTTCGGCAAGAGCCAAAAGATCCTCAACCTGCGGCGTGACCCGAAGATGACCGGCCTGGTGGAGAGCGGCGAGGTGTACAGCGAGCTGCGCGGCGTCGAGCTCGTCGGCACCGGACGGATCATCGAGGACTTCGACCAGATCCTCCACATCGGCGTCCAGGTGGCCCTGAAGTACAACGGCGCGGCGGCGATCAGCGACGAGGCGATGCCCTTCCTCGAGGCCCAGGCCCGCAAGCGCCTCGGCGTCGTGCTCGACGTCGAACACATCGTCAGCTGGGATCACACGAAACTGAGTGGCGCGTACTGAGCTGTGTTGCTGGCTCGCTGCGCTCGCCGGCGGCGCCTGATGGGCTCGCCGAGGGTGCTCGCTGCGCTCGTGGGGGTCGGCTGCGGCGCCGGTTCGTGGTGACGTCTGCGCCGTTCGGGTTGCTCGCTGCGCTCGCGAAGCGTCGGTGACCGGTCGCCAGATCGCCGGGCGCCGGCGCTGCACGCCGAGGAGCACGGCGCCGTCGGCCACCGAAATCGCTACCCTGTCTCGCAACATGACTGGAACCGTGCGCCCTCCGGGGGCGCCGCGTCGACGCCGGCGGCCGGCTCGACCCAACCCGGACTCTGCCCCTCGCCAGCGGATCGCCCCCGAATCTGCACGGCCACCGGTGCCCACCCCGACCGGATTCGCCGACCTCGGCGTCCCCGACGAGGTCGATGCCGGCCTTGCTGCTGCCGGATTCGCCACGCCGTTCGCGATCCAGACCCACGCCATCCCCGTCGCCCTCGACGGCCACGACGTCTGCGGGCGGGCCCGGACCGGCTCGGGCAAGACGCTCGCGTTCGGCGTGCCGCTGCTCGCCAAGATCGATCGCGAGGCCGAGCCGCGCCGTCCCCACGGCTTGATCCTCGTGCCCACCCGTGAGCTCGCGGTGCAGGTGTCCGAGGTGCTCGAACCTGTCGGCGCCGCCTGCGGCCGCCGCGTGCAGCCCGTGTACGGCGGTGCCTCGCGCAGCGACCAGATCCAGGAGCTCGAGCGCGGTGTCGAGGTGATCGTCGCCACGCCCTTGCGCCTGATCGACCTGATGAAGGCCGGCGAGGTGTTCCTCGACTCGATCCAGGTCGTCGTCGTCGACGAGGCCGACCGGATGGCCGACGACGGGTTCACGCCACAGGTCGAGTGGATCCTGCGTCACGTCACCGGCGAGCACCAGACGATGCTGTTCTCGGCCACGCTCGACGGTGACGTCGCCCACCTCGTGCGCCGCTACCTGAAGCACCCGGTCGAGGTGTCGGTCGATTCCCCGACCGACACCGTCGGCACGATGCGCCACCTGTTCCTCGCCGTGCACCACATGGACAAGGCCCGCGTCGTCGCCGCCCTGTCGCGCGGTGCGTCGAAGACCGTCGTGTTCTGTGGCACCAAGCGGGTGTGCGACAAGGCGGCCACCGCCTTGCAGGAGCTCGGCATCAACGCCGCCGCGATCCACGGCGACCTCCCGCAGTCCGCCCGCGAGCGGGCGATGCGCCGCTTCGCCAACGGCGAGCTGTCCGTGCTCGTCGCCACCGACGTGGCAGCCCGCGGCATCGACATCGACGACGTCGGCATCGTGGTGCACTACGAGCCGGCGATGGACGCCAAGGCGTACCTGCACCGATCGGGCCGTACCGCCCGCGCCGGCCGCGACGGCTGGGCCGTCACGCTCGCCGAGTACAACCAGCACACGACGTGCCGGATCGTGCAGCGCGCGTTGCGGATGGATCCGTACGAGCCGATCGAGGTGTTCTCCAACGACCGCCGCCTGCTGAACCTCGACGAGTTCGGCGACCTCGGCCAGTCGGTCGTGGCCATCGAGCCGCCGAGCAGCGCCACGAACTGACCGGACAGATCACCCGGTTCGAGCAGCGCACTCACACCGGGGCGATCGATCCGCTGATGTAGCACGCGTCGCTGACGGAGAAGATCCGTGCGTCGACTTGGAAGAAGATGCCGGATCCCGACTGCAGCGTGCCGTTGGCGGTGACGGTCAGGAACCCCGTGCTGCTGATCGACAGGCCGTTGCCGGTGGAGACCCCACCGCTGTTGAACTGATGGACGTCGATGGCGTTGCTCGTCTGCCGGTGCACCACTTGGTCGAGGTACATGAGCCCGGCGCCGACGTTCCGGAACAGGATGCTCTGCGAGGCCGGGCCGCACCTCAGGGTGACCTCGACGCCAGCGATGACGCCGACCACGACCTCGGCGGTCTGTCCCCCCGAGGGCCTGGGCACCGTCTCGCGGAAGCCCAGCCCTGTCGGCGCCGGTGGTGCGGATGGCCCGTCCGGCACCAGGTAGCCAGCGCGTCCGGTGATGAGGTGTCCGTTCATCGCAGCCTCCGTCTGACGACGTGTACCCGGTTGGACAAGGTACGCCCACTGCGCGCCACGCCGTTTGCGGCGCGAGACTGTGCGCATGCGAGCAGCAGGCGTCCACCACGTGTCGATCAACGTCAGCGACGTGCCGGCGGCGCTGAGCTTCTACACGGAGGTGCTCGGCCTGACCCAGCGCACCGACCGCCCCGACTTCGGGATCGGTGGCGCCTGGCTCGATGCCGGCGGTCAGCAGGTGCACCTCATCGAGGCGCCGATGCCCGAGCAGAAGGGCCAGCACTTCGCGTTCCGGGTCGACGACATCGACGCCGCCGTCGCCGACATCCGAGCGCTCGGCGTGACGGTCAGCGATGCGAAGGCGGCCGGTCCGAACCGCCAGTGCTTCCTCCACGACCCCTGCGGCAACATGGTCGAGCTCAACCAGCCCGCCGCAAGCTGACGCGGTGGCGTCAGGGGACGGTGTAGCCCCCGTCGACGGCCATCGTCGCGCCGACGACGAACGACGCGGCATCCGACGCGAGCCAGACGACGGCTTCGGCGATCTCCTGCGGCTCGGCGATGCGCCCGATCGGATGGAGCCCGGCGACCGCCGCCTCGTTGTCGGCGGAGCCCTCCAGCCACTGCTCGACCATCTGGCTGCGGGCCGTGCCCGGGCAGACGCTGTTGATGCGGATGCCGTCGCCGATGTACTCCAGCGCGGCGGCCTTGGTGAGGCCGATCACGCCGTGCTTGGCGGCGACGTAGTTGGCGAAGCGGGGCACGCCGATCAGACCGGCCCCCGACGAGGTGTTGACGATCGCACCCTTGCCGAGCTTCTGCATCTCGGGGATCTCGTGCTTCATGCAGTAGAAGACGCCGTCCAGCATGATCCCGATCCCGGCGCGCCAGACCTCGTCGGGCATCTCCGTCACGGGCAGGTCGGCCCCCTTTATGCCGGCGTTGTTGTGGGCGATGTCGAGACGTCCGAACGCGCCGACCGTCGAGCGCACCATCGCCGCCACCGAGTCGCTGTCGGCCACGTCGACGTGCACCGCCAGCGCGGCCCCGCCGGCGGACTCGATCAACGACGCGGTCTCGCGCGCGAGATCGAGGTTGATGTCGGCGACAGCGACCTGCGCGCCCCGCGCGGCGAACAGCAGCGCCGATTGGCGCCCGATGCCTCCTGCCGCGCCGGTGACCAGCGCGACCTTGCCGTCGAAGATGGACTCGTTCCCCATACGAACGGTTGTTAGCAGCGGAGCGTGGCCGCCGACGATCCGGAACTGCGCACTGACGTGGCCGGTTCCGGCATGTGGCTGCGCACTTCGGTCGGGCCCCTCAGGCGTTCAGCCAGACGGGCCGGCGGGCTTCATAGGCGGTGATGTCGTCGGCGTGGCTCAGCGTGATGCCGATGTCGTCGAGCCCTTCGAGGAACCGGTGCTGCGTCGGCCCGTCGAGCGGAAACGATTGGGCGAACCCGGCGGCCGGCACCTCGACGAGGAGGCGCTCGACGTCGACGGTGATCTCCGTCGTCGGGTCGGCCTCGATCAGATCCCACAGCTGCTGCACGGCGTCTTCCGGGAGCACGACCGGGACCAGTCCGTTCTTCGTGCAGTTGTTGCGGAAGATGTCGCTGAAGCTCGGCGCGATCACCGCGTCGAACCCGCCCTGCTGGATGGCCCACACTGCGTGCTCGCGCGACGACCCGACACCGAAGCTGGCGCCGGCGACGAGGATCGACGCGCCCGCGTAGCGCTCGTCGTTGAGCACGAAGTCGCGGTCGTCTCGCCACGTCGAGAACAACCCCTTCTCGAACCCGGTGCGCTCGACGCGCTTCAGCCACTCGGCGGGGATGATCTGGTCGGTGTCGACGTCGCTGCGCTTCAGCGGCACGGCGGTTCCCTGGACGATGCGTACTGCCTTCATCACAGCTCCTCGGGGGTCGTGAAGTGGCCGGCGACGGCGGTCGCTGCGGCGACGGCGGGCGAGACCAGGTGGGTGCGTCCGCCTCGACCCTGGCGCCCCTCGAAGTTCCGGTTGCTCGTGCTGGCTGCCCGCTCGCCGGGGGCCAGCTTGTCGGGGTTCATCGCCAGGCACATCGAGCAGCCGGGCTCGCGCCAGTCGGCGCCCGCCGCCCGGAAGATCTTGTCGAGGCCCTCGGCCTCGGCCTGCTCCTTCACCCGGTGGCTGCCGGGCACGATCATCATCCGCTCGACGCTGACGTGCTTGCCGTCGAGCACGGCGGCTGCGGCGCGCAGGTCCTCGATGCGGCCGTTCGTGCAACTGCCGATGAACACGGTGTCGACGCCGATGTCGCGGATCCGCTGGCCGGCTTCCAAGCCCATGTACTCGAGCGCCCGGGCGATCGCGTCGCGGGCGGTCGGGTCGGACTCGTCGTCGGGCGACGGGACCGCGTCGTCGATCGACAGCACCTGGCCGGGGTTCGTACCCCAGGTGACCTGGGGTCGGATCGCCGCAGCATCGAGCACGACCTCGGTGTCCCACGCCGCGCCGTCGTCGCTGCGCAGTGTGCGCCAGTCGTCGAGCGCGGCCTCCCACGCCTTGCCGGTCGGGGCGTGATCGCGGCCTTCGAGGTAGGCGAACGTCGTGTCGTCGGGCGCCACCAGCCCGGCGCGGGCGCCGGCCTCGATCGACATGTTGCACACGGTCATCCGGCCTTCCATCGAGAGCGCCTGGATGGCGGACCCCCGGTACTCGATGACGTGGCCGATGCCGCCGCCGGTGCCGATGCGGCCGATGATCGCGAGGACGATGTCCTTGGCGGTGGATCCCGCTGGCAACGACCCCTCGACCCGTACGCTCATCCACTTCGGCCGGGCCTGGGGGAGCGTCTGGGTGGCGAGCACGTGCTCGACCTCGCTGGTGCCGATGCCGAACGCGAGGGCCCCGAAGGCCCCGTGGGTGGCGGTGTGGCTGTCGCCGCAGACGATCGTCATGCCCGGCAGCGTGCGGCCCTGCTCCGGCCCGATGATGTGGACGATGCCCTGGTTCGGGTTGCCCATCGGGTACAGCGTCACACCGAACTCGGCGGCGTTGGCCCGCATCACCTCGACCTGACGAGCCGAGATCGGGTCGGCGATCGGGAGGTGGATGTCTGCCGTCGGGACGTTGTGGTCCTCGGTCGCGACGGTCAGGTCCGGGCGGCGCACGGGGCGCCCGGTCAGGCGTAGGCCGTCGAACGCCTGCGGGCTGGTGACCTCGTGGACGAGGTGGAGGTCGATGTACAACAGGTCGGCTTCACCGGGGGAACGGTGGACGACGTGGCGTTCCCAGATCTTGTCTGGCAGAGTGCTCAGGCTCATTGCAGCTCGCTTCGGTCGGCGGTTTGGGACGTTCTCAGTCGGTGAGATACGTTTCCCGATATGGACAGTGTAAGCGGAGTCGGCGTCCTCGACAAGACGGTCGCGGTGTTGCGCGCCGTCGCTGCGAGCCCGAGCACGTTGGCCCAGCTCCAGGCGGCCACGGGCCTGCCCCGAGCGACGGCCCATCGCCTCGCCGTCGCGCTCGAGCAGCACGGCCTCGTGCGGCGCGACGAGCTCGGGCGGTTCGCACCGGGCTTCGGGCTGATCCCGCTCGGCCGTTCGGCCACGGAGTTCTTCCCCCTCGCCGAGCTGTCCCGACCGGCGATGGAGGTCGTGCGGGAGACCACGGGGGAGAGCGTGCAGCTGTACGTGCGCGAGGGCCACTCGCGGCGTTGCGTCGTGTCGCTCGACTCGCCCCACGGGCTGCGCTGGATCGTGCCCGAGGGCGTGCTGTTCCCGCTACCGGTGGGCTCGGCCGGCCACCTGTTGCTCGGCGAGGCGCCAGGCCCCGGCGGCTGGCTGGCGACGGTCGAGGAGCGCGAGCCCGGCGTCGCCTCGGTGAGCGCCCCGGTGCACGACCGCAACGGCCAGCTCGTCGCTGCCGTCAGCGTGAGCGGCCCGATCGAGCGCGTCTCGCGCGAGCCGGGCGAGCACTTCGGCGCCGCCGTCGTGCGCGCCAGCCGAGCGATCACCGAAGCGATGCCCGCCTGATCCCGGTTCTTGCGGTCGGATCGCGCCCGACCCGGGCGCGATCCGACCGCAGGTTCGGTGGTGGGGGTGG
>CAZMGD010000066.1:0-10197 GCA_964565705.1 uncultured Ilumatobacteraceae bacterium | reverse complement strand
GGTTCGGTGGTGGGGGTGGTTTCCGCACGCGCCTGCGTCGTGCACACACCCCAGGTGTGGAACACGACAACTTCGACCCTTCGGCTTGTGCCCGCCTGCTCGATGCCCGTCTGCACGAGACGCTGACGAGCCCGTTCCGTCTCGCCCGAGGCCGCCTGTATGGCTGCACGGACGCTGGCGACGACGTGCGGTTCTCCTTCCTCGGTGAGGACCGGGACATCTACGCGCTGATCGCCGGGCCGGTGGCGAGCATGGCCCGCCAGTTCGATGCCGCCGCGGTGGCGATGACCGGCTGGGCTGCGCCGATGGACGCCGGTGGGGTCGGCGCGTTGCAGCGGCCCAGCCTGCACCCCGACCGCTACCGCATCAGGGTCTGCTGTGCGGTCGGTGACGGCGGGGTGGCGTCGGTGATGCGCGCCGAACGCGAGCCCGCCACCGTGCTCGAGATGCCCGGCCCGGGTGAGGGCGCGATGCCGCTCGCGCTGGTGCAGATGTGGGCCAGCGTGCCGGTGACGGCGTCACCGGGTTGGCGCCGTCCGGCACCTTCGGATCGCTCGGCGGCGAGGCATCGCCGACCGGCCTGACGGCCCCCGTAGCCTGATGCTGTGAGCGATCTGAGCACGTCCGCACCCGTCGAACCGACCGACCTTGACGCTTGGCGCGAGGAGGTGCTCGCGCTCGCCGAGGAGCGCGACGCGGCGATCCTGGCCCACAACTACCAGCGCCCGGAGATCCAGGACATCGCCCACCACGTCGGCGACTCGCTCGCGCTCTCCCGGGTCGCGGCGACGGTCGACCAGCCGACGATCGTGTTCTGCGGCGTGCACTTCATGGCCGAGACGGCCAAGATCCTCAGCTACGACAAGACCGTACTGATCCCCGACGAGGCGGCCGGCTGCTCGCTGGCCGACACGATGACGGCGGCACAGTTGCGGCAGTGGAAGGCCGAGCACCCCGGTGCCGTCGTCGTCAGCTACGTCAACACGACCGCGGCGGTGAAGGCGGAGACCGACATCTGCTGCACGTCCTCCAACGCCGTCGACGTGGTGCGGTCGATCCCCGAGGACACGGAGGTGCTGTTCGGGCCCGACCAGTTCCTCGGCGCCCACGTGCAGCGCACGCTGCACCGCGAGAACATGCACATCTGGCTCGGCGAGTGCCACGTGCACGCCGGCATCAATGGCGCCGAGCTGCGCGAGCGGGTGATGGCCGAGCCCGACGCCGAGCTGTTCATCCACCCTGAGTGCGGCTGCGCGACCAGCGCGCTGTACCTGGCGTCCACCGGCGCCGTCCCGATGGAGCGCACCAAGATCTTGTCCACCGGCGGGATGGTGGCTGCCGCCGAGCAGACGACGGCGAAGAAGGTCCTGGTGGCCACCGAGACCGGGATGATCCACCAGTTGAACAAGGCCAACCCGCTCGTGATCTTCGAGCCGGTCAACCGCGCTGCGGTGTGCAAGTACATGAAGATGATCACACCCGGCAAGCTGCTGCGCTCGCTCCAGGAGATGCGCGACGAGGTGACCGTTCCTCGCGACGTCGCCGAGCGCGCCCGGCTCAGCGTCGAGCGGATGATCGCCATCGGCACGCCGTCTCCCACCGGCGAATAGCGCCGCCCCCTCACGTAGCCTGCTCGCCGTGACGAGCGGGATCCCCCTCTGGCTGCCGGCACCGCCGCCGGCGTGGCAGCGCGAGGTCGACGTCGTGGTGATCGGATCCGGCGCTGCCGGCCTCGCCGCAGCCCTCGCCGCCCGGCCGGTGCGCAGCGTCCTCATCGTCACCAAGGGCACGCTCGACGCCGGCAGCACGGCGTGGGCCCAGGGCGGGCTCGCGGGTGTGCTCGACCCGAGCGACTCGCTGGAGAACCACGTCCGCGACACGCTCGCCGCCGGTGCCGGGCTGTGCGACGAGCACGCCGTGCGCACGCTGGTGACCGAGGCGCCCAAGGCGATCCGCTACCTGATGCGCCTCGGGGCGGCGTTCGACGCCCACGCCGACGGTGGTTCCGAGCCGGCCCTGACCCGCGAGGGCGGCCACAGCCACCACCGCATCGTCCACGCCGGCGGCGACCAGAGCGGCGCCGAGGTGCAGCGCACGCTCGACGAGTCAGCGGTCGCCGCCGGCGCCGAGGTGCTCGAGCGAGGGTTCGCTCTCGACCTGCTCGTCGGCACGTCGCCGTCCGGGCGCCGCCAGGCCTGCGGGGTTCGCGTGGCGATCCTCGACGAGGCCGGTGACGTCGTGTCGTCGGGCATCGTGCGCGCTCGCGCGGTCGTCGCCGCGACCGGTGGCTTCGGCCAGGTGTTCGCGGCGACGTCCAACCCGCCGGCGGTGACCGGCGACGGCCTCGCCCTCGCGCTCCGCGCTGGGTTGCCGGGGCGCGACATCGAGTTCGTGCAGTTCCACCCGACGGTGCTCTACACCGGCCCCGACGCGACGGGCCAGCAGGCGCTCGTGAGCGAGGCGGTGCGCGGCGAAGGGGCGGTCCTCTACGACGCTGCAGGCAAGCGAGTGATGGCCGGCGTGCACCCGCTGGAAGACCTCGCACCTCGCGACGTCGTCGCTGCGGCGATCAACGAGCGCATGTCCCACAACCCGGGCGGCGTCGGCGACCACGTGTACCTCGATGCGACCTCGATGGGCGAGCGATTCTCCACGCGCTTCCCGTCGATCACCGCTGCTTGCCGTGCCGTCGGCATCGACCCGGCGCGCGAGCGCATCCCTGTCGCCCCGGCCGCCCACTTCGCCTGCGGTGGCGTCGTGGCCGATCTCTCGGGGCGCACCGCGCTGTCGGGCTTCTACGCGGTCGGCGAGGTCGCGTCGACGGGCGTGCACGGCGCGAACCGGTTGGCATCCAACTCGCTGACCGAAGGGGTCGTCGCCGGAACCCGCGTCGGGCGCGACCTCGCCTGGGAGCTGCCCGAGCGGGTGGCGCCCGACGTGCCGCGCGAACCGCCGTCGTCCGGGCTGCTGAGCGACGACGACCGGATCGGGCTGCGCACCACCATGTCGCGCCACGTCGTCGTGATGCGCAGACCCGAGGGTCTGGCGGCTGCATCGGCGACGTTGATGGATCTCACCGAGCGAGTGTCCGCCGACATCGCCCCGTCGCTGCGGACGTACGAGGCCACGAACCTGCTGACCGTCGCGTCGGCGTTGGTCGCCTCGGCGACGGCGCGCACCGAGAGCCGGGGCTGCCACCGGCGCAGCGACTTCACCGAGCCCCGCGACGTGTGGCTGACGCACCTGCTCGTCGGGATCGACGACGGAGGGGTGCACGTGGACGGCATCCCCGACGAGGAGCATTGATGGCCTTCACGTTCCATCCACTCTCGGAGACGACGCGCCGCCGCCTGATCGCCGGGCGCCTCGATCCCGACGCGATCGCCGCGTTGGTGCGGATGGCGGTCACCGAGGATCTCGCCGGCGGCATCGACGTGACGACCACGGCGACCGTGCCGGCGGGCCAGCGCAGCGTCGGCACCTACGGCGCCCGCCAGCCGGGCACGTTGGCCGGCCTGGTCGTCGTCGCCGCCGTGATCGACGCGGTGTGCGGCGACGAAGCCAGCGATGTCGAGCTCCTCGCCAACGACGGGGACGCCGTGGTCGCCGGGCAGCGAGTCGCACGGGTGGAGGCGCTGACGTCGTCGTTGCTCGTCGCCGAGCGCACGTCGCTCAACCTGCTGTGCCACCTGTCCGGTGTGGCGACGCTGACCGCCCGCTGGGTGGCCGCGCTCGAAGGCACCCGGGCCAAGGTGCGCGACACCCGCAAGACCACGCCGGGCCTGCGGTCGCTGGAGAAGTACGCCGTGCGCTGCGGCGGCGGCGTGAACCATCGCATGGCGCTCAGCGATGCCGCGCTGGTCAAGGACAACCACGTGCTCGCCGCCGGTGGGGTCGCCGCCGCGTTCGCCAAGGTGCGCGCACTGGAGTCCTCGATCACGGTCGAGATCGAGGTCGACTCGCTGGACGGGTTGGTCGAGGCGATCGAGGCCGGCGCCGACCTCGTCCTGCTCGACAACTTCACTCCCGCCCAGATGGAGGACGCGGTGCGCCTCGTCGCCGACCGCGGTCACCCGGTGCAGCTCGAGGCGAGCGGCGGCCTGACCCTCGACAACGCTGCCGCGGTGGCTGCGACGGGCGTCGACTACATCGCCGTCGGCGAGCTGACCCACAGCGCCAAGGTCCTCGACCTCGGCCTCGATCTCCAGTCCGTCACCTGACCGCTGATCTCCGGGCCGGTCATATGGGTTACCATATGCTCATGGCTCGTCGCGAGGTTCTGGTGCAATTGGACGACGAGCTGCTCGAACGGCTCGACGCCCATGCTGCGGCGCTCGGCACCAGCAGATCCGAGCTGATCCGGCGCGGCGCCCGAGCTGTGCTGGACGCCGACGACCTCGCGGCGTCGGACCGTCAGCTGCAAGACGCGTATCGACGCCACCCCGTCGACCCCGCGCTGCTGCAATCGGCCAGGCGACTTGCCGCCGAGACCGCACCGTCGTGGTAGCCCGCAACGACATCTACTGGGCGGATCTTGGACCGCCGGCCGGTCGCCGACCCGTGTGCGTGTTGACCCGGGATGCTGCGATCGCCGTTCTCACCTCCGTGACCTGCGCGCCGATCGCCCGCACGATCCGTGGCATCCGCTCGGAGGTCGAGGTCGGCCCGCAGCAAGGGCTTCCCGAGATGTGCGTCATCAACTGCGACAACGTGATCACTGTCCCGTCGAGTGCGCTGGACGGCACGCCTGTCGGTCACCTGGACGAGATCGGTCGTGCCCGCCTGGACCAGGCACTCCGCTTCGCGCTCGACATCGTCTACTGACTGCCCGCGCAGCGCGAGCGAGGCGAGCCCGGCTCGTCGGGTTCAGGCGCAGACGCGAGCGAGGCGAGCCATCAAAAGACGGCGACGAGGTCGAAGACCATGATCAGGTCGGCACCGGCGGGGAGGCCGAGCTGCTCGTTGCCGTCGGGACCGAACGCGTCCTCGGGTGGGATCACGACCTGGCGGCGGCCGCCGACCTGCATGCCCTCGACGCCGGGATCGAAGCCGGGGATGTACTCCTGGCCGCCGATCGTGAACGTGAGCGGCTCACCACCCTCGACCCAGCTGGTGTCGAGCTGGGCGCCGTCGGCGCCGCTGAAGGCGATGTACTGGACGACGACGGTCTTGCCGGATTCGGCGACCGCGCCCGAGCCCTCCACGAGGTCGGTGAACGTGGTCTCGGTGGCGCCCGACGTGGGCTCGACCGTCACCTGCGGCGCAGCGGCAGGGTCGACCGCAGGGACGACGGCGCGGACGTCGACGATGAAGGTCAAGTCGTCGCCGGCCTGGATCGGTTCGCCGGGGGGCGAGTCGCCGTAGGCCATCGCCGCCGGGATGTCGAGCTGGCGTCTGCCGCCGGCCTTGACGCCGACGAGGCCCTTGTTCCAGCCCTCGATGACGGACGCGGTGCCGAGCGGGCCGACCGGGTACGCGGCGCCGCGGTCGTAGCTGTTGTCGAACTCGGTGCCGTCGGCGGAGCGCACGCCGACGTAGTCGACGATCACGGTGTCACCCTCGGCGGCGGCGGGGCCGGTGCCCTCGATCAGGTCCGTGATGCCGAGCGTCGTCAACGGCACCGCCGGCAGCGAGGAGACGGTCGGCTTGTCGGGGTTCGGCTCGAGGTTCGTGCCCGGCGCGGCGGTGGCGTCGGGCGTCTCGGCTGCCGACGTGCTCGGCACGGTCGTCTCGGAGCCCGGCTGCGTGGCTGGTTCGAGCGGGAGCGTCGGCGTCGTGTCGTTCGACGAGTCGTCGGAGCCGCAGGCGGCGAGCATGATCACGCCGGCGGCGACGGCTGCCAGGGCGCGCGCGGAGAGTGAACGGTGGAACGGCACGATCTGAAGTTACCGGCGGGCCACCGAGCTCCGGGCGTCACCCAGGGTGACTCTCGGCAACTTCACAGGTGCGCTGCGAGCCAGCCTGACTCGGACTCGCCCATCGGCGTGGACGCGCCGGTGCGGGTGAACGGCCAGATCTCGCTGCTGATCCGCCGGTAGTTGCCGGTGGCCCCGAGCTGTCCGAGGAGGGCGTACAGGCCGAGGTTGATGCGCTGGATGAACACGAACGCCCGAGGAACCGTCGAGTACTGGGCGATCGGGCTGGAGCGATCGAACGTGTGGCGCACGACGCTCGACGCGAACTCGGGTGTCCACGTCATCGTCTGGTCGGTGCGCACCGGCGCGTAGAAGTGGGAGAAGTACTCGCCGACCTCGGCGGTGCTGACCGGTGCGTCGCGGCGCAGCAGCCCGGCCTCCTCGACCGCTTCCCGGAAGGCGGCGGCATCGTGCTGGTAGGCGCCGGCTTGCACCATCGCCTCGAACGTCGCCATCTCCTGGTCGGTGAAGTGCTTGACGAGCCCGAAGTCGAGGAACGTGACCCGACCGCCGCCGTGGAACAGGTAGTTGCCAGGGTGGGGGTCGCCGTTGAAGCGGTGGAACTGGTAGAGGCTGCGGAACACGAAGCGGTAGATGCACTCCGCGGCGAGATCCTTCTCCGCCTGCGGCCAGGTCAGCAGGTCGGCCCAGGATCTGCCGTCGACGAGCTCGCTGGTCAGCACCCGCCGGGTGCTCAGCTCGGGCACCACCTGCGGCACGGAGATGAACGGGTGACCTGCGTAGAAGTCGGCGAACAGCGCCTGGTTGCGCGCTTCGAGCTCGTAATCCAGCTCGTCGGCCACCCGCGCCTTCACCTCGGCCACCATCTCGTCCGGATCGAGCCCTGAGAAGCCCTGACGCAAGAACGCGCCCAGCAGATCGGCATTGCGCAGGTCGGCGTCGATCGCCTCGTCGACGCCGGGGTACTGCACCTTGACGGCGAGCGCCCGCTCCTCGCCCGTCGTCGGATCGCACCACAGCGCGCGATGCACCTGGCCGATCGACGCGGCCGCGATCGGATCGGGATCCCACTCGACGAACAGCTCGCTCGGCGGGCGGCCGAGCTCGCGCTCGACGACGCCGGCGGCGAGCTCGGCCGACATCGGGGGAGCGGCCGCCTGCAGCTCCGACAGCGCGGCCCGCAGCGGTGCGGGCAGGCCGTCGTCGAGGTAGCTCGCCATCTGGCCGAGCTTCATCAGCGCGCCCTTCATGTTGCCGAGCCGTGCCTTCACCTGTTCGGCCGTGCGCAGCTCGCGCTCGCGGTCCAGCTCGATGCGGCGATCGGTCGAGGCGAAGACCTTGCGGGCTGCGGTGGTCGCGTATGTGGTGCCGACCTGCACGCCGAGCCCGGCGAGGTGGGCGCTGCGCCCCCCGAAGCTGGTCCGCAGCAGCTGTCCCTGGCGGTGGGACCGCCACCAGACGACCCCTGCGGCAATGGCGGTGGAGGTGGTGATCGCCGCGGCTGCCGTCAGCCGGGTTGCTCGCTTCACCAGCGGGTGGCCGGCGTGGCGGCGGGTATCTCGATCGCGTGCGGGCGGATCCGGTCCACGACGTCGGTCAGCGCGCGCGTCAGCACGGGGACGAACTGCGCCGCCTGCGACACCACCGCGTCGTGGGGCCCGTCGACCCGGAAGGCCGTGGACGTGTCGATCAGGTCGACCAGGCGCAGCTGGCGTTCCATCGGGACGACCTGGTCGCGCAACGTGAGGATCACCGCGGTCGGCACGTCCACCTCGCCGAGCCAGCCCGTCGCGTCGTAGCTGCCGAGCGCATGGCCGGCCTCCAGCACCATCCGCCAGTCGTGCTGCGACGCCTCCTGAACGGCCCAGGGATCCCACTGGGACACCTTCTTGCTGAGGTACAGCCGTTCCGTGAGCGCGATGCGCGCCTGCTGTGGCGTCAGCCGGGCGAGGCCGGCGAGCCCGGTGAGACCGAGGAAGGTCATCCGCTGCGACCAGCCGGCGCTGAACGCGCCAGCGGTCGCGCCGAGCACGAGCCCGTCCACGTGGCGTCGGTGGCGCTGCCAGACGAGCTGGGCGATCGGCCCCCCCATCGAGTAGCCGAACGGGAGGTACCGCTCGATGCCGAGCTCGGCCATCGCGCACGCCGCGTCGTCGGCGCAGTCCGCGAGCCGGAACGCGCGCCGGGCGCGGATGCCTCGGCCGTGGCCGCGGTGATCGATCGACACGACGCGGTACCGGTGGCTCAACGGCTCGTACAGCGGGAAGAAGTTGAGGTCGGCGGTGGCCGTCCAGCCGTGCAGCAGCAGCACCGTCGGTGCGCCCTCGTAGGGCGCAGAGGTGTCGCGCACGAACGTCGTGCCCCGGCCGGGCAACAACAGCTCGCGTCCGGGGGGCAGCAGCGGCGCTCGTGGCGGAGCGTTCAGGGCAGCTCCACCTCGACCACTGTGACCTGTAGCTGGGCGCCCGACGGCGCGGCGTAGGTGACGACCTCGCCCGCGCTGTGACCCAGCAGCGCGGCGCCGAGCGGCGACTTGTCGCTCATCACCTCGTAGTCGGGGTTCTGCTCCTCGATGTGCCCGATCAGGTAGCGCTGCGCCTCGTCCTCGGGATCGCCGTCGAACAGGACGGTGACCACGCTGCCGAGGCCGACGGCGCCGTCGGACGCGGCCTCGACGATGACCGCCGACTCCAGCAGGTACTCCAGCTGGCGGATGCGGCCCTCCATGTGGCCCTGCTCGTCCTTGGCCGCGTGGTAGTCGCCGTTCTCGGACAGATCGCCGAGCAGGCGGGCGGCCTCGATCTTGTTGGCGACCTCGATCCGGCCGCGCGTCGAGAGGTCTTCGAGCTCGGTGGCGAGGCGGTCGTAGGCCGCGCGGGAGAGGTGCTGTGCCGACATCGGGATGCCAGGCTACTCGCCGCTGCCTCGTAGCCTCGGGCGCCTATGACGCATCGGATTGCAGTGATCGGTGGCGACGGGATCGGTCCGGAGGTGACGGCCGAGGCCCTGAAGGTGGTCGCCGCCGCGGGGGTGGAGCTCGACACGACCGAGTTCGACCTGGGCGGCGGCCGCTACCTGCGCGACGGCGAGGTCCTGTCGGACGCCACCCTCGACGAGCTGCGTGGGTACGACGCCATCCTGCTCGGTGCGGTCGGTACGCCCGACGTTCCCCCAGGAGTGATCGAGCGCGGGCTGTTGCTGAAGATGCGCTTCGAGCTCGACCTCTACATCAACCAGCGTCCCTTCGCCGGCACGGCCCCGGGTCACGCCGAGCCCCACGAGTTCGTCGTCATCCGCGAGAACACCGAGGGTCCGTACGTCGGCGAGGGCGGGACGTTGCGCAAGGGCACGCCGTTCGAGGTCGCGACCCAGGGTTCGGTGAACACCCGCCACGGCGTCGAGCGCTGCGTGCGCTACGCGTTCGGGCTCGCCGCGTCCCGGCCGCGCCAGCACCTCACGCTCGTGCACAAGACGAACGTGCTCACCTTCGCCGGCGACCTGTGGGAGCGCACGTTCAACGAGGTGGCGGCCGAGTTCCCGTCCGTGTCGACCGCCTACAACCACGTCGACGCAGCGTGCATCTACTTCGTGCAGGACCCGCACCGCTACGACGTCGTGGTGACCGACAACCTGTTCGGCGACATCCTGACGGACCTCGGCGGCGCGGTGTCGGGAGGGATCGGCCTCGCCAGCTCCGCCAACCTCAACCCCGCCCGCACCGGGCCGAGCATGTTCGAGCCCGTGCACGGCTCGGCGCCCGACATCGCCGGCCAGAACCGGGCCAACCCGACCGCGGCGGTGCTGTCGGCCGCCCACATGCTGGACCACCTCGGCGAGGTCGACGCCGCCGCCCGGGTCCGCGCCGCCGCGGCGGAACCTGTCAGTGGCAGCACCACGCAGATCGGTGATGTCCTCGCCGCTCGCGTCGCCGGCTGATCTAGCGTGATCGAACGTACGAGGAAGGGGACCTGAGCCATGCCGATCCAGCCGACACCGAAGATCTGGATGAACGGTGAGCTCGTCGACTGGGAGAACGCACGGATCCACGTGCTGACCCACACGCTGCACTACGGGTCCGGCGTGTTCGAGGGCATCCGTGCGTACGAGACCTCCGACGGCCCGGCGGTGTTCCGCCTGACCGACCACATCGTGCGCCTGTTCAACAGCGCCAAGATCCTCGGGATGTCGATCCCGTACACGGTCGACGAGCTCATCGACGCCACCAAGGCCACGGTCGCCTCGACGGGTCTGCAGTCGTGCTACATCCGGCCACTCGCCTACTACGGCTACGGCGAGATGGGGCTCAACACGCTGCCGTGCA
>CAZMGD010000065.1:10649-22713 GCA_964565705.1 uncultured Ilumatobacteraceae bacterium | reverse complement strand
TCGCCAAGGTCGGCCTCGGCAGTGCCCCAGTACGGGTGGTGATCATCGGCAACCTCGTCAACTGGACGATGTGCGCGGTGTTCGCCCTGCGCTCGTCGATCGTGCTGCTGACGATCGGCATGTTCGTGTGGCTGGCCCTGATCCCGGTGATCGAGGCGGCCGAGCAGACGGTGCTGCAGCGATCGATCCCGTTCGAGCGTCAGGGCCGCGTGTTCGGCTTCGCCCAGCTGGTCGAGAACGCGGCGGCGCCGCTGACCGCGCTCATGATCGGCCCGATCGCCGAGCGCGGGTTCATGCCGTTCATGACCGACGGTCGCGGGGCCGACTGGATCGGCGATTGGTTCGGCACCGGCCCTGAGCGGGGCATCGCGCTCGTGTTCACGCTCGCCGGCCTGTTCGGCATCCTGATCACGCTGCTGGCGGCGAGCACCCGCTCCTACCGCAGGTTGGTCTCGACGAGCACCCCCGCCGCGGCCTGACCGGGGTCAGGCCGCGAGCAGGCGCTCAGCGTCGCCGCGCAGGCTCTCCAGCGCTCGGTTGGTGAGCCGGCGGGCAGCTTCGGAGGTGACCCCGAGGTGCTCGCCGATCTCGCGGAAGCTGTGCTTCTCGCCGTCGAGGAACCCGAACCGCGAGGAGACCGCGTAGCGGCTCCGCTCGTCGAGCACGCTGAGCAGCTGGTCGATCAGGTCGCCGTCGGCGTCGGCCATCACGACGTCCTCCGGGGAGGCGTCGCTGTTGGCGATCAGGTCGCCGAGGGTCGCGTCGCCGTCGTCACCGACGGTCTTGTCCAGCGAGATGTTCGAGGTCAGGCGGTGCAGCTCGGCATGCTCGGCGTCGAGCTGGTCGGCGTCGCCGCCGACCTGGCGCAGCAGCGAGCGGAGGTGGGCGCTGCGGTCGCCGGGGATGCGGATCAGGCTGCCCTTCTGGTCGAGGGCCCGGCCGATCGCCTGGCGGATCCAGAACGTGGCGTAGGTGGAGAACTTGAAGCCGCGCCGCCAGTCGAACTTGTCGACCGCATGCTCGAGGCCGAGGTTGCCCTCCTGGATCAGGTCGCCGAGATCCATGCCCTGCGGCAGGGGGTACCGGCGAGCGATCGAGACCACGAGGCGCAGGTTGGCCCGGATGAAGCGGTCCTTGGAGTCGGCCGCGGCCCGGACCTTGCGCTTGAGGGTGGCGCCGCGCTCGCCCGCCTCCAGGCGTGCAGCTGCGTCGCGACCCTCTTCGATGATGCGAGACAGCTCTCGCTCCTCCTCGGCGGTGAGGAGGGCGACCTTGCCGATCTCGTTGAGGTAGATACCGATTGAATCACTCATTGCGGAGAGTAGAACCGTCCTCGTCGCCGATTTGTTCCAGGTTCAGCTTCGGTATTTCGATGGACCGCGCTCTCGGCGGACGTTCCCACGGATGCCCGGTCGCAACCGTCGAACTTTTGTTCGTAAGATGCGTCGCGTGGAGATGCCGGCCCTCCTCTCGCTCGCCCGGGAGCGCACCGTGGCGGTGCACGACGCGCTGGCGCCACTGCTGCCCGACGGAGCCCTGCAGCGCGGCCGGGCCATCGGCTGCGTCGGCCGGTGCGCACCGTCGCTGGCGGTCGCTCTCACCGCCCGAGCCGTCGCTGCCGGATCGTGGGCTGCCGCCATCGACCTCCCCTCCCTGGGGCTCGATGCCGTCACCGAGCTCGGCCTGCCCCTCGAGCGCTTCGTCCGTGTCGACACCGGCGCCCGCCGCAGCGACCCGGCGGGATGGGCCGAGGTGGTGGCCGCCGCCCTCGACGGCTTCGAGCTCGTGCTCGTCGCCCCGCCGTCGCGCGTCCCCGACGGCGTGCTGCGGCGCATCCTCGCCCGCGTGCAGCACCGCGGCGCGGTCCTGATCGCCGTCGGTGCAGCCGGGGTGATCCCGGTCGAGCTCACCGTGCGTGCCAGCCGGCCCGACTGGATCGGCGCCGGCACGGGCCACGGACGCCTCCTCGCCCGCCGCCTCCGGATCGAGGCCAGCGGCCGGCGAGTGCCCCGGCCCCGCCGGGTGGAGGTGTGGCTGCCCGCGCCCGATGGTTGCCTGCTCCCGGCTGCGGCCGACGACACCGCCGAGCACCCGCCGATCGACCTCCGATCGGTGAGCTGACCCGCGGCGTCGAGCGTCAGCGATCGCGTCCCTCGATCTCGTTGATCGTGGACGGTTCCGCTGTCAGACTCCCACGTCATGGGCGTGCTCGAGGACTTCGGTCATGGGCGGCTGCGCGGGCGCTTGTCGCCGAGGGTCAACCTCGTCGCGTGCTACGTCACCTATGAGGGTCATGCTCCACCCTCACTGCCGGATCGATTCGGGTCGGTGCACGATGCGCTGATGGAATGGGTGTACGGCCTCGGCCCGTACGGGTGGCCGGTTCAGGGCTCGGTCGTCGACTTCTTCCTCCGCACGCTGGGCATCACCTTGGACCCGGTGGGTGGTCCACGGGTGTGGCACCTGACGCTCTCCGCCGCTGACCACTCCGTCGGCGGGAAGGTGCGTGAGGGCGAGGAGTTGCGGGGCCTCGTCAAGAGCCGGTTGTCGGAGGCGATGGCGAGCGCGGGTTTTCCGATCAGTGCCCTCGACGCCGACGGCGACCGGAAGGTCGAATCACCCGACGGTGAACCCGTGCCGCCCGAATTGCTCGTGCTCGCGCTGGACAACCTGTTCGCCGCGGGTGGACAGACCGGCAGCACGAGTCCCGACGCGGTCTCGATCGACCACGGCTGCACCTGGTCGGGGAGCGTGTCCGGGTTGGCGGCCGCGGCCGGGGTGAGCACGATGTGCCACGAGCTGCTCCATCAATACGGCACGGTCGACCTCTACGGCGCCGGATTCGGCCGCAACCAGGGCTTCACCACGATGGCAGCGAGCCCGGCCGATCCAGACATGAGGGTGCGGCTCGACCCGTGGCACGAGATGCAACTCGGGGTCACCTCACCGGTGATCGCGGATCTGACCGTGCCCGGCTCCGTCACGATCGAGCATGCCGGCGGAGACGGCAACCGACGAGCCGTCCTGCTGACCGATCCCGCACGACGGTTCGAAGGGTTCATGGTCCAGCTTCGACGCGGCCTCCAGGACCCGATCGACACCGCAGGGCCGAACGGCTGGTGCCTGTGGCAGGTTGCCGTCGACGCATCGACGCACGGCCGGCTGATCCTCCCTTCGTGGCACCAAGCCGGTGGACGCGACGCGTCGATCAACGCGCTGGGAGCCCCCGATCTCGTCCGGGGAGACGGCAGCGCCTGGCCGGACGGGACGACGCCGGAGCTGTCATGGCCGAACGGGGCCGAGACCGGCGCCGCGCTGACGTTCACGAGCGCCGCCGACGGTCTGGCGGGAACCGTCTCGTGGGCCCAGGTCCCGACATCGTGGAAGCACCGCCGACCCGCGTTCGACAGCTTCTCGGCCGGCCAGCTGCCATGTGCCGCGGCTCCTGGCCTGACCCTGGATCCTGCTTCCAGGTTGCCGATCGTCGGAGCGCTGACCTCGTCCGGGGAGATGCGCCTGAACATGGTGTTCGACTCGGAGTCGCTCTCACCGTGGGCCATCGCTCCCGTCGTCGGGAGCAGCCGGGCCGTCGCCATGACACGCAGTGAGACAGCCGTCGCTGCCGCCTTCGTCAGTCCGGCCGGACGTGTGCTGGTCGACTACCCGCCCGACTTCGACGCTCCATCGGACTGCGGCGCCGTCGCCACCGTCGGCGCGGCATCGATCACCTTGCACGGCGACGAGGTCGTGGTCGCCTGGCGCAGCGGTGACGAGATCGTGATCGGTCACCACGCCCCCGACGACCCGGGTTGGCGGCACGAGCGGCTCGTGCTCGCCGACCAGTTCGAGATTCCCATGGCGGGTACCTCGCCAGCGCTCGTCACCACGATGAGCGGTGCCGCCGAGGGCACCTGTCTGCTCGCCTGGACAGGTGCCGACGGAATCGTTCGGATCCGCCGCCGCGGAGCGCTCGGTTCGTGGAGGGCGGAGTTCGAGCTCGACTACGGGATCACGGTGCCTGCCGTCTTGACCATGGATTCGGGGTTCGCCACCTCGAGCAGCCCGGCGCTGGCGGTCGGCCCCGACGGCGCTGTGTGGGTCGTGGTGCAGATGGCGTCGCGGCCCACCCACGTCGCCTATGGACGCACCCCGGCCGCACTCGGTGGGTTGGAGCCCGGGATCCAGAAGGTCGGGTCGCCCCCGAAGTTCTGGCGCCCGCTCTGGCGCCACGTGGAGATCGGCCCGATGACCGCACCGGTCGCGGTCACGGGTGACGTGTCCAACCTCCAGATCGCCTGGCTCCCCCGACCGGGCTCACCCGTTCGCATCGGCACCCTGCCGACGACCTGAGGGCGGCACCGACCGCCGCTTGCAGATCAGAACGTCTGTTCGTACACTGGCGCGGTGTCCCGGATCGAGCGAATGGTCACCCTGTGGTGCCCGGACTGGCCGGTGGTCGCCGCAGGGGTGGCCGCCGACGAGCCGGCGGTGGTGCTGCACGCCAACCACGTCGTGGCCCGCTCCCCTGCCGCTGCGGCCGAGGGCGTGGCGATCGGGCAGCGCCGCCGCGACGCACAGCGCCTGTGCCCCGACGCCGTGCTGCTCGACCACGAGCCCGACCGCGACGCTCGTGCCTTCGAGCCGATCGTCCAGCGCGTCGGTGAGCTGACCCCGCGGCTGGAGATCGTCGAGCCCGGCTGGCTGTGCCTCGCTGCTCGCGGCCCGTCGCGCTACTTCGGTGGCGACGAGCAGCTTGCCGCCCGCCTCGCCGAGCTGACCGGGGCCCGCGTCGGCGTCGCCGACGGGCGCTTCGCCGCCGGGATCGCCGCCCGCCTCGCGGCCGGCGATCCAGTCGTCGTGCCACCGGGCCGGACGAAGCGCTTCACCGCCGACCTCTCGATCGACTGGCTGCAGCACCTCGGCGAGGCCACGCCTGAGCTCGTGCGCCTCTTCGCCCGGCTCGGCCTCACCCGCCTCGGCGACCTCGCCGAGCTGGATGCCGGCGACGTGTTGGCCCGCTTCGGGGAACCCGGACGCCACGCCCACCGGCTGGCCAGCGGGCGCGACGGGCGCCGCGCCGAGGGCGACGTGCCGTCGCCGGTGCGCACCGTCGAGCAGGCCTTCGAGGATCCGGTCGTCGAGCTGACCCCGGTGCTGTTCACCGCCAAGCACCTTGCCGGGCTGCTCACCGACGAGCTCGGCGCCAACGGCCAGACCTGCACCCGCCTCCTCGTGACGGTCGAGACCGAGCACGGCGAGCGCTCGGAACGGGCCTGGTACCGGGCCGCTGGGATGTCGACGCTGGCGATGGTCGACCGGGTGCGCTGGCAGCTCGCCGCCTGGACCACCGCCGGCGACCTCACCGCCGGCGTGGTGCTGGTGCGCCTCGGTGCCGACGAGGTGCGCCAGGACGACGGCGAGCAGCTCGGGCTCTGGGGTGGACGCTCCGACGCCGACGAGCGGGCCCTGCGGGCGATCACCCGCCTGTCGGGGATGGTCGGCGAGGAGGCGGTGCTCGTGCCCGCCTGGCACGGCGGGCGGATGCCCGGCGACCGCTACCGGTGGGTGCCGGCCACCGCGACCGACCTCACCGACACGGTCCGCCTGCATCCTCCCGCTGGCGAGGGGCCGTGGCCGGGCAGCCTGCCCCCGCCCTCCCCCGCTGTCGTGCTGTCCGAGCCTCGCGAGGTCGGCCTCGCGGCCGACGACGGGATCCAGGTGCGCGTCAGCGGCCGCGCCGAGCTGAGCGCACCGCCGGCGACGCTCACGCTCGACGGGCGCAGCCACCGCATCGTCGCCTGGGCCGGACCATGGCCGCTCGACGAGCGCTGGTGGGATCCGGCGACGGCCCGGCGCGCCGCCCGCCTGCAGGTGGTCACCGACGACGGTGACGCCCATCTCCTCGTCGCCGAACACCGCACCTGGTGGCGCGCCGCCACCTACGCCTGACCCCACCACGCCGCTTTTGGGTCCTGGATCCCGCCCGCGCGGTCGCTGATCAGGACCGAAAACGTCAGTGGTGGGCGTCGGCGGCGTGGAGGAGCTCGCGGGTGATCGCGGTGACGGTGTGGTCCCAGCTGAGCGTCGCCGAGCGGGCGAGCGCGGCGTCGCCCAGGCGCTGGCGCAGCTCGGGGTCGATCAGCACCTTGGTCAGCGCGACGTCGAGCGTGTCGAGCGGCGCCAGGAGGCCCGTCACGCCGTCCACGACGCTGGACTGGTGGCCGCTGATGTCGGTCGCCACGGCCGGAGTGGCACATGCCGCCCCCTCGGTCAGCGACAGCCCCCAGCCTTCGGCAAGCGAGGCGCTGGCGACCACCCAGGAGCGCTGGTAGAGATCGAGCAGCTCGGGCGACGACACCCGGCCGGCGAGGCGCACCCACTCACGGCCGCCGACCTCCTCGATCGCGCGCTCGATGTGGGTGCGCTCGGGCCCGGTGCCGACGATCACCAGCTCGATGTCGGGCACCTCGGTACGCGTCGCGGCGACGGCGCGCACCAGCGAGTCGAAGCGCTTGACCGGCGCCAACCGGCCGACCGACAGCACGAGCGGGTGCGGCGAGCGCACCGTACCCGGCGCATACCACGCCGGCGTGCCGTTCGGGATCGCGACCACCCGCTCGGGTTGCATCCCGAGCGCGAGCAGCTCCTGGCGGGTCGACTCGGACGGGCACACGACCGTGCCCCGCCGGTACAGGGGCGGCGCGAGGCGGGTCTCCATGAAGCGCCCCGCCGCCGCCAGACGGGGTGGGAACAGCTGGTCCCACATCGGGCCGTGCACGTGGTGCAGCACCGTGAGGCGCGGTGTGCGGCACCAGATCGGCGACAGGAACGGCACCCCGTTCCACACCTCGACGAGCGCGTCATAGCGGCCCATCGACCGCGTGAGCTCGGCGCCGACGGTGCGTGGGAAGCTCGTGTAGCGCGTGCCCCGGCGCACGACGCGATAGCCGTCGCGCCGCGAATCAGCGGGCAGGCCGGCCGCGCTCGACGTGCGCGTGGTGACCTCCAGGCCTTCTGCCGCCCAGCGCTTCATCAGCTCGTGAGCGTGCAGCTCCGAGCCGCCGGCGTCGAGGTCGTCGAGGTCGCGCCAGGCCAGCAGGTGCACCCGATGGATGCCTCGCGTCCGCAGCGCGGCGACGGCCTCGGCGACGTCGTTCACGAATCCAGCGGCAGCTTCCGGTAGATCGAGCGCGGCACGTGGCGCAGCGCCGAGAACACGTACCGGAGGGTGCCCGGCACCCAGATCGTGGTGGCCGAGCGCTGCAGGCCGGCGGCCACGGCATCGGCGACGGCATCGGGGGTGGTCGCGAACGGTGCCGGCTTCATGCCTTGCGTCATCTTCGACACGACGAAGCCGGGACGTACGACGAGCACGCGGGCTCCGCTGCCCTGCAGGTCGTCGGCCAGGCCCTGGGCGAACGCGTCGAGACCCGCCTTCGACGACCCGTAGATGTAGTTGGCCTTGCGGGCGCGCTCGCCGGCGACGCTGGACAGCACGACCAGCGCGCCGTGGCCCTGCTCGCGCAGGCGGTTGGCGACCGCGAGGCAGGCGCTGACGGCGCCCGCGTAGTTGACCGTGACAGCGGCCGCGGCCTCGCTCGGCGCAGCGGCCAACGACGCCTGTTCGCCGAGCACGCCCGCGGCCAGAACGGTGACGTCGACGTCGCCGACGAGCCCGACGACGTCGCGCACGAGCGCCTCGTGGTTGCCCGAGTCCGCGGCGTCGAACGCGATCGTGTGCACCGCGAGCCCGTCGCGCCGCAGTGCATCGGCCTGGTCGCTCGCTGCGGACGGCACCCGGCAGGCGAGCACCACGTGACGGGTCGTCGGTGCGATCAAGCGGCGAATGATCGCCAGGCCGATCTCGCTCGTGCCGCCGAGCAGCAGGATCGTCTGGGGTTGGCCGAATGCGTTGTCCATGGGGGCGGTGGTGGTCCTTCGTTTCGGGCGCTCGGCCCCTCAGGTGTCGCGATCGATCAGCTCGAGCCGCCGGGCGAGATCGCTGCGGAACACCCCGTCGGGATCGACCCGTCGGCGCACCGCCTTCCACTCATCGAGGCGGGGGTACCCGCGGGCCAGCGACTCCGGGCTGAGGTGGGCATCCTTGGCGAGGTAATGGCGACCGCCGGCGTCGAGCACGAGGTCGTCGAGGCGGTGCAGCAGCTCACCGATCGCCCCGTTGGCGGCGGGGATGTCGAGGCTGAGCGTCCAGCCCGGGCGGGGGAAGCTCATCGGTGCCTGGTTGGCCGCTCCGAAGCGCTTCAAGACGGTGAGGAAGCTCGGCGTGCCCGACGCCGCCATCTGCTCGACCACGGCGCGCAGGGCGCTCTCCTCACCGAAGGGCACGATGAACTGGTACTGCACGAAGCCGTGCCCCCCGTAGAGGCGATTCCACGAGCCGACCGAGTCGAGCAGGTGGAAGTACCCCGGGATCGCCATCAACTGGCCGACCTTGCGCCGCGGCGCCTTGCGGAACCACGCCTCGTTGAAGGCCCGCAGGCTCCAGCGGTTGAGCACGCCCGACGGCGGCACGAGCGGTGGCACGCTGGCGAGATGGCGGGGGGTGAACGCCAGTGGCTCGCGCCCGGCCGACCCCTCGAGCTGGTGGAGCCCGGCGTGGTCGCCCTGGGTCAGCACGCTGCGCCCGAGTTGCTTGCCGGTGGCGAGCACGTCGAGCCAGGCGACCGAGTAGCGGTAGCGATCGTCGCCCTCCGACATCAGCGCCAGCACCTCGTCGAGGTCGTTCGCCTTCGTGGTGTCGACCACGCAGCGGCTGGTCTCGATCGGGATCAGGTCGAACGTCGCGTCGAGCACGACGCCGGTCAGGCCCATGCCGCCGAGCGTGGCCCAGAACAGGTCCGGCTCACGGTTCGGGCCGAGCTCGGCGACGGTGCCGTCGGCGAGCAGCAGGGACAGGCGGTGCACGTGGCTGCCGAACGTGCCGTCGACGTGATGGTTCTTGCCGTGGATGTCGCTGGCGATCGCCCCGCCCACCGTGACGAAGCGGGTGCCAGCCGTGACCGGCACGAAGAAGCCCCGCGGCACGAGCACGCGCAGCAGGTCGTCGATGCTGACCCCTGCGCCGCAGGTCACCGTCGCGGCCTGCTCGTCGAGCACCGCGGTCGACACGCCGTCGGCGAGGCGCAGCACGCGCCCGCCCGCGTTCTGGGCGGCGTCGCCGTACGCGCGGCCGAGCCCGCGGGCGATCACGCCCCGGGGCGGGTGCTCCTTGACGGCTGCTGGCGCGTCGGTGGCGGTCACGGACATCAGGTCGGCCGATGTCGGGTTGGTGCCACCCCACCCGGTCAGGAGCGATCGATGGTCGGTCGTCGCAGGCACGATCATCGAAGGCTACCAACGGGCCTGGCAGCCGCCGCGGACGCCGGCCGGCACGTGGTCAGTACGGCCACTCCGGCTCGCGCCGCCCGAGGCGGCGCAGCACGTTGCCGCCACCCGCAGCCAGGAACGCCTTCAGCGCGAGGTTGCGCGCGAACCACGCCAGCTGGGCGAGCTGGCGGCCGGCGTTGCGCGCTCGCTGGAGGGGCGACGCGCCGAGGTCGGCGCGGTACTCGGCGAGCGACGCGGTCCGCCCGACGTACCGGAACCGACCGCCGACGACGAGCAGTCGCAGGATCGCGAGCGTCACTCCGACCGAGCTGAACGCGTCATGGATCAGCAGCGTGCCGCCATCGACGACGATCCGGCCGAACCCGTCGATGTCGTCGCGCGCCGGGCCGTACCGGTGCGCGCCGTCCACGAACAGCACGTCGATCGGGCCCATCTCGTCGAGCACCTCCCCGCTGAACGCGCGCAGATGGCGAACGCGGCCGGTCACGCCCGCCGCGGCGAGGTGGCGGTGGAACGCGACGAAGTCGAGGTCGGCCTCGTCGGCGAACCCGTCGATCTCCTGCGGGCCGCGGTCGTTGCCTGCGTGCGGGTCGATCGCGGTGACGTGGGCATCGATCGGAGCTGCCGCGGCGAGCACGATCGTCGAGCGGCCGCGGAAGCTGCCGATCTCGACGATCGAGCCGCCGGCCGGGCATCGGGCGCCGGCCGAGTAGAGGCGCGCTGCCTGGCCCGCCGACAACCACCCATCCACCCCGTCGATCGCCGCCAGCGTCTCCTCGAACGTCGTGGTTCGCTCACTGCGTTCGCTCACTGGACGTACACCCCGCACCCCCAGACGATGACCCACACGATGCCAAGCACCTGCAGCACCCGGTCGCTGAAGAAGATCTCCTCGGGTGCCCCGCCCTGACCTTGTTCGAGCACGAGCACGTAGCGCATCACCGCCGCGACCATCGGCACGATCGACAGCTCGTAGAACGGCCAGCGGCTGCCGGTGAGCTGCATCGTGTCGAAGGCCCACAGGCAGTAGGCCACCACGGTGGCGCTGAGGCTCATGGCGATGATCACGCGCAGGTAGCCGATGCTGTACTGGTCGAGGGTCGCCCGGGTCGTCGACGCGTCGTCGCCGAGGTCGCGCAGCTCCGCGTAGCGCTTGCCGGTGACGATCAGCAGCGATGCGAACGAGATGCAGAGCACGAACCAGCTGCGCACCGGCACGTCGACCGCGAACGCGCCGGCGAACGCACGCACGACGAAGCCGCCGGCGACGGCGATGAGATCGAGCACGGCGATGTGCTTCCAGAACGTCGAGTACGTGAGTGTCAGCGCGACGTAGACGATCACCGTCACGCCGGCCTGCCAGTTCGGCACGAACCCGAGGCCGATGCCTCCCACGAGCAGCGCGGTGCCGACGAACCGGGCGGTGCCGACCGGGATCGCACCGGCGGCGATCGGGCGCCGGGACTTGGTCGGATGAGCGCGATCGGCCTCGAGGTCGAGGAGATCGTTCCAGTAGTACGTGCCGGCCGAGGCCAGGGTCATCGCCACGAACATCAGCACCGTGCGTGCGAGCTGGGTCGGCTCGTCGAGGACCCCCGCCGCACCCGGCGCGGCGAACACGAGGATGTTCTTGACCCATTGCTTCGGCCGCGCCTCGCGGACGAGCGCCCGGATCATTCGGGCCCCGGCACGGTGCTGATCGGCGCCGCGCCCACCCGCACCGGATGGTCGGCGACAGCGAGCATCGCGTCGTCGCCCGCCGAATCGCCGTACGCCCACACCGTCGCGTCCGCGAGATCGTTGGCGAGTTGCCAGTCACGCAGCCGGACGACCTTCTCGTCGGCGCGGCAGTTCGGCCCGAGCAGCCCGCCCGTGAGGCGGCCGTCAGGGCCCACCTCCAACCGGGTTGCGAGCGCAGCGTCGGCATCGAGGTGACCGGCGAGCGGCGTCACGTAGGCCTCGTAGGAGGCGGACACGAGCACGACGCGATGGCCCTGCGCGCGGTGCCACGACAGCCGTGCCGTCGTGTCGGCACGCATCCAGCTGGCCGCCACGACGCCGGCGAACGCACGTCCCTCGTCGGCGACTCGTGCCGCGGCCAGACCGTGCATGGCAGCGCGCGTGGCGATCGCCTTGGCCCGGTCGCGGTCTCGGTGGATCCCGGTGGTCAGCAGGTCGCGCGGTTGCCTCGCCAACCCGCGCGCGAGCGCTGCGCGGCCCCCAGCCAGACGGATGAGGAACGGCACGACGCAGTCACGCACCGTCAAGGTGCCGTCCACGTCGAATGCAACCACCACCGTCCCCATGCGAGC
Source organism: uncultured Ilumatobacteraceae bacterium (assembly GCA_964565705.1). Taxonomy (GTDB): domain Bacteria; phylum Actinomycetota; class Acidimicrobiia; order Acidimicrobiales; family Ilumatobacteraceae; genus CAZMGD01. Next base: position 11,053 of record CAZMGD010000065.1, on the reverse strand, counting down.
GCAGCACGCTACCGCCGCAGTGATCGTGGACAACCATCGCCACGTTCAGTGAGGCAGACAGCGAGCGCAGCGAGCCATCATCGCGGCCGACGCTTCGCGCCGAAGGCGCTCCCCGAGCGACGCGGACGTCACCACGAACCTGCGCCGCAGCCGCTCACGCGAGCGAAGCGAGCCGAGATCGGCGTGCCCAGGCGCAGACAGCGAGCGCAGCGAGCCATCATCGCGGCCGACGCTGCTCACGCGAGCGAAGCGAGCCGAGATCGGCGTGCCCAGGCGCAGGCCGCGTCATCAACACGGTCACCGAGGCTTCGCGAGCGGAGCGAGCCCCCCGGACACCGCGGGCGCGGCTACGAACCTGCGCCGCAGCCGCTCACGCGAGCGAAGCGAGCCGAGATCGGCGTGCC
>CAZMGD010000065.1:0-10549 GCA_964565705.1 uncultured Ilumatobacteraceae bacterium | reverse complement strand
CAGGCGCAGACAGCGAGCGCAGCGAGCAACTATGAACGGACGATGCCGTCGAGCATCGCCCAGTAGCCCGGCCAGCTCTTCGACACGACGTCCGGGTCGGCGATGCTGACCCCTGGCACCATCAGGCCGACCAGCGCCAGCGACATGGCCAACCGGTGGTCGTCGTGGGTCTGGACGACCGCCGGCCGTGGTGTGCCCGGTCGGATGTGCATGCCGTCGGGCCGGGCGGCGGCGTCGACCCCGAGACGGACCAGCTCGCCGACCACGTCGTCGATGCGGTTGCTCTCCTTGACCCGGATGAAGCCGACACCGCCGATCGTCGTCGGTGTCGCGCAGAACGGGGCGAGCGCGGCGACCGTGGGGACGAGGTCGCTGATCTCGGACATGTCCAGCTGGAGCCCGAGCAGCTGGTGTCCCTGCGCCCGGCGCACCGTCGTGCCCGTCGCCGAGCGCTCGACCGTGCAACCCATCGACGCCAGCAGGTCGACGAATCGCGTGTCGCCCTGCAGCGAGCGCGCGCCGAGCGCTGGAACGTGCACGCTGCCACCGCACATCGCCGCGGCAGCGAAGGGATAGGAGGCGCTGGATGCGTCGGGTTCCACCAGGTAATCCACGGCGTGGTAGGCGCCGGGGCCGACCCACACCTCTGACGGCCCGACCCGCACGTCGCCGGCGCCGAACGAGGCCATCACCGCAGCGGTGATCTCGACGTACGGTCGGCTGACCAACGGCGTCGTGAGGCGAACCTGCAGACCGCCGGGCAGCAGCGGACCGATGAGCATCAGCGCGCTGAGGTACTGGCTGCTGACGTCGCCCGGCAGATCGACGGCACCCCCGGAGAGGTCGCCACGGCACACCCGTACCGGTAGATGGCCGACCTCGCCGAGGGAGTCCACACGCGCCCCGAGCGAGCGCAGCGCGGCGTGCAACGGACCCATCGGCCGACGGCGCAGCGGCTCGCCGCCGTCGACCACGATCGGCGTCTCGCAGAGTGCGGCGACCGCGGTGAGGAAGCGGGAGGTGGTGCCCGCCAACGCGCAGTCGAGGACCGTCTCCACCGGCGCGCGCACTCCACCGCCGGTCCCGCGCACGACACCCGAATCGGCGGCGAGGGTGACCTCGACGCCGAGGGCGCGCAGACCACCAGCCATCGCCGCCGTGTCGTCGCCGTCCGGTAGCCCCGCGAGCGCGCTCACGCCACCGGCCAACGCTGCACAGACGAGCGCCCGGTTGGCGATGCTCTTGCTGCCAGGCACCAGCACCGTCGCGTCGAGCGGACGGTAGGCAGGGCGGATCGAACGGGCCCGACTCACGAGAGCCGCTGCACGGCGGGGCGGTAGCCGCGAGCGATGAGGCCGCCGCGGAACAGGTCGGCGGAGGCGGCGTCGACGAGCACCACCGCCACGCCTCGCTCACCTTCGAGCGAGTGGACGACCTCGAAGCTGGCGATGTTGACGCCCAGCTCGGCGGCCAGGGTGAACACCTCGGCGGCGGCGCCGGCGCGGTCCGGGATCGGGATGCGCACCTCGGCGAGATCCTCCGGGTGTGCAGCCCGCACGGGGAGGTTGGCCCGCGCCTCGCGAGCGGCGCGCAGTCGCGCCAGCAGCGCGTCCCGGTCCTCGGTCGCGACCACGTCGCGCATCTCCTGCAGCCCCTCGACCAGCGCGTCGAGCGCGGCGAGGATCGCTGGACGGTTCTGGGCGCAGATGTCGAGCCAGATGTCGGGCTGGCCCGACGCGATGCGCGTCATGTCTCGGAACCCGCCGGCGGCAAGCCGGAGCAGGGCGGCGTGCTCCTCCGCACCTCGCGCGGCAAGGCCCATGAGCGTCGCCGCCGTCAGGTGCGGGACGTGGCTCACGACGGCTACCACCTGATCGTGGCGCTCGGCTGGCATCGCGACGACCTCGGCGCCGAGCTCGCGCACGATGCCCGCGACCGTCGAGAACGCGCCATCGTCCGTGCTCGCAGCCGGTGTCAGCACCCACACCGCGCCGCGGAACAGGCTGGAGTCCGCGCCGTCGAGCCCTTCGAGCTCGGAACCGGCCATCGGGTGACCGGCGACGAAGCGGGGATCGTCGATCGCGGCGACGATGCCACCTTTGACGCTGCCGACGTCGGTGACCACGCCTGCAGTCTCGGCCAGTGCCCGCTTGACCTGGTCGGCGACGCCGAGCACGGGCACGGCGACGAACGTGACGCACGCGGTGGCGTCGAGGCCGATCTCGTCGAGCACGCCTCGCGAGCGGGCGAGCGCGCCCCGGCCCTCGACCACGTCCTCGCCGGTGACGTACCACCCGGCCTCACGCAGGGCCAGCGCCAACGAGCCACCGATGAGGCCGAGGCCGATGACGTTCGCGCGCCGCAGCGTCGGGTCAGGCGTCATCGGCGGGGAGGCTAGCGGCGAGGCTCGTGGAGAGCTGCTTCACTTCCTCGGCGGTGAGCACCCGCCACTCTCCCGGCTTGAGGTGGACGTCGCGGATGGGCCCGATGCGGACGCGCACGAGCCGACGCACCGGATGACCGACCGCAGCGCACATCCGTCGCACCTGGCGGTTGCGGCCCTCGTGGATCGTGATCCGCAGCACGCCCGGCGAGACCTGGGTGACGCGCGCCGGTGCCGTCATCCCGTCGTCGAGGTCGATGCCGTCGCGCAACCGGCGGATCGCCCCCGGTGCCACGTCGCCGCCGTCGACCTCGGCGAGGTACTCCTTGTCGACCCCGTGCGACGGATGGGCGATGCGGTTCGCCAGGTCGCCGTCGTTGGTCATCAGCAGCAGACCCTCGGTGTCGGCGTCGAGGCGCCCGACCGGGAACACTCGCGGCTCCGCCGGGACCAAGCTGGCGACGGTGGACCGGCCGTGCGTGTCGGCCATCGTCGTCACGACGCCACGCGGCTTGTTCAGGAGATAGTGCACGAGCCCCGGACGGATCCCGATCGGCACACCGTCGACCTCGATCGCGTCGTGCTCGACGTCGACGCGCCGGCCGAGCTCAGCGACCGCACCGTTCACGGTCACACGCCGATCAGCGATCAGATCCTCACACACCCGCCGGCTGCCCCAACCCGCTCGGGCCAGCACCTTCTGGAGGCGGTCACCGGTCGGGAGCGACGCGTTGCGCTCGGCCCACTGCTCCCACAGCGGAGGTTCGAGCTCAGGCATCGGACGGCGAGCCGTTGGTCGACGGCTCGGCGCCGACCGGCGCTGGCGAGGATGCCTCGTCCTCGGTGATCCGCAGGCTGTGCTCCAGCGCCTCGACCACGTCGGCGCCGGGCACGAACCCCGCCAGAGGAGGCAGGTCGTCCAGCGAGTCGATGCCGAGCTTCTCGAGGAACGTCGCCGTGGTGCCCCACAGCACGGCCTGGCCAGGACCGGTGTCGCGCTGCAGTTCGGTGATGTAGCCGCGCCCGGCGAGGGTGCGCAGCACGCCGTCGGGGTCGACGCCGCGGATCGCGGCGACCTGGGCGCGCGAGATCGGCTGCTTGTAGGCGACGATCGCCAACGTCTCCAGCGCTGCCGCGCTGAGCCGCGCTCGCTGACCGTCGAGGACGTAGCGCTCGACGAACGGGGCCAGGTCGGCGTGGCTCTGGAAGCGGTAGCCACCGGCGACGCGCGCCAGCTGGAAGCCGTGGCCGGCTTCCGCGTACGCCTCGGCCAACCGCGCGCAGAGCTCCTCCACGCGGGTGACGGGGCGCTCGACGAGCTGGGCCAGCAGGGCGGGTGGCACCGGCTCCGACGCGACCATGACGATCGCCTCGATCGCCCGCACGACCTCGGTGTCGGGCGTCGGTGACGCCGGGTCGGAGACCGCGAAGATGTCGGACACCGTCAGCCTGCGTACTCGTCGACGAGCGCGAACTGGGCGGCGAGGTCGGTGTCGTCGTGGTCGCCGGTCCAGGCCACCTCGATGTCGCCGAAGCGATCGGACTGCTCCAGCTCGACCACGCCCTGCTTGAACAGCTCGAGCAGGGCCAGGAAGCGGACGATGACCTCCATCCGGTCGGCGAGTCCGGCGGTGAGACGGCGGAACGAGAGCCGGCCGACGCGAGGGAGCTCGTTCAGGAGCTCGGCGATCGCGTCCCCCACGCTGGCGGTGATCGCAGCGACGTGGAACAGGTCGACGCGAGGCTGTGGGCGAGGCGTCGTGGCCCGCAGGAACGCGGCATGGATCTGGCGTGGCTTGACACCTTCGAGCGGATCGGGCAGCAGCCCGGCGAAGCGCTCGTCGGGCCCGGCCATCCGGGCGTAGCAGCGGTCGGCGTCCTCGGCGAGATGCGACAGGACGGACGCGACGTCCTTGAACGTCTTGCATTCCAGCAGCCGGGCGAGCAGGAGGTCGCGCTCCTCCCACAACGCCAGCTCCTCGTCGAGATCGACGTCGTCGCGACCCGGCAGCAGGCGGCGGGCCTTGAGCTCGACCAGCGTCGCGGCGATCAGCAGGAACTCGGTGGCGACCTCGAGGTCGAGGTCGTCCATGAGGCGCAGCTCGGCGAGGTAGGCGTCGACGATCGTGCTCAGCGACACCTCGTAGATGTCCACCTGTTCACGCAGGATCAGGTGCAGCAGGAGGTCGAACGGGCCCTCGAACACGGGGGTGGTGACCGAATAGGGCATCGGCATCCACGCTACCCAGTGGGTAGCGTGCCGGACCGTGACCCGCGTGCTCTCGTGCATCCAGCCCACCGGGGATGTCCACCTCGGCAACTACCTCGGTGCGCTCCGGAACTGGGCAGCCGGCCAGCACTCCCACGACGCATTCCACGGGATCGTCGACCTCCATGCGCTGACGATCACCGACCAGCCCGGGGTGATCGGCGAGACCACCGTCGAGCTGGCGGCGATGCTGTTCGCGATCGGCCTGGATCCCGACGTCGCGACCGTGTTCGTGCAGAGCCACGTGCCCGAGCACAGCCAGCTGTGCTGGGTGATGGAGTGCACGCTGTCGTTCGGCGAGCTGTCGCGGATGACCCAGTTCAAGGACAAGTCGGCCCAGCACGAGTTCGTGTCCGCCGGCCTGTTCACCTACCCGGCGCTACAGGCCGCCGACATCCTGCTGTACGACGCCGAGGAGGTACCCGTCGGCGACGACCAGCGCCAGCACATCGAGATCACCCGTGACGCAGCGATCCGCTTCAACCACCGCTTCGGCGACACGCTCGTGGTGCCCAAGGCGGTCACGCCGCCGGCCGGGGCGCGGGTGATGGACCTCCAGGAGCCGACCTCGAAGATGTCGAAGTCGTCGTCGTCGGAGACCGGGATCGTCAACATGCTCGATCCGGGTGACGTCATCGTGCGCAAGTTCAAGCGGGCGGTCACCGACTCCGACGGGGAGGTGCGCTATGACCGCGAGGCCAAACCCGGTGTGTCGAACCTCCTCGACATCCTCGCCGCGGCGACGAGCTCCACGCCGCAGGCGACCGCCGAGCGCTACCAGCAGTACGGTCCGCTGAAGGCCGACACCGGCGAGGCCGTCGTCGAGCTGCTGCGCCCGATCCGGACCCGCTACGACGAGCTGCTGGCCGACCGTGCACAGCTCGCCGCGCTCTTGCGCCACGGCGCCGGCAAGGCGCGCGAGGTGGCGGGGGCGACGCTGGAGCGGGCGTACCGCGCGGTGGGGTTCCTGGCGCCCTGAGCGCCGATCAGCCCTCGACCCGGACCAGCACCCCGCGCACGACGATGCGGAGCGCGACGCTGTGCGGAGGGTGGCAGGCGATCAGCGTGATCGACTGCTCGTTCGACGCGCTGTAGTAGAGCGACACGTCGTCGGGGTACACGATGTCGGTGCCCGTGACGGAGTACACGAACGTGGTCGAGCCGATGGTGAGGCGCAAGATGCTGCCGTTGGGCACCTGGTGCAGGTACTTGAACTCCTCACCGTGGGACTCACGGTGCCCGAAGATCGCCACGTTGCCGGGCTGGTTGGGCGCCGATGACTCGGTGAGGTGCCCGGGGTCGATGTTCACGACGGCGTCCGCGACACCCTGCAGCACACGGGTCGACAACCCGATCGCGGGGACCTCGAGCAGGCCGGGGAACGCGATCGGAGCCGGGCGCTGGTTCGCCGGCAGGTTCGTGACGCGCTTGGCCGCCGTGCCCGTGAACCAGCCGAATGCGTCGGCGATCAGGTCGGTGCCGCCGTAGGAGTAGAGGCCGATGCCCGGTTCACCGAGGCGCATCACGACATGGCCGGCGACGGTCTGACCGCCCCGGTTGAGGTTCAGCGACGACGTCTCCGGGCGGGGTTGCCCGGCGGGCCACGAGCTGACGTAGCCGGGAGCGAAGGAGTTCGTCGCCGTGAGGTTGAGGGCCACGGCCGATCCGTAGCCGATGCCGGCTTGGCCGATCACGGGCATCTCGAGGCTCCAGTTGTGGAACAGCGAGACGCTGTATCCGAGCGGATCGGGGCTCGTGCGGGTGTCGAGCAGGCGCCGCGGCGTGATCGGCACGAACAGCCCGTCCTCGCTGACCTTCGCGCTCGCCCCGGTGTACCAGCCGGCGAGGTCGACGAGGAGGTTGCCACCCGCCTCGCTGAACACCTCGATGCCCGCCGGGGAGATCGGTACGACCGCCTGGTTGGGCACCACCCGCCCGCCGACGTCGATGTTGACGTTCGAGGTGCTGGGGCGCGGCGCACCGGCGGCAAACGCCGTCCAGTACCCGGCGCCGCCGTCGGTGATCGTGATGTTGACGACGACGGCCGTGGCGTCGGCGGGCACGTTCCCCGGCATCGCGACCATCCGACTTCCACCGGCGGGCACGTAGCCGCCGGACGCGCCGTTGCGGGTGTCGATGATCCGCAGCGGGCCGAACGCCTCGAACCGGCCCGCGCTCGTGAGGCCAGACGGCGTGTAGTACCCGAAGACGTCGACGACGAGATGGGTGCTCATGAACGAGTACACGGCCACCGACTGGTTGCCGAGCTGCACGGTGACCAGGTTGGCGATCGTCTGGTCGGCGCGCTCGACGTTCACGTTGGAGGTGTTGGGCAGTGCCTGCCCGCCCGGGTAGACGGTGACGTAGCCGGGCCCGTCTGGGGCGGTCGCCGTCACGTTGAGCACTACCGCGGTGGCGTCGATCGGCACTCCGCCGCGCCCGGCCACCGGGAACAGCCGGGAGCCGCCGGCGGGGAGCCGGCCGATGCCCGCGTACTGACCGTCGTCGGTGCTGCCGCCCGGCCGGGTGTCGACGAGGCGGAACGGCGTCACCTTGGTGAACTTGGACTGGCCGGCGACGGCGGCGTGTGCCGGCCCGGGAGGCGGCACCGGGGTCGCGGCGGGAAGTGGCAACATCGCCAGCGACGTGCCCAAGATGGCCGCCACCAGGATTCCCACGAGTCGATGTGTACGAGTCACGAACAGGCTTCCGTCGTCGGTGTGCCGGACGATGTTAGTGCTGGGGTGTCGTCAAGAACGTCATATCGCGTCCGCTCGCGCGAGCCGGGCACGGCCCTCGGAGGCGGTGCCGGCGACGAGGGCCACCACCCGTGGGTCGCTGCCCACGGAGCGCAGCACGGCGGCACCCAGACGCTCGTGGTCCCGGTACCGGCGGCCCCGATCGCCGGTGACCACCACGGTCGCGGCGACGCGGCCGACGGTGCCGAGCCCGGCGTCGAGCTTGCCGATGTCGTGCAGCAGCGCCGCTGCCCGCTCGTGCCGGGGAGCATCCGGATGGGCGGCGACCAGACGGTCGGCGACCAGGAGGGAGTGACGCTGATCGGCGGGGTCGAGTGCGAGCCAGAGCCGCAGCTCGGCCGGGCTGAGCACGCAGGCCGCCGGCGCCGGGTCGGGACGCCGGGTGGAGAGCGACAAGACGAAGCGCCGGACCAGGTGGGCAGGCCCGCTCATCGCCGCGCCCGCGGGTGGGCGCTGCGGTACACGTCGAACAAGCGGACCTGCGACACCTGGGTGTAGCGCTGGGTCGTGCTGATCGAGACGTGACCGAGCAGCTCCTGCACGATGCGCAGGTCCGCTCCGTGGTCGAGCAGGTGCGTCGCGCAGGAGTGGCGCAGCACGTGGGGGGACAGCTGCTCCTGCAGGCCGACGCGCTGTCCGCGCTGCTTGATCGCCGCCCATGCCGCCTGGCGGCTGAGCCGCCCGCCGCGGTGGTTGAGGAAGAACGCCTCGGCATCGCCCCGGCGCGCCCAGCGGGTCGGCTCGAGTGCGCCCCGACCCGAGGGCGCGAACCAGCGGTCGATCGCCGCCGCGGCAGCACCGCCGTAGGGCACGATCCGCTCCTTCGAGCCCTTGCCGTACACCCGCAGCAGCTGGCCGTCGTGGTCGAGGTCGCCGAGCGACGCGCCGCAGAGCTCGGAGATCCTCGCCCCGGTCGCGTACAGCAGTTCCACGAGGCACCGATCGCGCCGGGACAGCGCGTCGTCGCCGTCGATCGAGTCCAGCAGCGCGATGACCTCGGGCTCGGCCAGCGGCTTGGGCACGCCTTGGGGCACGCGGACTCCCTCGAGCGCCGCTGCCGGGTCGTCGCGCCGGTGACCCTCGGCGAGCAGGAACCGGTGCAGGTTGCGGACCGTTGCGACCTGGCGGGCAACGGTGGCCGGCGCCGCTCCCGTCGCTCGTCGCGCGCCGATCCACATCGCCAGGTCGTCGGTCGTCACCGAATCGACGCCGGCGCCCCGAGCGGCCAGCCACACGGTGTACGTGGTCAGGTCGCGGCGGTAGGCGGCGAGCGTGTTCGCGCTCCGCCCCCGCTCGCTCGCCAGCCAGACCAGGTACTCCTCGGCCACGAGGGGCAACCCGTGCTCCGGTTCCAGCGGAGCGCGCACCGCGGTCACCTGGCGGCGCGCAGCCGCCGGTCGGCGCGCAGCAGGCCGATCACGGTCTTGGCATCGACGATCTCACCACGGTCGACGGCCGCCAGCGCGTCATCGAGGGGCATCGTGACGATCTCCATCGCCTCCTCCTCGGGTCCCTGCGCCTCCATCGGCACCTCGGCGAGCTCGCCGGCGAGGAACAGCCAGGTGATCGCGTCGGTGAGACCGGGCGAAGGGTACAGCTCGCCGAGCGACGTCAACTCACCGGCTCGGAGGCCGACCTCCTCGCCCAGCTCGCGCTGGGCGGTCGTCGCCGGGTCCTCCCCGTCCACGTCGCGAACGCCGGCGGGGATCTCGAGCAACTCGGCATCGAAGGCAGGGCGGTACTGGCGCACCAGCACGACGTGCGGCGCGCCGTCGACGATGCGCAGCGGCACGACGCCGACCGCGCCGCGCGACCGAACGATGTCACGCCGGAACGTCGAGCCGTCGGGCGACTCGAAGATCCCGACGACGACGCGCACGAAGTGGCCCTGGAGCGCGAGCTCGTCGCCCAGGTGCGTGAACCCGGTCATCGGGACGGGCTCAGCCGACGGGGGCGGTGTCTGCGCTGGACTGGGCCGCCTCGGCGCCGCCCGCCGCCTCGCGCAGGGTGAGTGCGATCCCGACCAGCTCACGGAACAGCGGATGCGGGCGGTCCGGGCGACTCTTGAACTCGGGATGGGCCTGGGTGCCGACCCAGAACGGATGGCCCGGCAGCTCGATGAACTCGACGAGCCGCTTGTCGGGCGACGTGCCGCTGCACGCGAAGCCCGCCCCCTCGAAGCGGGCGCGGTAGTTGTAGTTGAACTCGTAGCGGTGGCGATGGCGCTCGCTGACCACCATCTCCCCGTACGCCTCGGCCACCTGGCTGCCCGGCTGGAGCACCGCGTAGTAGGCGCCGAGACGCATCGTGCCGCCCTTGTCGGCGATGTCGCGCTGCTCGACCATGAGGTCGATCACCGGGTGATGGGTAGCGGCGTCGAACTCGGTCGAGTTGGCGTCGGCGAGCCCGAGGACGTGACGGGCGAACTCGATGGTCATCACCTGCATCCCGAGGCACAGGCCGAGGCACGGGATCCCGTTCACCCGGGCATACTCCGCGGCGGCGATCTTGCCTTCGACCCCACGGTGACCGAAGCCGCCGGGGATCACCATCCCGTCGAGGTCGGCGAGACGGCCGGCGGCGAGCAGCCCCTCGACCTCCTCGGCCTGGATCCAGTCGATCTGCACCGCAGCACCATGGTGGAAGCTGGCGTGCTTCAAGCTCTCGACCACCGACAGGTAGGCATCGGGCAGGTCGACGTACTTCCCGATCAGCCCGATCCGCACCGGACGCGACGCCGCCTCGACCTTGGCGACGACGGACTCCCAGTAGCTGAGGTTGATCGGCGCATCGATGCCGAGCGTGTCGCACACCACTTCGTCGAGGCCCTCGTCGTGGAGGATCAGCGGCAGCTCGTAGATGTTGCGGGCGTCGGCAGCGTTGACGACCGCCCGCTCGTCCACGTCGCAGAGGTTGGAGATCTTGCGCTTCAGGTTGGGGCTGAGCGGCTCCTCGCTGCGGCAGACGATGACGTCGGGCTGGATGCCGCGGCTGCGCAGCTCCGTGACGGAGTGCTGCGTGGGCTTCGTCTTCTGCTCGCCGGAGGGCCCGATGAACGGCACGAGCGTCACGTGCAGGTAGCAGACGTTGTCCCGACCGGCGTCCTTGCGGAACTGGCGGATCGCCTCGAGGAACGGG
>CAZMGD010000064.1:8789-22931 GCA_964565705.1 uncultured Ilumatobacteraceae bacterium | reverse complement strand
CCGCAGGCGTGCGGGCGATGTTGCTGCCGCGGCCGCTCCCGACGCCGGTGCTGGCGTGGAACATCACCGACCTCGGCGCCGCGGCCGGGGTGATGGTCACGGCCAGCCACAACCCACCTGCCGACAACGGCTACAAGGTGTACCTCGGCACCGGCGCCCAGATCGTGCCGCCCGCCGACGTCGACATCTCGACACTGATCGACGAGTTCGACGCCACCACGGTCGCGCTCGCCGAACCGGACGACCCGCTGATCGAGCGTCTCGACGAGTCGCCGCTCGAGGCCTACCTGGCCGCGGTGCCCGACGTCCGACGCCGCCCCGACCTCCCGGGTGTGCCCGTCGCCTACACGGCGATGCACGGCGTCGGCGGAGAGACGCTGCTGCGCGCGTTCGAACGTGCCGGTTGGCTGCAGCCGGCGGTCGTGGCCGAGCAGCAGCAACCCGACCCGGACTTCCCGACGGTCGCGTTCCCGAACCCGGAGGAACCGGGAGCGATGGATCTGTTGCTGGCCACGGCCGAGTCGAGCGGCGCCGTGATCGCCCTCGCCAACGACCCCGACGCCGACCGGCTCGGTGCGGCGATCCCGATCCGTGCGGGCGGATGGCGCCGGCTCACCGGCGACGAGATCGGCTGCCTGCTCGCCGACCACCTCCTCGCCTCGACCGAGGGCGACGACCGGGTGGTCATCACGACCCTGGTGTCGTCGTCCCTCCTCGCCCGCATGGCCGAGGCGGCGGGGGTGCATCACGCCGAGACGTTCACCGGGTTCAAGTGGATCGCCCACGAGGTGCTCAGCCATCCGGAGTGGCGGTTCGTGCTCGGCTACGAGCAGGCGCTGGGCTACCTGGTCGCCGGGCGACCGCTCGACAAGGACGGCATCACCGCCGCGGTCGTGCTGACCGAGGTCGCGGCGGCGGCGGTCGCGGCCGGCGGGACGGTCGAGGATCTGCTCGACGACATCGCCTCCCGCTTCGGCCGCTACGTCACGTCCGAGTTGTCGGTGCGCATGGATCCTGTCGCCGCGGCCGCGACGGTCGGGGCGCTCCAGGCCAGACCGCCCGCAGCGCTCGGTGGTTCGCCGGTCTCGAGCGTGCAGTGGTTCGCCGAGGCCAACCTGCTGCGGCTGATGGTCGACGGACCGGATGGTCCGGTGCGGGCCCAGATCCGCCCGAGCGGCACCGAGCCGAAGGTCAAGCTCTACGGCGAGGCGGTCGGCGCCGACCCGGCGCCGTTCCTGGCCGATCTCGCTGCAGCGCTCGAAGCCGCGGGGCAGGACGTGTGACGACGCCGCCGGCCGAGCTGCAGCCGGTGATCTCGCGGCTGGCGATGATCGTGCGCATCGTCACCCGGATCGTCAGGCCGGCGGTGCTCGCCGGGCTGCTCGCCGCGGTGGTGATCGCCCTCGCCCTCGCGCCGTGGCTCTTCCACTCGACGGGAGCGATCGTCTGCTGGGTGGTGGTGGTCGGCGTCTGCTTCGCCGCCGCGTTGCGGCTGGCGTGGCACCGGCGGCTGCTCCAGCACACGCTCGGCAGCCCGCAGTTCATCGGCGAGTGGTACGCCTCGACCACCCAGGTCGGGCGCGAGCACGCGGCACCGCTCGCCAAGCAGCTCGACAACGTGCTGAACGCCGACCGCGGCACGAGGATGGGCAGCGCGATGCGGATGCTCACGTCGGTCCGCAACCTGCAGGCGTTCAAGGAGATCGGCAGCTCGGCCAACGCGGTGATCGAGCCGATCAGACCCGGCCGGCTGGCGCTGACCGGTTACGCGGCGATCGTCGTCGGCATCGCCGTGGTGCTGGCGATCCCGATCCTGTTCGGATCGCTGGTCGGCCTGGCGCTGCGCTGAGCCGTACGCCGTACGCCGTACGCCGTACGCTGGGAACATGGAACTGACCGTGCTCGGTGCCACCGTGCGCCACGCGATCGATCACGTCGAGGTGTTCCCGGCGCCGGCCAACGTCACCACGGTGCGGTTCAGCACCAGCGAGGTGGCGTCGCTGTGCCCGGTCACCTCCCAGCCCGACCTGTCGACGGTCGTCATCGAGTACACGCCCGATCAGTGGTGCGTGGAGTCCAAGAGCCTCAAGCTGTACCTGTGGCGGTTCCGCGACACAGCGGTGTTCGCCGAGGCGCTCGCGGCCGAGATCGCCGGCGAGATCATGCACACGGCTCGTCCCCGCAACGTGACCGTGACGCTGACCCAGCACCCCCGCGGCGGCATCGAGCTCCAAGCCATCGCCACCCTGTCGCGCTGACGGCGGCGCCCACTTCTTCGTTCTCGGGAGCAGATCGGGTGCCAGAGCACCCGATCTGCTCCCGAGTTCAGCGGGGGGTGGGCGGGTCGGTCACGTGCCGATGCCGAACTGACGGTCGCCGGCATCGCCGAGTCCGGGCACGATGAACGCGCTGTCGTTGAGGTGGCTGTCGACCGACGCCGTGTAGATCCGCAGGTCGAGTCCCTCCGTGCGCAGCCGCTCGATGCCCTCGGGCGCGGCGAGCACGCACACGACGATGATCGGTCCCGGCGCGCCCTGGTCGAGCAGGAGGCGGCAGGTCGCCGCCAGCGAACCGCCGGTGGCCAGCATCGGGTCGAGCACGATGCACACCCGGTCGGCGAGGGTCTCGGGCAGCTTGTTGACGTACGGCTTGGGTTGGAACGTCGACTCGTCGCGCGACATCCCGATGAAGCCGAGATCGGCGGCGGGCATCAGCTCCTGCGCGGCGTGCACGAAGCCGAGCCCGGCGCGCAGGATCGGGATCACCACCGGTTGGGTGGCCAGCACGCGGCCGTCGGTCTCCTCCAGCGGGGTCGTGACCCGGATCGGGGCGGTGGGCAGGTGGCGTGTGGCGTCGGCCAGCAGCAGCTTGCCGATCCGCTCCAGCTCCTGGCGGAACAGCGTGTTGGGGGTGTCGCGATCGCGGACGCGCACGAGCGCGTCGGCGATGAGCGGGTGATCGACGATGGTGACCTCGACGGGCATGGCGCCGAAGCTACGCGCCCGAGGGTGCTCCCAACGCAGCCTCGGCCCGCAAGAGGGCGTAGCGCGGCTTGATCAGGCCGTTGATGATCCGCAGCCGCTCCTCGAACGGGCTGAACGCGCTCTTCATCGCGTTGACCGTCAACCACTCGAAGTCGTCGAGCCGCCAGTCGAACGCGTCGCGGAGCTGCTCGAACTCCTTGGTCATCGACGTGTCGCTCATCAGCCGGTTGTCGGTGTTGACGGTGACCCGGAACCGCAGCCTCCGCAGCATGCCGATCGGGTGATCGGCGATCGTCGGCACCACGCCGGTGTTGACGTTGGAGGTCGGGCACAGCTCGAGCGGGATCCGGCGGTCGCGCACGTACGACGCCAGCCGGCCGAGCTTCTCGGCGCCGGGTGGACCGTTGATGTCGTCGACGAGGCGCACCCCGTGGCCGAGGCGTTCTGCCCCACACCACTGCACCGCCTCCCAGATCGAGGGCAGGCCGAACGCCTCGCCGGCGTGGACCGTGGTGTGGAAGTTCTCGCGCTGGACGTACTGGAACGCGTCGAGGTGACGGGTCGGTGGGTAGCCGGCCTCGGCGCCGGCGATGTCGAAGCCGACCACGCCGGCGTCGCGCCACCGCACCGCCAGCTCGGCGATCTCCAGGCTGCGCGCCGCGGTGCGCATCGCCGACAGGATCGCCCGGATCGTCAAGTCGGTGCCGGCCGCGCCGCGGGCGAACCCGTCGAGCACGGCGCCGACGACCTCGTCGAGGGTCAGGCCGGCCTCGGTGTGCAACTCGGGCGCGAAGCGCACCTCGGCGTACACGACGCCGTCGTCGGCGAGGTCGCGGGCGCACTCGGCGGCGACCCGCTCGATCGCGTCGCGATGCTGCATCACGCCGCAGGTGTGGGCGAAGGTCTCGAGGTACAGCACCAGGTCGTTGCGCTTGGCCCCGCGGTGGAACCAGTGGGCGAGGTCGTCGACGTCTGTGGTCGGCAACGAGGGATAGCCGTACTCATCGGCCAGCTCGATCACCGTCGTCGGCCGAACCCCGCCGTCCAGGTGATCGTGCAACAACGCCTTCGGCGCCCGCTCCAGCGAATTGTCGGTCGACATGGACCCATCGTACGAGTCAACACGAAAGGCCGAGCACGGTCGGTGGCATCACGGATCCTCGACAGCGGTCACCGAGGCTTCGCGAGCGAAGCGAGCACCCGAACACAACGGACGCCGCTGCGCACCTGCGCCGCAGCCATTCACGCGAGCGCAGCGAGCCGCGCTGGCGTGCTCAGGCGCAGCCAGCGAGCGCAGCGAGCCAGCTATTCGTCCAGTTCGTCGGCGGTGAGCTCGCCGCGACGCCAGTAGCCGACCAGGGAGACCGCCTGGCGGGGCAGGCCGACCTCGCGGCGGAGGTACTTGCGGATCGCCGTCAGCGTCTTGCTCTCGGCGCCGCCCCACACGTAGGGCGTGCCGTCGGGCAGCGACAGGGCGCGGGCGGCGTCGAGCAGCGCGGTCGTCGTGCCGGGGCCGGCACCATCGCGGGTGAACCAGTGCAGTTCGATCGCCGGGTCGTCGCGCAGCGGCTGGATCTCCGCCGCGTTCGCGACCTCGGCGAAGGCCCGCACCCGGGTGCCCGCCGGCAGCGAGTCGAGGATGCCGCTCAGCGCCGGCACGCCGGTGTCGTCGGCGAACAGCAGGTACCAGTCGGTGCCCGCCGGTGGCTCGAACGAGGTGCGTGGGCCCCAGAGGGCGACCGGGTCGCCGGCCTCGGCTCGCGTCGCCCACTCGCAGGCGTGCCCGCTTGGGGTGTGCAGCACGAAGTCCATGTCGAGCTCGGCGACCTCCGGCCGCCACGCACGGACCGTGTAGTAGGCGCCGACCGGTCGCTCCTCCTCGGGCATCTCCTCGTAGCCGCTCCAGGTGAACGACGCGTCGATCGTCAGCTGCGCTCGACCAGGCGGCGGCAGCAGTACGTAGAGGAACTGATCGGGCGCGATCGGTGTGAACGCAGCCAGGTCGCCGCCGCCGAACGTGACCCTGCGCACGCCCGGGGTGAGCTGGCGCACGGCGGTGACCGTCGTGACGAACGTCGTGAGCGCGGACATCGACGCCGCCTCGCGTTCGAGGTTCGTCGAGCCGGGCCGGCCCGACTGCGTTCGTGCCGTCTGCACCAGTGCGAGCGCCTGGAGCTGCATCGCGAACAGGTCGTCGGCGGGTTCCGGGAACTCGATCCGCACCGCGTCGACCGCGCCGTCATCGACCGCCAGATCCATGCCGAACCGGTCGACGCCGGTGGCCTGGGCGGTCGTCGCTTCTGGCCGGCCACCCAGCACCTGGACGAGGAACAGCATCGAGTCGGCGTGCTCGCCGTTGACGTGCGGCAGGACGATGTCGGCGAGCGCGGCGATCGGATCGGTCGAGGTCATGAACGTTAGGTTTACCTAACAATCTGACGTTGGGTCAACCCTGCTGGCCCTTGAAGTACGGGATGCCGTCGGCGGCCGGCGCCCGCAGGTTGCCGCCGCGCACCGCCACGACGACCAGCGTCACGACATAGGGGAACACGTAGAGCACCTGGTTGTTCGGTTGATCCACGGACACCGCCCCGTAGACGGCGATGGCGGTCAGCGCGAACAGGATCCACATCGGTGCCCAGGCGTGACGGAGCAGGGAGATCACCGCCGCCAGCGCGAACGCGATCGCCGCCGCCGGGATCAGGTCGGCGACGAGCTGGCTCGGGTTGCTGCGGAACGTGATGCCCGTCGCATAGCCGAACAACCCGGAGAACACACCGATGCCCGACACCGTGTAGTTGCCGGCGACGAGCGTGGCGAGCCCGAGGTAGCCCTTCCCGCCGGTCTGACCCTCCTGGTAGCGGTTCACGAACATCACGAGGATCGCCCCGCCGAAACCGGCCATGGCCCCGCTGAGCGCCATTGCCTCGTAGCGGATGCGGGCCACCGACACACCGAGGCTGTCGGGCGCCTGGGGCTTCTCGCCGCATGACCGCAGCCGTAGCCCAAAGGGCGTGTGCCAGATGACGAGCCAGGCCAGCACCATCAACCCGATGCCGATGATGATGTCGAGGCTCACCGCCGTGGTGAGCCCCTTCAGCATCCCGGCAACGTCGCCGATGATCAGCCACTGCTTGTCCTCGAGCCAGCCGAGGATGTCGGGCGTCTTCCAGCCGAACAGGTCGCCGCCCGAGAGGAACGGCATCGTGAACTTGGGTGGAGAGTTCTTGTTGCCGGGTGAGTTGGTGATCGACCCGCCGGGCTCGTCGGCGAAGAGCTGGCCGGCCATGAACCGGGCGACGCCCGGGGCGAGGATGTTGATCGCGAAGCCGCTCACGATGTGGTTGACGCCGAATGTCACCGTGGCCAGGGCGTGCAAGAGGCCGAAGATGAGCCCGCCGATCAGCCCGCCGAGCAGCCCCATCCACCAGTTGAAGTGCCAGGCCCACCACCCGGTGAAGAGCGTGCCGGCGGCCATCATGCCCTCGAGGCCGATGTTGATCGTTCCGCTGCGCTCCGCGTACAGCCCGCCGATGCCGCACATCGCGATCGGCATCGCATAGCGAAGGGTGACGCCGAACGTTCCCGACGAGGTGATGTCGGGGTTGTCGGTGATGAAACGGGTGATCGACAGGATCAGCGTCGCGCCGATCGCTGCCCAGAGCCCGGGCCGCTTGGTGATCGAGGCCAAGAGGTCGTTCACGCCGGTTCTCCCGCCATCGTCGGCATCTCAGGTGGAGCGTGCGTGCTCCTCGATGCCGCCTCGGCCGCCGCTCGCTCGTTGCGGCGCTTGACCACCTCGAACGCGATCACCGCCGCGAGCAGGAACGAGCCCTGGAGGATCACGCCGATCTCCTGCGGGATGCCGAGGCCGCCGAGCGGCTGGGTGGCACGGCCGATCGCCGCCCACACGAACGCCGCGGCGGCGATGCCGACCGGGTGGTTGCGGCCGAGCAGGGCGAGGGCCAAGCCGGTGAAGCCGAGCGAGTTCGGGAACCCGTCGCCGTACTTGTGGCCGAACTGCGGATCGGCGAGCAGCGCGCTCAGGCCGATCAGGCCGCTGAACGCTCCCGACAGCATGATCGTCTTCATGACCATCGACTTCGGGTTCACGCCGGCACTGCGCGCCGCGGTGGCATTCGTGCCGCTGATGCGCAGCTCGAAGCCGAACCGGCTGCGGAACAGCAGCACGTAGTAGAAGATCCCGAGGGCGATGGCGAAGGGCAAGAACCCGTAGAGGTGCACGCCCCCGCCGAAGTGGAAGCCGAACAGCTCGAAGAGCCGGTCGAGGTGGGGGAGCAGCGCGGACGGGGGCAGCGGCTCAGTGGACGTGATCAGGCTCGCGCTCTCCGACTTGTTCTGGAAGTAGCTGATCAGCAGGAACGCACCGAGGCCGGTGGCGATGTAGTTGAGCATGATCGTCGAGATCACCTCGTTGACGCCGCGGGTGACCTTGAGCGCACCGGCGATCGCCGCCCAGGCAGAACCCACGGTCATCGCGACGACGACGATGACGAACACGTGCAGCGGCGCGGGTAGGGAGATGCTGGCGCCGACCCACGCCGCGAACAGCGTCGCCAGGCGGTACTGGCCGTCGGCGCCGATGTTGAAGAGGTTCATCTTGAACCCGATCGCGACGGCGACGCCGGCGACGTAGTACGGCACCGCCTGGTTGATGATGATCACCAGGCTCTGGGTGCTGTCGACGATCTTCCACATCTCCTGGAAGGCCTCGAGCGGGTTGTTGCCGCTGATCCACAGCGCGATCGAGGAGACGATGATCGCGACCACCGCGGCGACCGCGGGGGCGAGCAGTGCCTGGCCGATTCGACGCAACATCAGGCCGCACCCTCCGTGGTCGCGGCCCCGGTCATGTAGGAGCCGAGCTCGGCCGGTGTGACGTTCGGCGTGGTCTCCAGCGTGATCCTCCCTCGCAACATGACGATCAGCCGGTCGCTCAGCCCGATCAGCTCCTCGAGGTCGGCCGACACGAGCAGCACGGCGAGGCCCTGTGCCCGCGCATCGCGCAACGTGTCCCAGATCAGCGCCTGGGCGCCGACGTCGACGCCGCGCGTCGGGTGGGCGGCGACGAGCACGGTCGGACCCGCGGCCATCTCCCGGCCGACGACGAGCTTCTGCTGGTTGCCGCCGGACAGCGTGAACGCGGCGACCGAGATGCTCGGGGTCCGGACGTCGAACTCGCGGACGATCTCCTCCGTGCGCTCCTTGGTGCCCGAGCGGTCGAGCCAGAGGCCGTGACTGAACGGCGCCTGGCCCTGGTGGCCGAGTGCGGCGTTCTCCCAGAGCGGCAGCTGCAGCACCAGACCGTCCTGGTGGCGGTCTTCGGAGATGTAGCCGATGCCCGCCGCGCGTCGCTGGCGCGTGTTCGTCGACGTGATCGGTCTGCCGTGCAGGCGGATCTCGCCCGTCGAGGGCACCAGATTCATGATCGCGTGGATCAGCTCGGTCTGGCCGTTGCCCTCGACGCCGGCGACGCCGAGGATCTCGCCGGCGTGCACGTCGAAGCTGACGTGATCGAGCACGTTGCGCCCGCCCTCGGTGACGGTCAGGTCCTCGACGGACAGCGAGACCTGGTCGGTGACCGTCGATTCGCGCGTCTCGGGGGTGGGCAACTCGCTGCCGACCATCATCTCGGCCAGCTGGCGGGCCGTGACCGTCGTCGGGTCGGGCACCTCGCCGACGGTCTTGCCGGCCCGGATGACCGTGATCGCGTCGGCGTGCTTGAGCACTTCGTCGAGCTTGTGCGAGATGAAGATCACGGTGGATCCCGACTCGGTGAGCGAGCGCAGCGAAGCGAACAGCTCGTCGACCTCCTGCGGTACGAGCACCGCCGTCGGTTCGTCGAGGATGAGGATCCGCGCGCCACGGTAGATCACCTTCAGGATCTCGGTGCGCTGCTTCTCGCCGACGCCGAGGTCACCGACGAGCTCGGTGGGGTCGACGTCGAGGCCGTACTGCTTGGACAGTTCACGCAGTCGGTTGACCGCCCGGCGACCGTTGAGCCACACGCCCCCGGCGGTCGGCTCGTCGCCGATCACGATGTTCTCCCACACCCGCAGGTTGTCGGCGAGCATGAAGTGCTGGAACACCATGCCGATCCCGACGTCGATCGCGTCGCGTGGACTCTTGAAGTCGCGCAGCACGCCGTCGACCGCGATCGTTCCGTCGTCGGGGCGGTGGGCGCCGTAGAGCGTCTTCATCAGCGTGCTCTTGCCGGCACCGTTCTCGCCGACGATGGCGTGGATCGTGCCCGCCCGCACGGTGAGGTTCACACCGTCGTTGGCGACGACACCGGGGAAGCGCTTGACGATGTCGCGCAGTTCGATGGCGATCGGCGCCGTGTCTGCGTCCGCCGCCCCGGCCCCCGTCATGACCCGCTCGCGTTGATCATTGCGATGTTCTACTCCATCGACCAGGGCACGACGCGCGTCTGGCGCCCGGCGCGGCAGGGCCCGCCCGGCGACTGCCGGGCGGGCCCTCTCAGGACAGGATCCTCAACGGATCAGGGTGCGGTCGGCACCGTGATCTCGCCGGAGATGATCTGCGCCGCGAAGTCGTCGAGCTGCGACGCGATGTCGTCGACGAAGCCTCCGCTGGTGCTGTAGCCCACGCCGTCGGCGGCGAGGTCGAACGTCTGCACGCCGGGGGCGAAGTTGCCCTCGGCGTAGGCCCTCGTGGTCTCGAACACGGCGACGTCGACGCGCTTCAGCATCGAGGTCAGGATGTAGGGCTGCAGCGCGGCGTCGACCAGGTTGTACTGGTCGCTGTCCACACCGATCGCCCACACCTCACCGGGTGCGCCGGCCTCCGCGGCGGCCTGGAACGCTCCGAGGCCCGATCCGCCGGCGGCCGAGTAGATGACGTCCGCGCCGGCCTCGTACATGCCGGCCGCGATCTCCTTGGCCTTGTCCGGGGCGTTGAAGCCGGTGAAGTCCGGCGGCTGCGTCAGGTACGCCACGTCGACCCTGATGTCGGGGTTGACGGCCTTGGCGCCTGCGGTGAAGCCGGCCTCGAACTTCAGGATCAGGTCGGTCTGCACGCCGCCGATGAACCCGACGTGATCGCTCTGGGTCTTGAGCGCCGCCGCGGCGCCGACCAGGAACGAACCCTGCTCCTCGGCGAACACCAGGGAGGCGACGTTCGGCTGGTCGACGACCGAGTCGATGATCGCGAAGTTGGTGTCCGGGTACGCGGGCGCCGAGACGCCGAGGGAGTCGCCGAACAGGAAGCCGACGGTGATCACGAGACCGTCGCCGTTCTGCGCCAGGAGGTCGACGCGCTGGGCGCGGTCGCCGTCGCCCGTCGGGGTCGACTCCTCGAACTCGATGCCGCATGCCTCGGCCGCCTGGTCGAGACCGGCTGCCGCGGCGTCGTTGAACGACTTGTCACCGCGACCGGTGATGTCGTACACGATGCCGACCTTGGCCACGTCGGCCACCGGCGTGCAGCTCATGTCCTCGCCGCCGGCGGTGGTCTCCGTGGATCCTGCGGTGGTCTCTGTGGACGCGGCGGTGGTCTCTGTCGAGCCCGCCGTCGTGTCGCTGCTGTCGCCGGAATCGTCGCTGCCACAGGCCGTGGCCAGGAGGCCGAGTGCCGCGATGGCAGCAACGCTTGTGAGAAAGCGTCCTCGACGCATGTCTCCCCCTTGGTTGTTGCTGGTTGGGATCGCACACGTTACCGCGCGGTACGACCTCGCGGTGTCTCCGCTGGAACATGCATTCCGTCGCGCCGGCACGCGCGGCCAATATCCTCGGGACACCATGGCGAGTTCGACCCGCGACCCCCGATCGCCGCGACCTGCGCCGCGGCGGCGAGTCAGCCGGCAGACCTACCTGCTGCGCCGGTTGATGGTGCTCGGCGTCGCCGCGTTGCTGATCGCCGGAGTGGTGATGGCCGCGCGCTCTGCCTTCGGCGGCGATGCGTCGGCCACCGACGGGTCGTCGACGACGCAGCCGACGTCCGACGCGACGCCGGCCGATCCGTCCGAGGGCGCGGACGCGAACACGGCCTCCACCGAGGCGGCGACGACGACTGTGGCAACCCCACCCGAGACCTACGTGCCGTCGGCGGAGCACCCGGCCACGGTCTACATCGCCGGCGACTCCGACGCCGGCGCGTTCGGGCCGTCGTTGATGTCGCAGCTCGACGACACCGGCGTTGTCGACAGCACACTCGACTACAAGGTGTCGAGCGGCCTTGCCCGCCCTGACTTCTACGACTGGCCGGCGCACCTGCGCCAGACCATCCCGGACGTCGACCCGCAGATCGTCGTGGTCACCTTCGGCGGCAACGACGCCCAGGACATCCTGATCGACGGGCGCAGCCGCGGCACGACGACCGAGGAGTGGAAGGCCGAGTACGGCAGGCGGGTCGGCGCGGTCATGGATCAGCTGACCGAGGACGGCCGCACGCTGATCTGGGTCGGCATCCCCAACGCCGTCGACCCCAACTTCACCGCCCGCCTCGAGCCCCTGCGGGCCGTGACGATGGAGCAGGCCGCGGCACGTCCCGGCAAGGTCGTCTACATCGACACCTGGCAGCGCTTCACCGGGCGTGACGGGGGCTATGCCGAGTACGTGGTCGATCCCCGCGACGGCATGATCAAGCCGGTGCGCCAGGGTGATGGCTTCCACCTCAACATGACCGGCGCCGAGATCCTGTCGCTCGACATCGCCGCCGCCGTCGAGGCCGACCTGCGGGCCCGAGGCGCGAGCTTGTAGCGGCTCGCTGCGCTCGCGAAGCGTCGGTGACGTGTGGTGGCTGGGTGTCAGAACGTACCGGCTCACCCGCCTGGTGGACGACGACCCGGTTCTGACACCCCCCGGCTGGGCATCAGTCGTCGTCGGGGTCGCCCCCGCGGCCGGACTTCCAGTAGCCGCGGATCCAGGTGTGCGGGCGGGAGACGGCCCGCTCGTCGAACAGGTGGCGGCGGATCCGCTGCATCGCGGCGGCCTCGCCGGCCGCCCAGATCCTGGTAGCGCCGGTGAGGGGGTCGGCGCGCACCGCGTCCACGAGCGTGTCGCCGGGCGGCTTCGCGGAGGGTCGAACGTGCCACGTGACCTGCGCTGTCGGGTGCGGCGGCAACTCTGTCCCGGCAGCGGGGTGCTCGACCTCGACGTGGACCGAGACCGGGCGGTCGTGCGGCAGCGCCTCCAGCAACTGGCCGATCGCCGGCAGCGCGGACTCGTCGCCGGCCAGGAGGAAACGCTCGGCATCCTCGGGGATCGGGTAGCCCCGCGCCGGGCCCGACACGGCAGCTGGCTGGCCGGCCACCGCGGTCCGCGCCCATTCCGACGCCGGGCCCTGGCCGTGGTCGACGATCTCCAGCTCCAGCTCGGCCGCGTCGGCGTCGAGGCGGCGGGGTGTGATGGTGCGGATCGTCGCCCGTCGACCGTCGGGTAGGAGAAACACGTTGCCGTCCCAGATCGGCATCGTCAGCGTCGCGTCGGGCGGGTCCGGTGGCAGCAGCAGCCTGACGCTCGCTGCCGGGTGCTCGGACGCGAGCGACGCGAGACCTTCGCCGGTCAACGTCACGCGCACCATGCGCGGGCTCATGCGCTCCGTGCGGCGCACCGTCAAGGGCAGGAACGGCGGCGGCGGCCGGCGTTGGCGCAAGGGCGGGGGATCAGCGACCACCGACGCAGCCTGGCACGGCGCCGCCCTTCGGGCCTGTCTTGGCTACGACTGGGCGCGTCCGCGCTCGGCGATGGCGTCGCGGCGGGCGGCGACGACCGACGGATCGAAGCGTTCCGTCTGCCACGAACGGGCGCGTTCGTCCTCGGTCGCCCACCCCTGGGCGTCGCCGTGGATCAGGTCGTAGGTCTCCCGCAGGTTGCGCACACCCGCCTGGTCGTTGCCGACGATGTCCAGCGCCATGCGGTGGGCGGTCGGTAGCAGTTCGTCGTGGGCCACGACGTGGTTGACGAGCCCCCACGCCAGCGCCTGGTCGGCGGCGATGAAGTTGCCGGTGAAGCTCATCTCCCGGGCCCGGCGCACGCCGACCGCCTGGGGCAGCAGCACGGTCAGGCCCCAGCCGGGCTGGACGCCGACGCGTGAGTGCGTGTCGCCGAAGCGGGCCCGCTCGGACGCGATCAGGAAGTCGCAGTTCAGCGCCAGCTCGAGCCCACCGGTCACGGCGACGCCGTTGATCGCGCCGATCAGCGGCTTGGTGAGCGGCGGGAACGGGCCGCGCCCCGCGCTCGGCTCGGGTCGGGCACCGCTGCCCATCAGACCGTCGTCGGTGGAACCGAGTTGCTTGAGGTCGAGGCCGGCGCAGAACGCCGGGTCGGCGCCGGTGAGGATCAGCACATCGACGTCGTCGCGCCCGTCGGCGTCGGCGAGCAGCAGGGGCAGGAGCCGCAACACGTCGCGCGACAGCGCGTTGCGGGCCTCCGGTCGATTCAGCGTGATCGTCGCGACCCGCTCGGCGACGTCGAGCAGGACCGGGTCGGCCATCAGTCGGAGGACTCGTCGTCGGCGGGTAGGTATGCCAGCTTGAGATCGCCGAGGCGCACGAGCGTCGACGCGATCCAGCCGCCGAGCGCGCCGAAGTGGTCGTCGAGGATCGTGCTCGCCCCGTCGGCGAGGGTCTCCTCGGCCAGCTCGTACAGGCCCTCATAGGTGATCTCGACCGCGAACTCCGGCGGGGGGTCGCCGTCGTCGTCGTGCACGCGCTCCTCGTAGCCGATCTCGACGGTGGCGCCGGCGCGCTCGAGGCGCTCGTCGCCGATCAGCGGGCTCGCGTTCGGCAGCACGGCGAGCACCGTCTCCGGCGACGGCTGCCCGACCAGCCGTTGCACGCGAAAGACGATCTCCATCTCGATCGCCGGCTGCTCCTCCAGCACCTCGTCCACGTACCACCGCCGGTAGGCAGTCTGGCTCCAGGTCGGCCAGTCGAACGTGATGTGGGCGACGACCCGCGGCGGCTGGCCCTCGCCGGGCAGTCCGTAGCTGGTCTCCCAGGTGATGTCGCCGAGCAGGACGTCGACCTGGAAGTGCTCCTCGAACGCCTGACGCTCGAGGAACGCCTTCTCGAAGGCGTCGCGGAGCGCGCTGATGGCGTCGGTGAAGACGTGGTCGAGCATCGAGGTGACGCTACCCGCAACGTCAGACGGTCGTTGCGGCGCTTGGACGCGCC
>CAZMGD010000064.1:2745-8689 GCA_964565705.1 uncultured Ilumatobacteraceae bacterium | reverse complement strand
CCGCAGCGGCGGGCCCAGGCGCAGACTGCGAGCGCAGCGAGCCATCAGCGCGGCAGCGAAGCGTCATCAGGTTCGTTCGAAGCGTGGCGGCGCACCCTTGGGCATGTACATGCGGTGGCGGGCACCGGCCGCCTCGGCGTCGGCGGTGGCGTAGCCGGCGTCGCCGTCCCACAACATCACGAGCGTGCCGTCGGCCGCCTTGGCCGGCACGGTCACATAGGCGGGCGGCGGTCCGTCGCGGTGCACATCGGCCACCGAACCCGGGTCGAGCGCGGCCAGCTCGAACAGCGACACGATGGTGGGCGGCGCCATCCGCAGATCCTCGGCGAGCGCATCCGACGGTCGGATCCACCGGTGTTGCAGCACCTCGTGGTCGTCGACTCGCACCTCGCCGCCGGGCCAGGGGGCGACGAAGAACCACGTCACATAGCGCTTGGGGACGATCGGCGGTGGCGTCCAGTGGCTCCACGCCACCAGCGTCGTGGGGTCGATCGTCGCCCCGGCCTCCTCATCGGTCTCGCGCACCGCGGCCGAGCACGCCCGGGACAGCTCGTCGTCGCCGGCGTCGTCGTCGTCCACCCGGCCGCCGGGGAAGACCCACATCCCACCGAACGCGCCGACGTCGCTGCGCAGGAGCAGCAGCACCTCGATGCCGGGGTGCGCGTCACGAGCGAGGATGACCGTGGCCGCTGGTCGGGCCTGCGGGATGTCTGCCGTCGGTGCGTCGCCGTCGAGTCGATCGCCGAACCGCTCTGGGGGAGTGCTCACCGTCGCATGGTAGGACCGGCGTGGTGCGAGACTCGCAGCGCATGGACACCTCTGCACCGGTGCTCGTCGACGTTGCCGACCGCGTCGCCACGATCACACTGAACAACGCGGCCGAGCGCAACACGCTCACCGCGCCGATGGTCACCGCCATCGTCGAGGCGATGGACGAGATCGAGGCCGACGACGGCATCGGCGCGGTCGTCGTCACGGGCGCGCCGCCCGCGTTCTGTGCTGGGGCCAACCTCGGCAACCTCGCCGAGGCCGACGGCGACTCGCTGACGGCCATCTACGAAGGGTTCCTGCGAGTCGCCCGCAGCCCGCTCCCGACGGTCGCCGCCGTGAACGGCGCTGCCGTCGGAGCCGGCATGAACATGGCGCTCGGCTGTGACGTGCGCTTCGCCGCCCGCCGTGCCCGCTTCGACACCCGCTTCCTGGAGCTCGGGCTGCACCCGGGCGGCGGCCACACCTGGATGCTGCGCCGCATCGTCGGTCCGCAGGCGGCGATGGCGGCGGTCGTGTTCGGTGACGTGCTCGACGGGGTCGAGGCCGAGCGTGTCGGGCTGGTGTACCGCTGCGTCGACGACGACGAGTTGGCCGCGACCGTGCACGCGTTCGCGGCGAAGGCGGCCGCAGCGCCGCGTGAGCTGGCGATCAGCGCCAAGCGGACGATCGCGGCGATGGCCGATGTCGGCGACCACGCCGCAGCCGTCGACGCCGAGCTCGTCCCCCAGCTGTGGAGCACGCAGCAACCGTGGTTCGCCGAGCGTCTCGCCGCCATCCAGGCCCGCATCCGCTCGCGCTGACCCGCCCCAGCCCGCCTCCGCCTCACGTTCTCGGTCGGGTTCTGGTACCCCTGGGTGCCAGAACCCGACCGAGAACCGTCGTGACAGGAGTCGCCTCACCGGTGCCGCGATCGATGCCTCGATGGACTACGGTCGAGATCAAGCTCACCACGGACCATCGGGAGGTCGAAGCATGAGCAATCGGCATCGCAGCAGCGAAGTCGTCCCGCCGGCAACGGTGGATGTCCGGGCTCACGCCCGAGGCGATCGCAGTCGCATCAACAGCGAGTTGCACCTCGTCACCGAGCAGTTGAGCGCCGGGGTCGAACCCGACGACGTCATCGAACCGGCCAACGAGTTCAAGCCGTTGCGCCACCACGATGCTGAAAAGGGTGTGGCGAAGGCGGCCGGTCGCCCGCAGCGGCACTGGAAGGTGAAGGACTGGAAGCGGCGCACCAACCAGCGCCTGGCCCGCATCCGAGCGCAGCGCCTGATCATCGAACAGTCGTAAGCCTCAGAGCCAGTCGGCCGACAGTGCGGCGCGCCGTTCGTTCCACTCCTCCACGGTGACGCCATAGCGGACGTGGTCCTCCCACACCCCGTTGATCTCGACCAGCCCCCGGGCCACACCCTCCTCGCGGATCGCGAGCTTCTCCATGACGCGGCGGCTGTTTCGATTGCGGGGGATGATGCAGATCTCCAGACGATGCAGGCTCAGCTCCTCGAACGCGTGCCGGGCCAGCACGACCACGCCCTCGGCGACGTAGCTGTGCCCCGCGCGAGCCTGGTCGATCCAGTACCCGATCGTCGCCGACTGCATCGCACCGCGCGTGATGTTGTTGAGGTTGATCTCGCCGGCGAACGCCCCGTCGACGAACAACCCGAGCCCGCATGCGGTACCCATCATCCGCTCGCGGTCGCGAGCGGCGCAGCGGTTGGAGAACGCGTCGCGGTCGTTCGCCGGATCGATCGACAGCAGCGGACGCGACGGCTCCCACACGGTCAGCCAGTCGTGGTTGCGCCGGCGGACCTCGCTCCACGCCGTGTGGTCGTTCGGCACGAGGGGGCGCAGCACGACCCGCTTGCCGTACAACCGCATCGGTGACGACGGCGACGCCGGATGCGCGCGGAGACTCATCGGTACGCCTCCAGGAGGTCGAGGCACACACCGTGGAGGATGCCGCGGTCCGACACGATGATCTCGCCGACGCTCCAGGTCCGCATGATCGCCACCAGCACACAGCAGCCGCCGACGATCACGTCGGCGCGCTCGCGCGGCAGGCCGGGGTTGTGCACCCGGTCGGCGAGCGGCTCGGTGGCCAATGTGCGGAACACCTCTTCGATCGCCGGGCGCGTCAGCCGTGCGCCGTGCACCCGCGAGGGGTCGTACTCCGGCAGGCCGATCTCGACCGCAGCGATCGTCGTGATCGTGCCCGCGATGCCGACCACGAACGGTCGGGCGGCGATGCCGGGCAGCTCGCGCTCGACGTCCTCGAGCAGATCCTGGACGGTGCCGATCGCGTTCGTCAGCTCCTCGGCGCGGGGCGGGTCGCCGTGCAGGAACATCTCGGTCAGCCGCACCGACCCGACATCGATCGAGGTCACGTCGCGCAGTTCGTCGTCGCCCAGCATGAACTCGGTCGAGCCGCCACCGATGTCGATGACGAGACGCAGTTCGCCGTCGCGCCCGTCGCCGACGGAACCCCGGTAGGCGAGCACGCCCTCCTGCTCGCCGTCGAGCAGTGCCGGGCGGACACCGAGCACGGCCTCGGCCCGGTCGAAGAAGTCGTCGCGGTTGGCGGCGTCGCGGCTGGCGCTGGTCGCGACGGCGCGCACCGCGGTCACGTCGTGGGTCCGCAGGACGTCGCGATAATGGGCCAGCTGGGCGACGGTGCGCTCGATCGCTTCCGGCGCGAACATCCGGTGTTCGTCGACGCCCCGGCCGAGGCGGGTGAAGCCGATCTCGCGCACCAGCTGCTCGCCGGCTTGGTCGACGATCAAGAGGTTGGTCGAGTTCGTCCCGATGTCGATCGCGGCGACGTTCACCGGACATCCTCCACGGCGAGCTGCTGCGCGACCCAGCGGCCGACCGGGTCGTCGCCTCCTGCGAGGTACCAGGCGTAGTGGGCGTGGAGGCACTTGACGCCGGTGCGCGTGCCCGCCACCCCACCGAAGGGGGCCGGGCCGGTGTGACCTGGCGGCAGGGCCGCGTCGCGTTCGGCGGCATACGTGCGGTGCGCGGCGGCGACGGCCTCGGGATCGATCGACGTCTCTGCCGCGCGCACGCCACCGGCCGCCTCCAGGCGGCTGACCGCCACGGTCTCGGCCCGACCCACGAGCCAGTAGCGGGTGGGCATCGGGGTGCCGTCGGGCAAGAGCGGAGCGTTGCGGATCACGACCGGGCTCCCGCCCGCGTCGCGCACCACCACATCGAAGTCGGCGATCGGAGCTCGCCCGAGCAAGGACTCGACTCGGGCGATGTCGGCGTCGTCGGCCATCGAACGCGGTGGGCTACCGGCGGCGGGCACGCAGCACCGCCCAGGTGACGGCGGCGCCACCAGCGATCGCGGCGGGCACGGCGCGCAGCGCCCAGCGGCCTGCACCCGCACCGGCGCGGATCGGCTCGACCGGGTCAGCGGCGGGCCCGTGCAGCTGGGGGATGGGGGTGCCACCAGGCGTCGCGTCCGCCTCGACGTCTTCGTTGTCGGGGCGCTCGGGTTCGTCGTGTTCGTCGGAGCTCGTACCGGTGATCAGGTCCATCGCTCCAGGTCCTCGCGGGTGTCGATGTCGGCGGGGGATCCTTCGCAGGGTACCTCCTCGACGAGTTCTGGGTGAACCGCGAAGACCGCTCGGGCGCCCGCGTCGCCCGATGTCGGCAGCAGCGGCCAGACCGACGCGCCCAGCCGTACCGGATTGGCTCGCCGCCCGTCGTAGGTGGCGATCGCGATCGGCGAACTGGCCGCGGCGACCGCCCGCCAAGCGGTGGCCGGCACGAACGGCTGGTCGCCGAGACCGACCACGATCGCGTCGGCGTCGAGCTCTCGAGCGGCACGGATCCCGGACTGCAGTGACGTCGCCTGCCCCTCTGCCCAGTGCGGGTTGTGGCACACGGTCACGCCCACGCCGGGTTCGATCGGCAGGTCGGCGACGGCGCCGGTGACGACGACGAGGTGGCCGATCCCGGCCGTCATCGCGGCGGTGAAGGCCCGCTGGAACACCGTCGATGCACCGAGTGGCGCGAGCAGCTTGTGTGTCGTTCCGTCATATCGCGAACCTCCGCCGGCGGCGAGCAGCACGGCGACAGTGCGTCCGCCGGAGCGATCTCCTGGGACGGCGGCGGGCACGGGGACGTTCCTATCTGGTCCGTGCGCGTTGAACATTGCAGTTCTGTTGCGGTAGCTTGTCGCCTCTCGTCATCTGGCCGCCGACGATGCCGGCCTGTCGATACCCCGAGGGGCGCTCTCGTACGGCGCCGGGCGGGCGGGTGGAACCGGGCGATTGGTTCCGCTCTCCACACCAACCGGAGGACAACCACAGGTGCAATCCAACTCGAAGCGTCGCACGCGGCTGCGTGTAGCGCTGTCGGTGGCACTCGCTGCCGCTTCCCTGGCCCTCGCCGCACCGGCGACGGTGCATGCCGCTCCCCCGGATCCGTCGGCGCCGGTCGCGACCGGTTCCGAGGGTTCCCCGTACACTCGACCTGCAAACGTCGGCCTGCCGGTGGTGCGGAGCGGGCCGGTGGCGACGCCACCAACGGATCCCGAGGCCGTCACCGTCCCCCCGGGCGCCACGGTTCCCTCGCTGGCCACCGACGCCCTCGTCCAGATCGCGCTGATCCAGGGCGGGTCGGGCGCGGCGCAGACCAGCTTCGGGGTCATCCGTTCGCAGATCGCCGAGATGGTCGGGTACCAGCTCGGCATCGACGCCGAGCAGTTCGACGAGGCCTGGACGGCTGCCGACCTCACCCACCAGACCGCCCTGATGGCGGCGTTCTCGCAGATCGGCACGCCGTACCGTTCGCAGCAGTCCAAGCCCGGCGTCGGGTTCGACTGCTCGGGCCTGACCTCGTACGCGTGGTCGGTGGCGGGTCTCACCATCCCGCGCAGCAGCGGCGACCAGATCGCCGCCGGCACGCGACTGACCGCCGAGACCGCCGGTGCAGGCGACCTCGTCCAGTACCCCGGCCACGTGATGATGTACCTCGGGGTGCCCGGCACGATGGTGCACTCCCCGTATTCGGGTCGACGCGTCGAGGTCGACTTCATCCCTGGCAAGCGGATCAACTCGGTCAGGTACGCCGACCCGAGCTAGTGGCTCGCTGCGCTCGCGTCGGCGCCTGGGCGCGCCGAGCGGGGCTCGCTTCGCTCGCAGGGGACTCGGCTGCGGCGCCGGTT
>CAZMGD010000064.1:0-2645 GCA_964565705.1 uncultured Ilumatobacteraceae bacterium | reverse complement strand
CCGGTGGTGTTGGTGCATGGCGCGGGGCACGGCGCGTGGTGCTGGGGGCCGATGGTGGAGCGGATGTCGAGCCCTGTGCTGGCGGTCGACCTGCCGCCCAAGGCCGTGCGCGGCGGGCCCGACCGCTGGCTCGACCTGCCCGAGCTGCGCACGCTCACGGTCGCCGACTTCGCCGAGTCGGTGCTCGCCGACGCCGATGCCGCGGGCTACGAGCGCTTCGTGCTCGTCGGGCACTCGCTGGCCGGGCTCACGATCCCCGAGGTGGCCCGGCGCGCGCCCGAGCGTGTGGCCCACCTGGTGTTCGTGACGTGCTCGATCCCGGCCGAAGGCGGCTCATCGCTCGACCGGCTGCACCAGGACATTGCCACGATCGCCAGGGCGAACATCCGCCGGGCGCTCGACGGGCCGGGATCGGCTGAGCACACGGCGCCGTCGCTCGACGAGGCGACGATCCGCTTCATGTTCGGCACCGATCTCGACGCCGCGGCGATGCAACTGGTGCTCGACAACTTCGGCAACGACGTCATGCCGGTGCTCGACGAGAAGATCTCGCGTGTCGGCGTGCCGGCGGCGATCCCCAAGACCTGGGTGCGCTGCCTGCAGGACACGATCGCATCCGTGGCCGACCAGGACAGGGCGATCGAGCTGCTGGAGGAGGTGCCCGGCGGCCACGTCGACGTGGTCGACATGGACACCGGTCACAACGCGATGCTCAGCCGCCCTGCCGAGCTGGCCGCGATCATCGACGACATCGCGGCCGGCTACACGCCCGAGTAGGTGATGTCCGTGCGGTCGCGGTGGCCGACGGTGAAGTCCTCGCCGAACACGAACTTCGTGGCCGGGTCGTAGGGCACGGTGTAGGTCCAGTCGAACGCGCAGACCCGCTTGGCGATCAGCCACACGCCGTCGCGACGCTCGAAGCGGTCGACGTAGCGCAGCCCCAACACCATGTCGGTGGATTCGCCGACGTGGTGGGCCACGCAGTACGTGTTCACCTGGGCGACGGCGCCGTCGAGGGCGATCTGCGGTGGCCCGATGAAGTGCATCGTCGCCTGGAAGTGCGGCAGCACCTCGCACACCCACTTCGCGAACTCGGTGCCCGAGCCTCGGAACGAGTTGTGGTCGTCGAACCCGTCCGGGTGGTAGCACGACGCCATCATCTGCTCGTCGAGGCGGTCGGTGCCGCGAGCGAGGCGCTTGACCACGTCGGTGATCTCCTCGCGCGCAAGCAGCTCCTCCACGGTGATCGTCACTCGCCGCACCACTCGTCGAGGTTGCGGTGGAGGTTGATCACCCGGCACTCCTCGGCGGAGACGGCCAGCTCCGTCAGGCCTGGCTGGTGCAGCCCGCGCTGGGCGGTCTTCATGATGCCGATGTCCTGGCCCATGACGAGGCCGAGCGGCAGGTCGCCGGCTTCGGGCCCGAGCGTGATCGGCTCCGAGCGCGGCGCGCCCGGCGGCACCCGGTGGAAGCCGGTGATCACGAACTGGCACTCATCGGGCGTCATGCCCGGGCGGGTGGACAGGATGTTCACCATGTCCGACCAGACGAGCATCGTCGCGTTCGGGAAGAAGTTGTACTGCGACGCGCCGGTCAGGGTCTTGGTGTCGAGGTGCGAGATGTCGACGCCGCGCTCGGCCTGCACCTGGACGATGCGCGCGGCGAGCACGTCCTGCAGGGTCTGGCCCTCGGGGATCTCGGGCATCGGCACCTTCTGGTCGGTCGTCACGCCGATGCGTGAGCCGAGCGACTCCACCCACGTGTCCCACACGACCTGGTCGTCGACGTTGCGGCCGAGTCGCGGCGAGGGCACCCCGTAGTCCTGCTTGCTCACGCCGTGGCGGTGCCACAGGTGCTGCTGGGCATCGACGTCGTTGATGTAACCGAGCATCTCGGGGTGTACGCCCTGGATGTGGTACGTCTCGCTGAAGCCCTCGGACACGACCTTCCAGTTGGCCGGCATGTTGCGCACGATGTGGCTGTTGCAGCGGAAGTCGTCGAACGCGCTCCACGCCAGATCGTCCGGCACGCCCTCGAGCCACTCGGCCAAGGACATCGCGTCGGTGTCGAGGTTGATCCACACCGTCGGGCCCCAGATCTCGACGAGCGCCGGGATGAGCGCGTACTCATCGGCGTCCATCACGCCGAACCAGCGGCGCGAGGGCACCTCGCGCAGACGGCCGTCGGTGTTCCACGCCCAGCGGTGGTACGGGCAGCGCAGCTCGTCGAGGCCCTTGCCGCTGCCCTCGCAGATCGTGTTGCCGCGGTGGCGGCAGGTGTTCTGGAACGCCCGCACCTGACCGTCGTCGCCGCGCACGATCAGGATCGACAGCCACCCGGCGCGGTACTCGTAGAAGTCGCCGGGTTCGGCGACATGATCCACCGAGCAGGCGAACTGCCACACCTTCGGCCACAGCCGTTGGCTCTCCCGCTCCATCCACTCGGGCGAGATGTAGCGGTCGACGGGGATCTTGATCGGCTTGGACGCGTCGAGCCCCCAGCGGGTGGGAGCGTCGACGCCGATGCCGTCGTCGAGAAGCGTCATGTGCATCTCTCCTGGTGTGTTGGGCAGGTGCTCCGCTGCGCGTTGACGGTTCTGAAGCAGCGGGTGGGCGGGCGGGTCATGAACGGGCGGGTCATGAACG
>CAZMGD010000063.1:0-23135 GCA_964565705.1 uncultured Ilumatobacteraceae bacterium | reverse complement strand
CGCGAGCGCAGCGAGCCGCGCTGGCGAGCTCAGGCGCAGACAGCGAGCGCAGCGAGCCATCAGCACGTCACCACGCGACCGGCATCGTCTTCACTCCTGCGATCAGGCTCGACGTCGTCCGCTCCGGCTCTCCGTTGGGGCGGAGGTTCGGCAGTCTCGTCAGCACCTCGCGGAACATGGCGGCGATCTCGATGCGGGCGACGTGCATGCCCAGACACAGGTGCGGACCTCCTCCCCCGAACGCGACGTGTGGATTCGGGGCGCGACCGACGTCGAAGCGATCGGGCTCGGCGAACACGGCCTCATCGCGGTTCGCCGAGCCGTAGAACATGACGACCTTGTCGCCGGCGCACACCTCGCGTTCGCCGATGGTCGTGTCCTCCATCGCCGTGCGGCGGAAGCTGACGACCGGCGTCGTGTACCGCAGCATCTCCTCGACGGCGGTCGGCAGCAGCCCCTCGAGATCCGCGGTCAGGCGGGCCCGTTCCTCGGGATGATCGAACAGCAGCTGCATCCCGGCGGCGACGAGGTTGCGGGTCGTGTCGCCTCCGGCGTTGACCAGCAGCAGGAAGAACCACTGGATCTCGGCTTCGGTCAACCGGTCACCGTCGACCTCGGCCTGCACGAGGACCGTGGCGAGATCGTCGCCGGGTTCGATGCGCTTGCGCTCGGCAACCTCGGCGCCGAACTGCAGCATCTCGCCCATCGCCCGACCGCGCTCCTCGACGCTGACGGACGGCTCGAAGGAGTGCATCGTCTCGGTGAGGTCGTACAGGCGCTCGCCATCGGCACGATCGATGCCGAGCAGCTCGGCGATCAAACCGGACGGCAGGCGGCCGGCGATGTCGTGCACGAAGTCGCAGGCACCGCTGCCGGCGACGTCGTCGACGATGTCGCGGGCCAACTCGGTCACGCGGCCCGTCAAGGCCTGGGCGTTGCGCGGCGTGAACCCGCGGCTGACGAGCAACTTGAACCGGTCGTGCTCGGGCGGGTCCATCGTCAACATCATCCGCTGCTGCGCGGCGAGGGTGCCCTCGTCGGGATCGGCCATCATCACCCCGCGCGCGGCTGAGCTGAACACCTGCGGTTGGCGGCTCACGCGGCGGACGTCCTCGTATCGGGTCAGCGCCCAGAAGCCAGACCCGTGTGGTTCCGGCTGCCAGTGGACGGGATCGTTCGCCCGCAACCACGCGTACTGCGCCCACGGGTGGCCGTCGGCGAACGCGCCGGGGGACGCGAGGTCGATCTGCTCGGCGGTGGTCATCGCGCAACTCCCCGGTGTCCGTGGTGTGCGTACGCTGCCACGGGATCACCGATCGCGGCGATCCGTGCGCCTCCGGGAACCCCGCAACACCCGGCGCGTACAGTGGCGGCGATGGCATCGATCGCCCCGCTCCCCGACGCCGAGCGCCTCGCCGGCACCCGGTTCGCGGTGGTCGACGTCGAGACCAGCGGTCTGAAGCCGCGATGGCACCACCTGCTGCAGCTGGCCGTCGTCGTCGTCGACGTCCACGGCGCGGTGCGATCCGAGTGGGCCACGTACGTGCGCCCGAGGTGGTGGCGGGTGTCGCGCCTCGGGCCGCGCCACGTGCACGGCATCACGCGATCGATGCTGCGCGACGCCCCCTCGGAATCCGAGGCGATGGCCGAGCTCGCCGCCCGACTACACGGCACCGTCCTCGTCGCCCACAACGCCGCGTTCGACCTCGCGTTCCTCTGCCGGGCGGCGAGGAGAGCGGGGGTGGAGCTTCCCGGCGGCAGCGGCCTCTGCACGCTCCGGATGTCACGCGCGCTCGATCCGGATCGGCGATCGTCGCACCGCCTCGCCGACCTCTGCGAGCGATACGACGTACGTCCCGGCAGGGCCCACGACGCGCTGGCCGATGCCGAGGCGACCGCCGCGGTGCTGCCGCACCTGCTCGACGCGCTCGGCGTCGGATCACTCGAGCAGCTGGCGCCCTACGCGCCGGCCGCGTCGTAGCGGGCCAGCACGGCCCGGGCGGTGGTCGCGGCCAGGCCCTGCCACGCCACCGGCTCCACCACCTCGGCGTGCGGGCCGAGCCGCAGCAGGAGGCGCGACAGCCAGCGCTCGCTGGCCACCGCCAGCTCCACCTCGGCGCCACCGCCGGCGATCGGTTCGATGCTCCGCACCGGATAGCGCTCGACCACCCACATCGCCGGTGCGGCAAGGCGTAGCACGGTGGTGGCGACGCTGTCATCGGCGAACCACTCCGCGGGGCGCTGCACGTCTCGTGGGGCGACGTGCGCTCCGGTCGGGTCCACGCGCTCGATGCGATCGAGGCGGAACGTCCGTTCGGCGTCGGCCCCGGCGTCGAGCAGGTCGAGGTCGTCGGCGAGGAGGTACCAGTTGCCGCGGTCGCTGAACACCGAACGGGGCACGACTCGCCGGTCGGTGGTGATCTCCCGCGCCGCCGACCAGTAGCGGATCACCAGCACGGCGCCGTTCGCGGCGGCGTCGACCAACAGCTTGCTGCCCGCCGGAGCGTCCATCTCGACCTCGAGCTCTGCCTCACCGAGCGCGTCGTCGAGCTTGGCCAGCGCGCGCGACAGCGCACCGTCTGCCTCTGCGCCCGGGAGCTGCAATGCGGCACGACCGGCGGCGACGAGGGCGAACGCTTCCGGCGAGGTCAGCCGCATCGGCTTCGTGAACACCCGAGGCACCCCCGCGTACACCATGCCCTCGTCGACGAACACGTCGATCAGCTCGTCGACGAACGGGGGCAGCCCGCACATCGCCGCCAGTTCGAGCTCGGACACCAGCTCGGCCTCACTGAGGCGGAAGTGCTGCGCCATCTCGGCGACGGGCACCTCCCCTCGCTCCATCAGCCACGGCAGCATGACGAGCAGTCGCCGCAGCCGCACGTTCGTCGGCCGCGGGCCGCGCCGCCGCGGCGCCTGGGCCGGACTCACGAAGCCCCCGCCACCGTGCGGAGCCATTCGATGATCTCGGTGCGTTGCTCCGGCGGTGACACCACCTCGGCGTGCTCGAGGAACCCGAGCACCCACGAACGGAACGCGAGCGGGTTGGCGCACGGCACCTCGACCACGACCGAGCCGTCGGCGCCGCGCTCGCGCACGGCGTCGGCGCCGAGCTCGCGGACCGCGGCGCCGGCGCGCACGGCATCGATGACGACGAGTGCGGTGGCACTGCCGCCGCCGATCCGCTTGGCATCGGCGGGGAACGCCCGGCGCACGTCGAAGCCATCGGGCCGGGGGTGCGCCGCCGCATCGCCGACCGTCACCGCACCCTCGATCCGGTCCACCCGGTACGTGCGCTGCTCGGCCGCATCGTGATCGTGGCCGACGACGTACCAGAAGCCCTCGCGACCGAGCAGCCCCCACGGGTCGAGCGTCCGCCTGCGGCCTCGGTACTCGAACACGACGGTGGAGCGCGACACGACGGCACCGTGCAGCGACGCCAGCCCGGCGACGGCCGGCAGCGATGCCTCCAGGCCCACCACGCTCGCACCATCGCCCGCATCGGCACCGACCTTCCAGAGCGCGGACTCGGTCCACACGCCGTCACCGCTGCCCAGGCCGCCGGAGTCCCCGGCGAAGCGAACCGCGGCGAGCGCGACCTGCAGCGCCCGGCGCTCGTCGTCGGCGAGCTGCAGGTCGAGGTCGTAGCGCGAGCGGTCGATCCGGTATGCGGTCTGGCCGGCGCGGTCGCCGCCGAGCACCTCGGTCTCGATCGGCACCGCCTCCCCGCGCAACAAGGCCTTGTCGCGCTCGAACGCCGCCCGCCGCGCCTGCTCGGCAACTGGGTATTGGTCGGCGAGCTCCTGCGCGATCTGCTCCAACGTCATCGGTGCCCGGGCCTCGAGCAGCAGCGCGAGCAGGTTCGTGACCCGCTCCAGCGAGTCAGTCGCCATCGCCGCCGGCGCGGTGCGCGCGGTACCACCCGATCAGCGCCGACGTCGAGCCGTCGTGAGCCGCTGGATCCGGGTCGGCCCCGACCAGCTCGGGTGCGATGCGGGTGGCGAGTGCCTTGCCCAGCTCCACGCCCCATTGGTCGAAGCTGTTGATGCCCCACAGCGCGCCCTGCACGAACACGATGTGCTCGTAGAGGGCGATCAGCTCACCGAGCACCCGCGGGGTCAGGCGCTCGGCGAGGATCACCGTCGTCGGGCGATCCCCGGGGAACGTCCGCGCCGAGACCTGGTGCTCGGGGATCCCCTCGGCACGCACCTCCATCTCGGTCTTGCCGAACGCCAGCGCTTCGGCTTGGGCGAAGAGGTTGGCGATCAACAGGTCGTGCTGGTGCTGGTGCGGGTGGTCGGGGACGGCGAAGCCGATGAGGTCGGCGGGCACCAGCCGGGTGCCCTGGTGCAGCAGCTGGTAGAACGCGTGCTGCCCGTTGGTGCCCGGCTCGCCCCACACGACCGGCCCCGTCGACATCTCGACCGCTGAGCCGTCGAGGCGCACCCGCTTGCCGTTGCTCTCCATGTCCAGCTGCTGGAGGTAGGCGGGGAAGCGAGCCAGGTCGTGGGCGTAGGGCAGCACCGCCAGCGTCTCGGCCCCGAGCAGGTTGGCGTTCCAGAAGCCGATCAGGCCGAGCAGCGCCGGCACGTTGGACGCGAGTGGCGCACTCGCGAAGTGCTCGTCGATGGCGCGGAACCCGGCGAGGAACTCGGTGAAGCCCTCCGGCCCGATCGCGATCATCAGCGTCAGGCCGATCGCCGAGTCGACCGAGTAGCGGCCGCCGACCCAGTCCCAGAACTCGAACATGTTGGCGGTGTCGATGCCGAACTTCTCGACCTCGGCGGCATTGGTGCTGACGGCGACGAAGTGGTGCTGCACCGCATCCTCGCCGAGCGCGGCGACCAGCCAGGACCGAGCTGTGTGGGCGTTCGTGAGCGTCTCGATGGTCGTGAACGTCTTCGACGACACCACGACGAGCGTCTCGGCCGGATCGATGCCGGCGAGGTTGGCGGTGATGTCCGCGCCGTCGACGTTGGAGACGAAGCGGCAGTCGAGCCCCGGCTGGCGGAACGCGCGGAGCGCGCCGTACGCCATCGCCGGGCCGAGGTCGCTGCCGCCGATCCCGATGTTGACGACGTGGCGGATCGGCCGGCGGTTCGCCCCGGTCCAGGCGCCGCTGCGGACGCGGTCGGCGAACGCGGCCATGCGGTCCAGCACGGCGTGGACGTCGGGCACGACGTCGTGACCGTCGACGTCGATGACCGTGCCGCGCGGCGCGCGGAGCGCGGTGTGCAGCACGGATCGCCGTTCGGTGACGTTGATCGGCTCGCCGCGCAGCATGGCGTCGCGCCGCTGCTCGAGGCCGGCCGCCTCGGCGAGTGCGACGAGCAGCTCGATCGTCTCCGGGGTGATGCGCTGCTTCGACACGTCGACGTGCAGGTCGGCGGCGTCGAACGTCAACGCGGCGACGCGACCTGGCGATGCGGCGAACAGGTCGCGCAGGCTCTGCCCCGCCAGCGCGTCGCGATGGACGACCAGCTCCTGCCATGCCGCTGTGGGCACGAGGTCGACGAGGGGTGGGATCACACCCGCAACCTAACGGAGCTCAGCCGGCCGGGAGGCGAGTCGCTGCCGCCTGATCGAGCACCACCCGCGTGCCGCCGCGGCGCACACGGCAGATCGGCAGAGCGGGGTCGCGGAGCAGCCAGCGCTCGACGACCGGCGCCTTGGCACCACCGGTGACGAGCACCAGACGGGCACGAGCCGCGTTCACGACCGGTGGTGTCAGCGTCATCCGCAGCAGTCCGTTGAACGGGCCGACGATCGTCACCGCAGGTGCAGCGTCGCCGCGCAGGTCGCCGACCGGGTCGCCCGGCGGCCAGCTCGCCGTGTGGCCGTCGTCGCCCATGCCGAGGTGCACCACGTCGAGCCGGCGTCCGGCGAGGTGCGCGGCATAGCGCCCAGCCGCCCGGCGGGCGTCGGCGGCGGAGACCGGCATCAGCCGGACCGTCGCCGGACCGAGCACCGATCCGAGGTGCTCGGCGAGCTGCGTGGCGTTGCGGTCGAGCGATCCGTCGGGCGCGACCCGCTCGTCGACCTGGAACACCGTCGTCGCCGGCCACGGCACGTCGAGCTGCGCCAGGTGATCGAACATCACGGCGGGAGTGCTGCCGCCGCTGACGGCGAGCGAGAACTCACCGCGCCGCCGCACCGCATCCCGGGCCCGGCGGGCGATCCATCGTGCTGCGGCCTCCGCAGCCGACGCCGGGTCGGCGGTGACCTGAATCTCCATCGCGGCGAAGTCTCCCACGCCGTAGGCTCGATCGAGCGTGAACGACGAGGTGCGCAGCGGCGCGTTGGTGGGCTTCGCCGCCTATGTCCTGTGGGGCCTGCTCACCATCTACTGGAAGGCGCTGCACCACTTCAACGCGTTCGAGCTGATCGGCTACCGCGTGCTCGGCAGCGCCGTCCTGCTCCTCGTGGTCCTGGCGATCACGCGCCGGCTCGGGCCGTTGATCGCGGCGCTGCGCAACCGGCACCTCGTGTGGCGGGTGGCGCTCGCCGCGGTGCTGCTCACCGCCAACTGGACGTCGTACGTGTGGGCGGTGACCCACGACAACGTGGTCGAGACCTCGCTCGGCTACTTCCTCGCCCCGCTCGGCACGATGCTCGTCGGCGTCGTGATCCTCCACGAACGGATGCGGCCCGCCCAGCGTGTCGCGGCAGGGCTCGTCGGCGTCGCCGTCGCCGTGCTGACCGTCGGCTACGGGCGGGTGCCGGTCCTCGCCCTGATCATCGCGTTCTCGTGGACGTTCTACGGGCTGCTCAAGCGCCAGGTGCCGCTGCCTGCGATCGAGAGCTTCGCCGGCGAGACGCTGGTGCTGCTGGTCCCAGCGATCGGTCTCGTCGCCTGGGGAGCCAACCAGGCCGACGGCGTGCCGAGCACGGCGACCACCTGGCAGGGCGTGTTGATCGCACTCGCCGGTCTGGTCACCGCGGTGCCGCTCGTGATGTTCGCCTACGCCGCTCGGCGGGTGCCGTTCACCGTGCTCGGTCCGATGCAGTACGCCGTACCGATCATCAACTTCGTGCTCGGCGCGGCGGTGTACCACGAGCACCTGAACGCGACGACGGTGTTCGGGTTCGCCCTCGTCTGGCTGGCGCTCGCGCTGACCACCGTCGACACGCTGCGCCACGCCCGCGGCGCGCTCCCCCGCCGGGAACCGGCGCTCGCCGACGACCCCCTGGTAGTTTGACCCGACGTGCGACGAACCGGGCCATGTCTCGTGGCCGCCACGCTGGCCGCCCTGCTCGCCGCATGTGGCGGCGTCGATCGGGACGGCTCGCGTGACGACATCGTCGAGGCGATGCGTAACCAGGGTCTCGAGGCCGACGTCGAGTGTGTCGGTCACGTGCTGGACGGGTACAGCGATCAGTCGCTCGAGTCGATCGACGACCAGCTGGACGAGCCCGTCAGCACCGACCCACAGACCCGGCAGTTCCTCGATGCACTCATCGACTGCACCACACCGATCACGTCAGTGCCGTGATCGCTCACTCTGCGGAGAACACACCATGAAGCGACCCCTGACCCTCCTGGCCGTCGGCCTCGCCGGCCTCGGCACGCTCGCCGCGTGCAGCGACAAGGTCGACCGCGACGGCACCCGCGACAACATCGTCGAGGAGGTCGAGGCCGCCGGGGGCACCGTCGACGAGGACTGCATCGACGACGTGTTCGACAAGTACAGCGACGACGAGTTGAAGGACTTCGACGACGAGCTCCAGAAGTCGGCGCCCAACGAGGAGACGCAGGCCTTCGCACTCGAGATCTTCGACTGCGTGACGCTCGGGGGCTGAGCTGATGCGCCGATCGATCGTCACGCTGACCGCCGGGTTCGCCGCGTTCGGCCTGCTCGCCGCCTGCTCTCCCGACTCCACCGACTTCAAGACCGAAGGCGAAGACTTCCTCGAGGACTCGGGCGGCGACGTCGAGACCCAGACCGGTCACAGGTTCAGCGACGCCGACTGCGAGAAGCCAGCGGACACCGACGAGGGCACGACCTACACGTGCACCGCGACCGACGACGAGGGCGACGAGTGGGAGTTCACCGTCGAGATCACCGGCAAGCGCGAGCTGACGGTGCAGGGCGGGTACGCGCCGAAGCTCGTCAAGCAGCTGGTCGTGGAAGGCGTGAGCTCGCTCGGTACCGTCGACGAGGCGTGCGTCGACGACGTGATCGCCGGATACGACCAGGACGAGCTCAAGGCTGCCTTCCTGGACGCGGTGGCCACCGCGACGCCCTCGGACGACAGCACCGCCCTGTTCCAGCAGCTCGGCGAGGACGTCGGGGCGCAGTGCATCAGCTGACCAGCCGATGAGGTGGACCGTGCACGGCGAACGCGCCGTGTACGACAGCGATTGGGTGTGCCTCTCGCTGGTCGACGTCGAGCTACCCGACGGTCAACGGTTCGATCACCACGTCGTGCGCATGCCGGCGCAGGCGTCCGGCGTGGTGATCACCGACCCCGAGCGCGGCGTGCTGCTGCTGTGGCGGCATCGCTTCATCACCGACACGTGGGGCTGGGAGGTGCCGGCGGGTCGCGTCGACGAGGGCGAGACAGCTGAGGAAGCCGGCGCCCGCGAAGCGTTGGAGGAGAGTGGCTGGCGTCCGGGTGCGCTGCGCCTGCTGACGGCCTACCACCCGATCAACGGCACCAGCGACGCGACGTTCAACCTGTTCGTGGCCGACGGCGCGACCGAGGTCGGACCGCCGAGCGATCCCAACGAGGCCGAGCGCATCGAGTGGCTGACCTGGGAACAGGTCCGCGACGAGATCGCCGCCGGCCGCGTGCACGACGGACTCTCGCTCACCGCCCTGCTCTGGGCGATGACCTTCACCTCACCCTGAACCCGCACGGGTTCTCGGTCGGCTTTTGGCTACCCCAGGAGCCAAAAGCCGACCGAGAACCTTGGGTCGCGTCAGCTCTCGTACAAGTCGGTCTGGAGGGTGCCGACGTCGTTGAAGATCTTGGCCGCGGCGTCGTACTGCACGACCTGCACGTCGGTGACCAGATAGGTGTCGGTGTCGCCGTTCAGCGTGTAGGTCACGCCCTGGCGCACGATCGTCGGCGTGAAGTCGAAGCTGCGCGCCGCCTCCAGGATCGACGCCCGGGTCAGGCCGGCGTCGGAACCGGCCGCCTGGGTGAGGATCGCCACCGTGACCTCGCCGATCACCCAGCCGGCAGCGGCCGTGGTGTAGTCGCCGTAGCCGCCGGCGGTCATGAAGTCGGCGTACGTCTTCGCCGCCGGGTTGGCGGCGATGACCTCGGCGTTGCCGACGTCGAGGATCCCGCCGGAGGCCGACGTGTAGATGCCGTTCGCCGAGTCGCCGGCCAGGGCCAGGATCAGCGAGCTGGCGCAGGTGTTGGTGAGGTAGATCTGCGGTTCCCAACCCGAGTTCTGGGCCTTGGCGTTCTCGACCTGCTGGGTGAACTGGCCGCACTGGGCTCCGAGCGGAACCGCCATGATCACGTCGGGGGCGGCGCTGGCGATCGCCCCGACCTGCGACGTCGGCGGGTCGGTCGCGCCGGGCTCGATCGTCTGCTCCTCGACGATGTCGATGCCAGCCGCCTCGGCACCGTCCTTGAACGCGTCGAGGTACTGGTCCCCGAAGTCACTGGCCACCGTGAACAGCGCGACCTTCGCGCCGTCGGGGTACGCCTCGGCAATCGCGTTGAGGTACGCCTGGCTCTCGACGAAGTACGGGATGAGCCCACCCGTCGTCCACGGGTAGCCCTCGACGTCGTCGCCCCACTCCGCGGCACCGGTCAGGTTGTTGAGCTGCGGGATGCACTCGGCGTTGAGCGTGTCGCGCACGGCGAGGTTGTTCGGCGTGCCGATGATCCCGGTGAAGAGGTCGACGTCGGAGTCGATCAGCGTGCTGACCGCGCCAGGGGTCAGATCGGCGTTGTACTGGTCGTCCTGCACCGTCAGCTCGAGCTGGACGCCGGGCACCAGCTGGTTCTCGTTGGCGTAGGTGATGAACGCGTCGAGGCCCTGCTTGACCGGTGCGAACGCGGCGGCCGCCGGGCTGTTGGAGAGCGGCATGACCGAACCGATCTTGATCGTGCCCTCGATCGGCGCGGTGGCCGCGTCCGGGTCGGCGCACTCGTCGGTGGAGACCGTCCAGCCCGAGGGTGCGGCCGACGTGGCCGGGGCACCGGTCGTCGTCGCCGCCGGTGCGGTCGTCTCCGCTGCACCGGTCGTCTCCGCCGGTGCCGTCGTCTCCGCGGGCGCGGTCGTCTCCGCGGGCGCGGCCGTGGTCTCCGCGGGTGCTGCGGTGGTCTCGTCGCTGTCGCTGTCGTCGCCGCCGCAGGCGCCGACGACCAGCACCGCGGCGGCCGCGAAG
Organism: uncultured Ilumatobacteraceae bacterium; assembly: GCA_964565705.1. Taxonomy (GTDB): domain Bacteria; phylum Actinomycetota; class Acidimicrobiia; order Acidimicrobiales; family Ilumatobacteraceae; genus CAZMGD01. The sequence goes on along the minus strand of CAZMGD010000063.1, from coordinate 12,783 downwards.
GCGGCGAACGTGGAACGTCGTCGATTCATCTGGTCTCCCCCATCAGGTGGTTGCTTGTGGAACGACATCGCCAGCTGGGTCTGGCGATGCGGGCGCCGCCGTGCCGACCGGGTCGGGCACGACGACGACGAACTTGCGGGCCAGCTGCCTCAGCGCCCCGACGATCCCGTGCGGGGCGACGAACACGACGACGATGATCGCCACCGCGAGGATCAGAGTCGCGGGTGACTGGTTGGCCCAGCCGAACAGCCAACCGATCAGACCCTCCTTCTGGGCGCCGGCGTTGCGCGTGGTGTTGTCGAGCCAGGAGTACACGAAGGCACCGACGATCGGGCCCCACAGCGACGCGGCGCCGCCGAGGAACATGATCAGGAGGAACACGATCGCGCCGGCGAGCGTGAGCGTCGGCGTGTCCGGCTTGGCCGAACCGGTGCGCAGCACCTGTGCCGAGCCTGCGGCGGCGGCGATCGCAGCGGCGATGCCGAACATGATCGTCTTCGTGAACGTGAGGTTCACGCCCATCACCGCGGCTGCGGTCTCGTTGTCACGGATGGCGATGAGCGAGCGCCCGACCCGGCTGCGGACGATGCCGCGCACGGCGAGGAACGCGACGATCAGCACGAACACCGCGACCCAGTAGTAGAAGACCTTCTGGTCCTCGCCGCGCAGCTCGCCGAGGATCGGCCACTCCATCGAACGCTTCGAGTAGGTGGCGTCGTCGATGCCACGTGTGCCTCCGGTGAGCCACGCCAGCTTCTGCCACTTCAACAGCTGGGGGAACAGCACGGCGAGCGCGAGCGTGACGAGGGCGAGGTACACGCCCTTGAAGCGCAGGGCGGGCAGACCGATGAGGCAACCGGCCACGAACGCCACCACCACGCCCGCAGGAATGGTCCACAGCGGGCTCCATCCGTGGTCGGCCACGAGGATCGCGCTGGTGTACACCCCGATGCCGAAGAACGCCGACTGGCCGAGTGAGATCTGGCCGCCGTAGCCGAGCACGAGGTTGACCGACATCGCCGCGATCGCGTACACGATCATCGTCGTCGCCAGATCGATCCGGGCGTTGGTCATCTTCGTCGGGACGTACAGCACCACCGCCGCCAGCAGGGCGAGCCCCACGAGCCGGATCGCCCAGTGGACGCCACCGTTCTGGCGGATCGCGATCGGCTGCATCAGACCCGCTCCACCTTCGCCGTGCCGAACAGGCCCGTCGGCTTGAACAGCATCACGATGAAGATGAGGATCAGCGCGACGCCGAGGCTCATCGAGTCGCCGATCCACTCCGGCTGGTAGCCGGCCAGCATCGACCGGGCGACGCCGAGCCCGAGGCCACCGATCACCGCTCCGCCGAGGCTGTCGAGGCCGCCGACGGTGGCGGCCGCGGTGGCGAAGATGAACACCTGGAACATCATCCCCGTGTTGACGTTGCCGGCCCGGCCGGCGACGAGGATGCCACCGATCGCGGCGAGGGCGATCGCCATGCCCCACGACATCGCCAGCACCCGGCCGTTGCGGATGCCGACCAATCGGGACGAATCGCTGTTGCTCGCCACGGCCCGCATCGCCAGCCCGAGCTTCGTATACCGGAATACTGCGAACAACCCGGCCGTGAGCACGAGCATGACCACGAAGATGCCCATCGACTCGTAGGTCCAGTGCGCACCGAGGATCGTCACGAAGTCGTCGGGATCGTTCGGGAAGAGGCTGGGGAACAGGTTCTGCTCGGCGGTGACCCAGATGTTGGCGGCGAGCGAGTTGAACCCCAGGAACAGGGCGATCGTCACGACGAACACCGCGCCCGGCGACCGCTTGGAGATCGGCCGGATGAGGGTGACCTCGGTCGCCGCGCCGAGCACGAAGCCGAACACGACGCCGAACGCGCACGACAGGACGAAGGGGATGCCCCAGTCGTGGAGCTGCCACACGACGAACGTCGAGAACATGCCCATCTCGCCCTGGGCGAAGTTCAGCTGGCCCGTCCCCCGGAAGATGACGACCAGCCCGAGCGCCAGGAGGGAGTAGACGGCACCGCTGGACAGGCCATCGAACAGGTACTGCAGGAAGCGTTCCATCTAGTACCCCAGGTAGGCCTTGCGGATGGTGTCGTCGGCGGAGATCTCCTCGGCGGTGCCGCTGGCGACGATCCGCCCCGTCTCCAGCAGGTACACCCGCTGGGCGATCTTGACGGCGAGGTTGGCGTTCTGCTCGACGAGGAGCACGGACAGGCCGTCCTCGCGGTTGAGCTGCTCGATGATGTCGAAGATCTCCTGGGTGATGAGCGGCGCGAGGCCAAGGCTCGGCTCGTCGCACAACAGCAGCTTCGGCCGGCTCATCAGCGCTCGGGCGATGGCGAGCATCTGCTGCTCGCCACCCGACATGCTGCCGGCGCGCTGCGAGCGCCGTTCGGCGAGGCGGGGGAACGCATCGAACCACCGCTGGAGGTCGGCGGCGATGCCGCTCGCATCCGTCCGCACGAACGCGCCCGCGCGGAGGTTGTCCTCGACGCTCAGCTCGGGGAACGTGCCCCGACCCTGCGGCACCTGGGCGATGCCGAGCCGGACGATCTGGTCGGGGCTCGTCTTGGCGATGGGCTTGCCGTCGAACGTGACGGTGCCGCGGCGAGAGATCACCCCCGACACGGCCCGCATCGTGGTGGTCTTGCCCGCACCGTTGGCACCGAGGATGACGACCACCTCACCGGCGGCGACGTCGAGGTCGATGCCGTCGAGCACCTCGATCGGGCCGTACCCCGCCCGCAGGCCCCGCACCTCGAGCAACGTCATGCCGGCGCCCCCAAGTAGGCGGCGATGACGCCGGGATCGGAGCGCACGACGTCGGGTGTGCCCGAGGCGATCTTGCGCCCGAAGTCCATCGCCACCACCTGGTCGGAGATGCGCATCACCATCGCCATGTGGTGCTCGACGAGCAGCACCGAGAGGTGGAACTGCTCGCGCACGTCGACGATCGTGTCACCGAGCTCGTCGACCTCGCTGTGCGTCAGTCCCGACGCGGGCTCGTCCATCAGCAAGAAGCGCGGCCGGGCGGCGAGCGCACGAGCGATCTCGAGTCGCTTCAACGTACCGAACGGCAGGCCGACCGCGGGACGGTGGGCGAGACGCCCGAGCCCGAGCCGGGACAGCAGGTCGCCCGCTTCCTCCCGCATCCGACCGTCCTCGCGCGCGGCGCCGAGGCGCAGCATCGCCCTCGTGAACCCGACCGAACCCTGGCTGTGTGCGCCCACCATGACGTTCTCGAGCAACGTCATCGTCGGGAACAGGGCCAGGTTCTGGAACGTGCGGGCGATGCCGAGGCGAGCGATGCCGTGGGCCGGCACGTCGAGCAGCTCCCGCCCGTCGAAGCGCACGCTGCCCGACGCGGGTTGGTAGATGCGGCTGACGACGTTGAACATCGTCGTCTTCCCGGCGCCGTTGGGCCCGATCAGACCGCAGATCTGGCCGGGCTCGATGTCGAAGGAGAGACCATCGAGGGCAACGATCCCCCCGAAGCGCACGGTGATGTCGCGCACCGACAACAGCGCGTTCGCCGGTGCGTCCACCTCTCCCCCCACGGTCCCCAACGTGTCCCCAAACTGCCGTCGCCGTCATCGTCGCCCGAAGGCCCCCGTTCACCGGGTTACCCGAAGGTAGCAGCCGGGCGCGACCCGATCCATCGATCCCCCTGGCATGCTGTCGACGTGGCGACGGCGGTGAATAGCGACGACGACGCGATCGTGCTGCCGTGGTGGCGCAACCCGATCAACCTGATCGCCATCATCATCGGCACGGCACTCTTGACCGGGGCGCTCGGGTACACGATCGGCACCCGCCACGGCGAGGTCCACGGGAACTCGGTCGACATCGGCTTCCTCCAGGACATGCGATACCACCACGAGAACGCGGTGATCATCGCCAGCACCTACCTGTCGACCGACACCACCGATGCGACCGGCGCGACGAGCGACCCGACGCTGCGGCTGATCGCCACCGAGATCGAGCTCGGGCAGCAGCAGGAGACCGGACGGATGATCCAGCTGCTGCGGATGATGGGCGCCGCCGAAGCCGGCGACCTCGACGCTCCAGCGATGGTGTGGATGAACGAGCCGACGCCCTACGACCGGATGCCGGGGCTGGCCACCGACGAGCAGATCGACGAGCTCGGCTCGCTGAGCGGCCCGGCCGCCGACGAGCTGTTCGCGTCGCTGATGATCGCCCACCACCAGGCCGGCATCCACATGGCGCAGTACGCGGTCGACCACGGCTCGAACGACGAGGTCCACGACTTCGCCGAGTCGATGATCACCGGGCAGCAGTCCGAGATCGCCGAGTTGGAGATGCTGGTGACCGGGTGAGCCCATCGGTGGGTGCGCGAGTCCGTATGCTCGCAGCGTGCTCAGCCGCCGCTCGCTCGTCCCTCTGCTGATCGTCGCTGTTCTCGGCGTCGCCGCCTGCGGCGCACCCGAGCCCACCGTCACCGCGATCCGTTCCGACGAGGCGGTGTCCATCCGGCCCGAGGATCCGGACCCCCCGGACGATCCCGACGGCCCGACCGCATCGACGGATCCTGCCGACCCCGGTGGCACCGACGACCCGGGGAACATGAGCGCATGCGGCGAGTTCGCCGACGGCCAGTTCCCGTACGACGCGGAGAAGCCCCCGCAGTGCTACGACCAGTTCCTCGTCCAGGCGCTCGACGACATCCAGTCCTACTGGGGCCAGATCTACCCGCAGGTCTTCGGCAATGAGCCGTACGCCGACCTCTCGGGTGGCATCTACCCGGCGTACCCCGAGCGACGCAGCGCGATCCCCGGCTGCGGTGAACCCGAGTCGACCTACGACGATGTCGCCGGCAACGCGTTCTACTGCGGCTTGGGCGACTTCGTCGCCTACGACGACGCGCAGCTCTTCCCGTTCCTCGACCAGCAGATCGGCCGGGCGGTCATCGGCGTCGTGTTGGCCCACGAATGGGGCCACGTCGTCCAGGGCCGTCAGGACGCGCTGGGCCGCAAGTACCCGACCTACAACACCGAGCAGCAGGCCGACTGCTTCGCCGGCGCGTGGGCGGCGCACGTGGGCCGCGGCGAGGCCGACGGTCTGTCGTTCACGAACCAAGACGTGATCGCCGGCCTCAACGGCATGATCCTCGTCGCCGACCCCGTCGGCTCCGACGATGCGGAGCCGGGGGCCCACGGCTCCGCGTTCGACCGTGTGCGAGCGTTCCAGGACGGGTTCAGCAACGGCCCCCTGGCCTGCGCGCCATATCTCGACAACCCGGCCGAGTCCACGCTGATGCCGTTCCTGAGCGACGAGGACGCGATGACCGGCGGCAACCTGCCGGCCGAGGAGCTGCTGCCGCTGATCCAGGCGTCGCTCGACTCCTTCTGGGGCACGCTGCTCGAGGAGAACGGCGTCGAGTTCACCGTGCCGACCATCACCACCTATCCCCACGCCGGGCCGTTCCCGGAGTGCGAGGGCGTGGCCGAGGAGGACTTCCCGTTCAGCTTCTTCTTCTGCCCGTCCACCAACGAGCTGATGTTCGACAGCGGGTACGCCGGAGGGCTGTACCAGTCGATCGGCGACTTCGCCATCGGCTACCTGGTCGGCGCCGCGTACAGCGATGCGGTGCAGCACGCGCTCGGTTCGGGCCTGGAGGGCTCGCAGCGGTCGCTGTTCAACGACTGCCTGACCGGCGTGTGGACGGCGTCGCTGTTCCCCAGCGAGGACGGCGACAATCCCAACGGCGCGATCTCGCCCGGTGATCTCGACGAAGCGGTGCGCGCCGCGCTCACCGTCGGCGACACCGACGCCGACACCGACCGCCAGGGCACCGCGTTCGACAAGATCGCGGCATTCCGCACTGGCGTGACTCGCGGGCTCGACCAGTGCAACGCGGTGTACGGCGGCGGGTGAGCGCACGATGACCGCGCCGTCGACGCTCGCCGCGCTCGACGTCGGGACCAACAGCTTCCACCTCGTCGTCGCCCGGGTCGGGCCCGACACCGGGTTCGAGGTGATCACGACCCAGAAGGACGTGGTGCGCCTCGGTCACGGCGGCGGCGACATGAAGGTGCTCGACAAGGACGCGATCGAGCGCGGGATCGCAGCGCTGACCCGGATGCGCCGGATCGCCGACAGCCACGGCGCACCGCTGCGAGCGGTGGCGACCAGCGCGGTCCGCGAGGCGTCGAACGCGACCGAGTTCATCGGTCGGGCACGTCGCGCCGGCGTCGAGGTCGAGGTGATCTCCGGCATCGAGGAGGCTCGCCTCATCCACCTCGGGGTGCTGCAGGCGGTGCCGGTCTACGACAAGAGGGTGTTCCTGACCGACATCGGTGGCGGCAGCACCGAGCTGCTCGTCGGCCAGCAGGGCGAGACGCTCGCCGCCCGGAGCATGAAGCTCGGTGCTGTGCGTCTGACGGATCGGTTCTTTCCGGGCGAGGGAACCCATCCGAGCGCGATCTCGTCCTGCCGGCAGTACGTGCGCTCGGCGCTCGCCGTGTTCGAGCACGATGTGGAGGAGTCCGGATTCGATGTCGCGGTCGCGTCGTCGGGAACCGCGGAAGCCGTCGCTCGACTCGTCGACGCGAACCTGCGCCGTGCACCGGTGCCCCCGCACACGTTCAACTGCTACGAGTTCGAGCACGCCGCGGTCGCGGCCGTCGTCGAGCTGCTGGCGAAGGCGCCGACGGTCACCGCCCGGCGGGCCATCCCGGGCATGGAGGCGGCGCGGGCAGACATCATCCTCGCCGGCGCGTTGATCCTGGAGGGCGTCGGCAGTGCCTTCGGCGTCGACACCTGGACGTTCAGCGACTACGCGCTGCGCGAGGGTGTGCTGCTCGACACCGTGGCGCGCAGCTCGGGCGACAGCGGCACCGCTCACGAGCTGCGCGACGTTGCGCGGCGGTCCGTGCGGCGGCTGGTCGAACGCTGCGACGACGATCCGGTGCACTCTGCGCACGTCGCCCATCTCGCCACACAGCTGTTCGACGCCACCCGGACGCTGCACGGGCTCGGCGACGCGGAGCGCGACTACCTCGAGGCTGCGGCGTTGCTGGCGAACGTCGGGTTGCTGGTCTCCCACAGCAAGCACCACCTGCACTCGTACTACGTGATCCGCAACTCGGAGCTCGTCGGCTTCACCGACCCCGAGATCGAGCTGATCGCCCAGGTCGCTCGCTACCACCGCAAGAGCGCCCCCAAGCCGAGCCACCCGGCGTTCGCCGCACTCGTTCCCGCGCACCAGCACACCGTCGAGGTGCTGGCGGCACTGCTGCGCGTGGCGATCGGGCTGGACCGATCGCAGGAGGGCCGCATCGCCGACGTGACCGTCACGGAGCGAGGCCAGCGGTTGACGATCCACGCCATACCGGCCGGAGTCGGCGACATCGACCTCGAGCTGTACGCGGCGAACGAGCGGGCCGTCCTGTTGCACGAGGTGCTCGCCCGCGACGTGCGCGTGGTCACCGGACGGCCGAGCGACGTGGCAAAAAACAAACAAACCTGACGGGCCATCCGCGCTCGGGCCGTTCATACTCCTCCGATGCACAACGGCGGACGGCGGTCCGGCGCTCTCGACGGCATGCGCGGTGTCTTCCTCGCTGCTCCCATCGTCGTCCATCTCGGCATCGCCGGTCCTGGCAACGGTCTGTGGCTGGCGATCGGGTTGTTCTTCGCCCTGTCCGGCTTCCTGATCACCTCGCTCGCCCTGCACGAAGTGGAGCGCACGGGCAGGCTGTCGCTGTCGGGGTTCTGGGCCCGGCGGCTCCGGCGCCTGATGGTCGCGTCGACGCTCGTCCTCGGGCTCACGGTCGTGGTGGCGTCGTGGATGGGCTGGCCGGCGATGGCCGGGCTGCGCGCGGACACCTTGGCCGCGCTGACGTGGCGGGCGAACTGGCACCAACTCGGAGGCGGCGGGTACTGGAGCAGCTTCGCGCCCTCGCTGACGTCGCACTTCTGGTCGTTGTCGATGGAGGAGCAGGTCTACCTCGTCATGCCGCTCCTCGTCGTGGCCGCTGTGGTTGTGGCCCGCTGGGTCCCGCCGGCGGTGACGGTCGCGGTGCTCAGTGGGATCGTCTGGGCCGCGTCGTGGGCGATCCTCTGGCGCACCCCGGACCCGGCCGAGATCTACCTGTCGACCTTCACCCGGGCCGGGGAGGTCGCACTCGGCTGCCTGGCAGCGGCACTCTCCACGCTGGTGCCGGTCCGCGCCCCGCGCCCTCGGCGCACGACCGTGATCGTCGCCGCGCTGGTGCTCGTCGAGCTGCCGGTGTGGATGCTGGCGCGCGGTGACACCACGACCGGTCTCCGTTGGGGGATCACCCTGTCGACACCGGCGGTGGTTCTCGCCGTCGCGCTGATGTGGCGCCACCCGTCGTCAGGTGCGGCGCGGCTGTTGTCGATCGCACCGCTCTCGTGGCTCGGCCGCCGGTCGTACGGGATCTACCTGCTGCACATCCCGGTCATCGAGCTACTGGCCTTCCGCCTCGGTGTCGAGCGCCTGCCTGGCTGGGCGATGATCGCCGCGGTCGCGTTGACCGTCGCGCTCGCCGAGGCGATGTTCCGGTTCGTCGAAGAACCGGTACGGGTGCGCCGCGTCGTCCCGCGGAAGTCGCAGTTCGCCGGAGTGCTGCTCGCTGGCGCGCTCGGCGTCGTGGTGCTCGGCGCCGCAGCGGGCCCCGGCAGCGCGAGCCAGATCCTCCCGACACAGGACGTGACACCACCGATCACGGCGCGCACGACCGAGGCCGTGGACGGCGCGACACAGACCGACGACCCGGTCGTGGCCACCGGCGGGGCTGCGGCGGCGGGTGAACCCACCGCGGAGGTCGGCACGGCGGGATCCGGTGCGGCGGACGTCGGTGCGAGCGAGGCGCCGACGCGGCGGGGACCCGAGGCCGTCGAACCGGCGGGTTTCCCGATCGCGCCGGGCAACGTGCTGGTCCTCGGCGACTCGACGGCCTGGGTGACGACGGGCGCGGTGCGCGACGGGCTCCAGCCCGACGGGTGGACCACCGAATCCGTGTACATGGTCGGCTGCCCGTTCGGCGGCGACGCCCGGATCAAGAGCTCGCTCGACGGCGGCTCGGTGTACGTGCGCGAGCTCGGCGAGGAGTCCGGGTGCGACCTCTGGTGGGACGAGAGCCTGCCGTCGTGGCTGTCCGAGCGAGCGCCTGCTCTGGTGGTCCTGATCGGCGGCTATGGCCTGGCGTACGAGGTCGACCCGGATGCGAACGACCAGTGGTGCCGGCTCGGAGACGGCTCGGGCCGGTGCGAGACCTGGGCGGCGGGGCGGTTGCAGGCGATGACCGAGCGGATCATGCAGTACGCCCCGGACACGCACATCGTCTGGACGACACCGGGTCACGTCGATCCGTACGGTCCGCTGGACATCCCGGCGTCGGCGATCGACGTGCTGTCGACACTGATGCGGGCAGAGGCTGCCCGGGGCGCGATGAGCCTCGTCGACCTCGGCCCGTGGCTGGACGGGCATCTCGACCTGACCGTCGACGGCACCCATCTCGGTCCGGCTGGCGTCGAGGCACTCACACCGTGGATGACCGACGAGCTGATCGCCGCAGTGGCGGGTGAGCGCCAGGCGCAGAGCCTCTACTGAGCGCCCCGCCGCCGGCGCGTTCAGGGCCCAACGGGCGCGGCGACGGTGACGGGTGCCTCCGTCACTGCCGGCGTCGGCGCGACGGTGGTCGGCGGCAGCGTCGTGGGTGCCACGGTGGTGGCCGGCACCGAGGTCGTCGTCGTCACCGGCGGTGGAGCGGTCGCCGCCGGCACGGTCGTGGTCTCGCCGGGCAGCGTCGTCGGCGTCGTGGTCGAGGTCGTCGACGTCGAGGTGGTGGTCGAGTTCTTGTCCCGCCACTCCTGCCACACCCAGTCGAAGCGTCCGGTCTTGGGTCCATAGATCTCGGGATCCTCGACGCCGTTCCACACGTACACGTCGTCACCGCGAGGCTTGGCCTCGGTGCCCGACGCGTTGACGATCAGGTCGGGGAACGTCTTGGCGAGATACATGTTGATGCGGATGCAACCGTGCGAGGCCGGATGGTCGGGCACGTTCAGCGCCCCATGGATCGCGATGCCGTAGTTGAAGTACACCGGGTTGTACATCCCACCGAGGGCGGACTGCCGGTTGCCGGCGTACTTCCGGTAGAACCGGTACGTGCCCCCGGGCGTGACGGCGTTGCCGCACCGGCCGTCCTTGATCTCCTCGGTGCCCTCCTCGTTGCCGTTCTCACCGGGTGAGATCGTGACCTCGTCGCACCACTCGGCGCCCTTGGTGAAGTCGTCACCCGGCGCTTCCAGCTCGCCGCTGGAGATGTGCGCGGTCAGCACCGGCAGGTTGTCCTTGAAGACGATCAGGGCCTGCTCGGGGAGGTAGATCTCGACGTGGGTGCTGCTGAGGTTGTTGCGACGCGGCGTGATGGTGACGGCATCTTGCATCCGGTCCCACAGCTCGGGCGTCACCTTCCCGGTCACGTCGGCGAGCGGGGTGCCGAGCACGAGCGTCTCGAACGCCCACACGGCCTGGACGGTGTAGTCGCCGTAGGCGCCGTCGATCGGGCCCGGGTCGAAGGAGAGGTCTTTCAAGCGCTGCTGGAGGACCTGCACCTCGGTGCCGAACATGCCCTTCGACAGCGTCTGGGTGATCGGCACCTTGGTGACCACCGCGTTGGCGGCGACGACGGAGGCGGCGGTGGCCGTGTCGGGTACGGCGGCGACGGTGGTGTCCGCGCCGACGACCTCGATCACGCCTTCGCCCGGCGTGGTGGTGGTCGCAGCCGTGCCGCCGGGGTCGTCGGAGGCCCGGGTCAGGGCCAGTCCACCGCCGACGACCAGCGTGAACGCGACCACGGCGATGGCGACCGGCGTCCAGCGCCACTGGCCGAAGCTACCCACCGCTTCCGTCTCCTCCGAAGGCCCTCCGGCCCCCGTCTCGTCCTGCTGATCGCGGCTCGCCGGCCGTCCAGCCACCCTACCGGCGCCCGTGCGCCGACCGCCGTCAGGATGCTGTGTCAATGGCTCGCCGCGCTCGCTGTCGGGTCAGTCCGCGCCGATGTGGGTTGCCGAGGCTTCGCGAGCGCAGCGAGCGCTACACGACCGGGGCGATTGCTCTCAGCTCCTTGCGGAGCTGGCGCATCTCGCTGAGCAGCTTGATGATCACCGCGGGCGAGCTGAGCGTGGAGACGCCGCGGGTGCGGGCGAAGTAGTCGACGCCGAACTGGACGACCGTGTAGCCGAGCTTCTCGGCGCGGATCACCATCTCGGCGTCGATGAACGAGCCCTCGCTGTGCAGCTCGACGTGGTCGAAGATGCGTCGCCGCACCAGCTTGAACGCGAAGTTGATGTCGCGCTTGCGGACACCGAACAGCACCCGCACCAGGCCGTTGTAGATCGCCGAGTAGACGACCCGGACCATGCCCTCGTCGGTGCGGTCGAAGCGGTAGGCACTGACGATGTCGGCCTCGTAGTGGCGCATCAGACGGCAGGCCTTCTGGATCTCGTCCATGTCGAAGGGCAAGTCGGCGTCGGTGTACAGCACGAGGTCACCGGTCGCGGTGGCAAAGCCCGTCTTGATGCTGCCGCCGAGCTTGCGGTTCCTCGGGTGGTGCACGACCCTGACGTGCGGGTCGGCGGCCGCGAACTCGTCGGCGAGCTGCGGCGTCGAGTCCGTCGACGCGTCGTCGACGATGATCAGCTCGTAGTCGCCGACCTCGCCGCTCGCGACCAGCTCGGTGCACGCCTCACGGGCTGCGCCGAGGGCACGGCCGATGTACTCCTCCTCGTTCCACATCGGGAAGAAGATGGACAGCTTCTTGAAGTGCGGCGTGGCCACGGCACTCCACGCTACCCCGCAGGGTCGTGGCGAGGCCCCGCGGGGTAGCGTCGCCGCCGCATGGAATCGGTGCTGACCCCTCCTCCACCGGCGCCGCCGCCCGCACGGCCTGGGCAGCTCACGACGGCCTATCGGTGGGTCGTGGCGGTGTTCTGGGTGGCGATCGTCGCCGCGCTGGGCATCGTGGCCGGGGCCAGCGAGGTGATCGGCCGCCAGGTGTGGTGGCTCGGCGACGACGAGCGGCGAGCGCCGATCTTCGTCGTGGTGCTTCCGGCGATCGCCCCGCTCGTCACCGTCCTCGCCGCCGCGAACAACCGGACGTGGGTGCCGTATGCGTCGGTGGTCGCGACCCTGACCACACTGCTGACCGCCTGGGGTGATCGACACCGCTCGCCCGGTGCCGCCCTCGTCGAGCTCGCGCTCGGCGTCGCCGGGCTGCTCGTCACGATCGCGTCGTTCTCTGCCCGGTATCGCAAGGCGGCGTGACGCACCGCGTCGCTAGCGTGGCAGCCCTATGTCGAAGGTGCTGACGTCGTTACCGGTGGGCGAGCGGGTGGGGATCGCGTTCTCCGGAGGGCTGGACACGTCGGCCGCGGTCGCCTGGATGCGGGAGAAGGGCGCGGTCCCGTTCGCGTACACCGCTGACCTCGGCCAGTACGACGAGCCCGACCTGTCCGGGGTGCCCGGCCGGGCCGAGCAGTACGGCGCAGAGCAGGGCCGATTGGTCGACTGCCGCGAGGAGCTCGTGCGCGAGGGCCTCGTCGCTCTGCAGTGCGGGGCGTTCCACATCACGACCGCTGGCAAGACGTACTTCAACACGACCCCGCTCGGGCGGGCGGTCACCGGCACGTTGCTCGTGCGGGCGATGCACGAGGACGGCGTCGACATCTGGGGCGACGGCAGCACCTACAAGGGCAACGACATCGAGCGCTTCTACCG
>CAZMGD010000062.1:0-23580 GCA_964565705.1 uncultured Ilumatobacteraceae bacterium | reverse complement strand
CCAAGATGGGCCAGGACGGGCACGACCGCGGCGCGAAAGTGATCGCCACCGCGTTTGCCGATCTCGGCTTCGACGTCGACGTGGGACCGCTGTTCCAGACGCCGCAGGAGGTGGCCCGCCAGGCGGTGGAGGCCGACGTACACATCGTCGGCGCCTCCTCGCTCGCCGCCGGCCACCTGACGCTGGTGCCCGAGCTCAAGCGGGCGCTGGCGGAGTACGGCCGCGACGACATCCTCGTCGTCGTCGGCGGCGTCATCCCGCCGCAGGACTTCGACGCCCTGCGCGAGGCCGGCGCGGCAGCGATCTTCCCGCCCGGCACCGTCATCGCCGACGCCGCCGCCGACCTCCTCGACCAACTCGACACCGCGGCGTCCTGATCACCCCCACCGGGCCGTGGCACCCGAACGTGCGGTCGGACTGCGTCCGTTCCGGGCGCAGTTCGACCGCAAGAAGCACGAGGGATCCGGGGGTCAGGGGGTCAGGGGGTCAGGGGAAGCGGCGGGCGCGGAGGATCACGTCATCGACGTGGGGGGTGCCCGGCGGGGGGTTGGGCCGGGTGCGGGTCGCTTGGACCTCCACCTCGAAGTCGGCGGGCAGCAGGGCGGCCATCGCGTCGACGCCGATGTAGTCGGCGGGATCGAAGCCGCGCTCCTTGGCGTGGTGGTGGTCAGCGAGGTCGTGGCCGACGGCGAGCAGGGTGCCACCGGGCGCCACCGCATCGAACAACCGCTGCACGGCGCCAGCGCCGGCGGTGGCGAGCAGCGCCGGGTACTGGATGCTGACCAGGTCGTAGGACTGCGACTCCGGCGGCGCTTCGAGCAGGTCGTCGCAGCGCCACTCGACCTCGACCCCTGCCGCCTCGGCGGCACGCCGTCCGCGCTCGACGGCGACGTCGGAGATGTCGACCGCCGTCACCCGCCAGCCCCTCTGGGCCAGCCAGATCGCGTCGCCGCCCTCGCCGCAGCCGACGTCGAGGGCCCGGCCCGGCGCCATGTCCTCGACCTCGACGACCAGCGAGCCGTTCGGTGCTCCGCTCCACATCCCGGCGTGTTCGCCGTAGCGCGCGTCCCACGACTGCGCATCTCCGCGCGACCGGCGGACGCGAGCGATGTCGTCGTGCACCAGGTCGAGGCTGAGCAGGCCGGCGGTGCGTGACCCCTGTGCTGCGGCCTGCAGCAGTTGCTGCGAGGGATCGGTCAGGTTGCCGACGGCGTACACCCCAGCAACGTTCGTGGCGCCCGTCGCGTCGGCGGCGACGACCTGACCGAGCCCGCTCGGATGAGCGACCACCTCGATGCCGAGCGCAGCGAGCGGCCCGAGGTTCGGGAGGAACCGCGGGCCGACGACGATCACTCCTGCCGGGCGGACCGTGCCGTCGACGAGCCGCAGGCCGGTCACGGAACCGTCCTCGCCGACGTCGACCCGATCGGCGACGCTGCGGACGATGGGGACACCGAGCACTTCCAGGTCGTCGGCAGCCGCCGGGTCCGGGCCCGGGCCGGCGTGCACGACCACCGTGACGTCGTCGGTCAGCTGCCGGAACAGCAGCGCCTGGTGGGCCCCCATCCCGTTCGTGTCGAGCACGACGATCCGCTGGTCGCGCACCTCCCACCCGTGGCAGAACGGGCAGTGGATCACTCCCCGCCCCCACTGCTCGGCGATGCCGGGCAGGTCCGGGAGCACGTCGGTGATCCCGGTGGCGATGATCAGCCGGCGTCCACGCAGGCGGCTCCCGTCGGCGAGCGACACGGTGAAGCCGTGCATCACGTCGCCCTCGACCGAGACCACCTCGCCCGCGCGGACCTCTCCGCCGTATCGCGCCACCTCGTCGCGGCCATCGGCCAGGAGTTGCGCCGGGGGCAGGCCGTCCCGGCCGAGGTAGCTGTGGAGGTGCGCCGCCGGGGCGTTGCGCGGGGCGCCCGAGTCGATCACGACCGCCGAGCGCCGCACCCGACCGAGCTGCAGCCCTGCGGCCAACCCCGCCGCTCCCCCACCGATGATCACCACGTCGTGTTGCGCCATGTCGTGGACGCTAGGCCCAGCGAACCGATCCGCAACAGGCATTGCAGAATTCGCAAGGGTCTGGCATCCTGATCGCCGTGAGCACCGACCTGGAGGCGACGACCCGGGCACGGTTGCGCGCGCTGCGATCGCAGCGGGGATGGTCGCTCGACGACCTGGCGCGCCGCGCCGACCTGAGCGCCTCGACGATCAGCAGGATCGAGACCGGCAAGCGCACGATCGGGCTCGACGTGCTCGTCCCCCTCGCTCGAGCCCTCGGCGTGCGGTTGGACGAGCTCGTCGCCGCCGACGACGACGGCGACGTCGTGATCCGCCCGACCCCGACCGGCCAGGACAACATGATCGTCTGGCGGCTCAGCCATCCCGGCGCGGCGACCGCAGCGATCAAGATGCGGCTGCAGCCGAGCGAGCACCCACCGGAGCCACAGGTGCACCCAGGCCACGACTGGATGTTCGTGCTCACCGGCACCGCCGAGCTGATCCTCGGTGAGCGCCGCCTGACCGTGCACGCCGGCGAGGCCGCCGAGTTCTCGACGATGACCCCGCACGCCGTCGCCGCCGTCGGAGGCCCGACCGAGGTGATCATGGTCTTCGACCGCGACGGCCAACGCTCCCATCTGACCCACCACCCCTGAGCGTTCCCAGGTCGGGTTAGAGTCGCCGTGCTCGGGTGCGTGCCCGGGTGGAGCAGGGGGATGTCGATGTCGGACAAGGCTGCGGTGCGCGCGCTGTTGGAGCGCTACTGCACGGCGATGAGCAACCGGGACCGCGAGGCGTGGCTGGACTGCTTCGCCGACGATGCCGTGCAGGAGGATCCCGTCGGGGCACCGCAGAACGTCGGCCGGGAGGCGCTCGCCCGGTTCTTCGACGCCAACGAGGTGCCGCTCGTGCTCTCGGTGACCGATGACCCGTTGGTGATCGGCAACGAGGTGCTCGCCTTCTTCAAGGTCGACGCCGAGATGGGCGGCCAGAAGATGGTCCTGCCCCGCATCGTCGACCAGATCGTGCTCACCGACGACGGCACGAAGATCCAGTCGCTGCGGGCGTACTTCGACTACGCCGAGCTCGTCCCCGCCGACGGCTGAGGCAATGGCGATGACCGAGACCTGCCGCGCCGCGGTGTTCGCCGGCGACGGCACCTACGAGGTCCGCGAGTTCCCGGTCCCCGAGCCACCGCCCGGCGGCGCCGTCCTCGCGGTGGAGGCGGTCGGCCTGTGCGCCAGCGACGTCGCCCAGCTGCACGGCCACAAGCACGTACCCGGTGAGGTCAGCCCGGTCGTGCCTGGCCACGAGATCGTCGGGCGGGTGCACGCGCTCGATCCCGCCGCCGACCTCGGCGTACGTCTCGGGCAGCGGGTCGCGGTCGATCTCGTGTGGCGGTGCGGCGAGTGCGCGGTGTGCCGCAGCGGCTCGCCGTTCTGCGAGCGGATGCAGCTCTACGGCTACACGCAGGGCACCGACGTGCGCAGCGGTCTGCACGGTGGCTACGGCGAGTACATGGAGGTGCTGCCCAACTCGCACCTGCTGCCCCTGACCGACGACGTGCCGGCGGCACAGCTGTCGCTGTTCGAGCCGCTCGCCAACGTCGCCAACTGGTTCGGCGGCGTCGCGCTGCAACCCGGCGAGACCGTCGTGATCCAGGGCCCTGGCCACATGGGCCTGATCTGCGCCGCCTACGCCAAGTACCTCGGCGCGGGGACGGTGATCGTCAGCGGCCGCGGCGCCGACCGGTTCCGCCTCGACGCCGCGCTGCAGATCGGCGCCGATCACGTGATCGACGTCGACACCCAGGACCTCGTCGGCACCGTCGCCGACCTCACCGATGGGCGCCTCGCCGATGTCGCGGTCGACCTCACGGACGCCGCGGTCACGGTCGGGACCTGCCTCGAGCTGGCCCGGATGGGCGGCCGCGTGCTGTGGGCCGGACTGAAGAACATGGCCCAGATCACGGTGATCTCCGACCTCGTGCCGCTGAAGGGACTGACCGTCGTCGGCGGCGCCGGCTCGACTGCCCAGTCGATGGAGCAGGCGACGTCGATCCTCAACAGCGGCGGCTTCCCGACCGACGCGTTGGCGGGCGAGGTGTTCACGCTCGACGAGATCGACGAAGCGATGGCTCTCCTCACCCGCGCCACGCCGGACCGCGACGCCGTCCGGGTCGGCCTCGTGCACCACTGACAACTCGTTTCAGGTCGGGTGGCAGGTCAGGTCGAGGCGCTGGCGGCCGCGCAGGGGGGTGTAGGTCGTCCAGTCGGATTCACCGACCTCCTCGATCACCGGGTAGCGGTCGAGCAGGGTGCGGAACGCGACGTCGGCCTCCAGGCGGGCGAGGTTGGCGCCGAGGCAGAAGTGCACACCGTGGCCGAACGACAGGTGGCGCACGTCGCCGCGGGTCACGTCGAAGCGCGCCGGCTCCTCGAAGCGTGCCGGATCGTGGTTCGCCGCCGTCAGGTTGAGCATGACCAGCTGGTCGGCGGTGACGGGCACGCCGCTGATCTCCAGGTCCTCGGTGGCGATGCGCGACGTGAACAGGATCGGCGGGTCGTAGCGCAGCATCTCCTCGATCGCGCCCGGGATCCGGGAGGGCTCGCGCCGCAGCAGATCGAGCTGATCGGGGTGCTGCAGCAGGCGGTACAAGCCGTTGCCGAGCAGGTTCTGGGTCGTCTCGTGGCCGGCGAAGATCAGCTGCACGACCATCGCCACGAGCTCCTCGGGTGACAGCCGATCACCCGCCTCCTCGGCGTCGATCAGCGCGCTCAGCAGGTCGTCGCGGCGAGCGACGCGGCGCTCCTCGATCATCTCCCTCACGTAGCGGTTGAATCCCGTCATCGCGTCGTCGCCCGCGGCGCGAGCGTCCGGCGCGGCCATGCCCGAGGCCACCGAGAGCCCGTGAGCCCACTCGGCCATCTGCTTCACGTCGACGCTCGGGATGCCGATCATCTCGCAGATCACCCGCAGCGGCATGACCCGCGCCCACTCGTGGACGAACTCGACGGCGCCGCCGGAGCGGTCGATCGTGTCGCACAGCTCGGCGGCGACCCGCTCGGACACCTCCCGCATGCTCAGCACGGCGCGGGGCGTGAACGCCCGGCTCACCAGCTGCCGCAGCCGGGTGTGGCCGGGGGGGTTCATCATCACGACGTTGAGCCGGATCCAGTCGACGAAGGGGCCCTCGGTCCAGCCCTGCATCTCGAAGTAGCGGGCGCCCATCGCCATCAGCGACGGGTTGGTCAGCCCGGCGTGGCAGTCCTCGTACCGGAGGAACGTGACCGTGGCGAAGCTCGGCACGAATGCCGCCACCGCAGCGTCGTCGTGCATCGGCGCCGTCGTGACGGCGGGTTCGCGCCACCAGTCCGGCCCGGTCAGATCGAGCACCGGCAGCCCGGCATACGCGTCACCCATCGCGTCCCTCCCCTCGGAACCTCTGGATGCTACAGGCCTCGCGCGTACCATCTCGGGCGATGAGCCGGAGCCGGACGATCGACGTGGACGCGTACGCGTCGGGGGTGCTGGCGGGCGACGTCACCGCGCTCGCCCGGGCGATCACGCTCGTCGAGTCCACCAAGGCCGAGCACCGCGACCGGGCGCAGGAGCTGCTGACCAGACTGCTGCCGCACTCGGGGGACGCCCGGCGGGTCGGGATCACCGGAGTGCCCGGCGTCGGCAAGTCCACGTTCATCGACGCGCTCGGCACCGGGCTGACGAGCGGGAAGCTCACGGGTTCGCCGCAGCGGGTGGCCGTGCTGGCGGTCGACCCGTCGTCGACGCGCACCCGCGGCAGCATCCTCGGCGACAAGACCCGGATGACCCGGCTCTCGACCGACCCGCTGGCGTTCATCCGCCCGTCGCCGTCGGCCGGTGCGCTGGGCGGGGTGACGACGACGACGCGTGAGACGATGGTCGTCGTCGAGGCGGCCGGATTCGACGTCGTGCTCGTCGAGACCGTCGGCGTGGGCCAATCGGAGACGACGGTGGCCGGGATGGTCGACTGCTTCCTGGTGCTGATGCTCGCCCGCACCGGTGACTCGCTCCAGGGCATCAAGAAGGGCGTGCTGGAGCTCGCCGACGTGCTCGCCGTCAACAAGGCCGACGGCGACCGCGAGAGGGAGGCCAAGCTGGCCGCCCGTGAGCTGGCCGACGCCCTCCACCTCATGCAGCCCGCGGGCGCGATCTGGTCGCCGCCGGTGCTCACGTGCAGCGGCCTGAACGACCATGGGCTGGACGAGGTGTGGGCCGCGGTGGAGCGTCACCGCGAGACGCTCGAGTCGGTCGGGGAGCTGGTTGGACGCCGGCAGCGCCAGCAGGTGCAATGGATGTGGCACCTCGTCGACGAGCAGCTCCGTGCCGGGCTGCGCCACGACCCAGCCGTGCGCGCCGTCGCCGCCGACGTCGAGGCCCGGGTCGCCGCCGGCACCCTCCCCGTCACCGCCGCCGCCCAGCAGATCCTCGCCGCCGCGGCCCGCTGACCCGCTCTCCCCAACCAACCTGCGGTCGGATCGCGCCCGTTCCGGGCGCCGTTCGACCGCAAGAACCCGATCCCGAACGAACTTGCGGTCGGATCGCGCCCGTTCCGGGCGCCGTTCGACCGCAGGTTCCGGGGTCACGCGGCGGCGCAGAGCGCTTCGCGCACGGCGGCGAGGACGCGTGGTGTGTCGTACCACAGCCAGGTGTCCGGGACCTCGACCACGCGGAAGCCGGCGGACTCGAGGGCCTCGCGTCGCCGGGCGTCGGCGGCTTTGTCCAGCAGTGCGGTGTGATAGCGCTCGCTCTGCACCTCGACGATCACCGGCAGCCGGTCGTGCAGGAAGTCGACCCGACCGACCCACGTCACGTCTCCCACGTCGACCTGCCGACGCCAGGTGCCGAGGCCCGCGCGGGCGACGAGGTCGGCGAAGCGGGCCTCGAGGTTCGACGCCGGCGGCGTCCAGTCGACGGGGTGGCCGTCGATGAACTCGCGCAGGTTGACGGTGCCCGCTCGGCCTCGACCGGCGAGCTCCGCGAACACGGCGCGCAAGGACGCTCCCGACAGCAGGCCCTCGGACCATGCGTTCTCCACGGCGCGCGCCGCGCGCGCCGGGTGCAACGATCCGAACAGCTCGAACGCGAGCCGTTCCGGACGCACGATCGGGATGTCGCGCAGCACGGTGACCTGCGACGACGACAGGTCGAGCACCTCGTGCAAGCGTATGTCGAAGGTCGGCTCGTTGCCGGTGATCCACCGTGGGCGCGAGACGTGGACCGGCTCGCGGGCGAACCCGGGCAACCCCCACCATGCCGCCGCCGAGTCGTGCGACAGCACCGCTCCGGTTCCTGCGTCGAGCACAGCGCGCATGAGCACGGTACCCGCATCGACCGGCACCCCGGTGCGACGGATCAACCGTGGGCCCGCCGCTTCCCACTGCTCCCGCTCGATCCAGCGACGCTGGACCTTCGCACTGAAGCCGAACAGGCGCGCAGCATCGCGCCGAACGAATCCCCGCTGCCGGCCTGCGGCGGCGAGGACTTCCTGCATGGTCATGTCACCGATGCTCCCGCTTGGGTGTCACGCGGTTCCTCGCCTCACTGAACTTGCGGTCGGATCGCGCCCGGAACGGGCGCCGTTCGACCGCAAGAACGCGGGATGGCTCGAACTTGCGGTCGGATCGCGCCCGGAACGGGCGCCGTTCGACCGCAAGTTCGGGTGAGGGGGCACCCATCGGTAGGATTGCGCAGGACATGCGGTCGCTCGACGGGATGATCTACCCCGCCACGGCACCCGTGGGCCATCCGGTTCCAGGACACCGGCCCGGCCCGTGATCCTGCTCCTCGCGCTCCACGCCGTGCTCGGGATCGCCTCGTTCGCGTCCGGCCGGCGGTTGGGACGGTGGTGCCTCGCACTCGTCGCGATCGCCCCGCTCGCCACGTTCGTGTGGCTGCTGACCCAGGCACCGGGCGTCATCGACGGGCGGTCGCTGACCCAGACGATCCGTTGGGTGCCAGAGCTCGGCATCTCGGCCACGTTCCGGCTCGACGGCTTCGGCCTCGTCATGGGGCTCGTCGTGTCGGGGGTCGGGCTGCTCGTGCTGGCGTACTCGGCGAGCTACTTCGGCCCGACGACCGAGGGGCTCGGACGCCTGGCGGGCCTGCTCATCCTGTTCGCCGGCGCGATGCTCGGCGTCGTCCTCGCCGACGACGTGATCGTGCTGTTCACCGCGTGGGAGCTGACCTCGATCACCTCCTACCTCCTGATCGGCAACGACCACACCCGTACGCAAGCCCGAGCCGCCGCGCTCCACGCGCTGCTGATCACGTCCGCTGGCGGGCTGGTGCTGCTGGCCGGGCTCGTGCTGATCGCCCAGGCCGCCGGCACCTACCGCCTCAGCGCGATCCTCGCCGACCCACCCGGGGGAACCACGGTGACCGTGGGCATCGTGCTCGTCGCGATCGGGGCGTTCACCAAGTCGGCGCAATACCCGTTCCACTCGTGGCTGCCGGGCGCGATGGCCGCGCCCACACCGGTCAGCGCGTACCTCCACTCGGCGACGATGGTCAAAGCGGGCGTGTACGTCGTGGCCCGCTTTGCCCCGGCGTTCGCGACGGTGGCCCCCTGGCGGCCACTCGTCATCTCGGTCGGGCTGTTCACGATGGTCGCCGGCGGGCTGCGCGCGCTGCGCCAGTACGACCTCAAGCTGCTGCTCGCCCACGGCACGGTGAGCCAGCTCGGGTTCCTCATGGTGATGTTCGGTGCCGGCACGCCGGACATGACCACCGCCGGCGTGGTCACGCTGCTGGCCCACGCCGCGTTCAAGGCGGCGCTGTTCATGGTGGTCGGGATCCTCGACCACCAGACGGGCACGCGCGACATCCGCCTGCTGCCGCCGGTCGGCGCCGGGTGGAACCCGACGCGGATCGTCGCCGTCGTCAGCGCGGCATCGATGGCGGGCATCCCGATGCTGGCCGGCTTCATCGCCAAGGAAGCCGACTTCGAAGCCGTGCACCACAGCCGGTTCATGGGCCACGACATCGTGCTCGCCGTCCTGGTCGTCGGCTCGGCGCTCACGTTCGCCTACAGCGCCCGCTTCGTGTGGGGCGCGTTCGTGCTGCCCCGTCGCCTGCTCGCCGGCACCGAGGGCGTGGCCGTGCCCCACCCCGACCGCCCGCGGTCGATGTTCACCACGTCGAAGCCACCGACGTGGGCGTTCCTGGCGCCCGCCGCCGTCCTGAGCACGCTCACCGCGATCGGAGGCCTCGTCCCCTCCGTGCTCGACCCGCTCGTGACCGCCGCTGCGCAGTCGCTGGACGCCGCCAGCCGCGAGGTCCACCTCGCGATCTGGCACGGCGCCAACCTCGCCCTCGGCCTCTCGGTGGTGACGTTCGCGCTGGGCACCGTCATGTTCCTCGCCCGCCGCCCGCTGGCACGCGTGCTCGCCAAGGGAGAGGTCATCCCCACTGGCACCGATGTCTACCTCGCGCTGCTGCGCGGCCTGAACCTCGTCGCCAACCGCGTCACCGCGATCGTCCAGAACGGCTCGCTGCCGATCTACGCCGGCGTGATCCTGCTGACCGCTGCCGTGCTCCCGGGCGTCACGCTGCTGACCCAGGCGGAGTGGCCAGGCTGGCCGGAGTTGGCCGGGAGCCCCGCCCAGTGGCCGATCGTGGCGATCCTGATCGGCGCCGCGCTCGCCGCGTCCATCGTCCGCCGGCGCTTCTCGGCCGCGCTGTTCCTCTCCACCGCCGGCTACGCGATGGCTGCGCTGTTCATCGTCCAGGGTGCACCCGACCTCGCCCTCACCCAGGCGGCGATCGAGACGCTGACCACCGTGCTGTTCGTGCTGGTGCTGCGCCGGCTGCCGGACCGGTTCGAGCGGCGATCGACACCCCTGACCCGAACGCTCCGTGTCGTGATCAGCGTCACCGTGGCGCTGTTCGTGTTTGCGTTTGCACTGATCGCTCGCGGATCGAGGACCGCCGAGCCGGTCTCGACGGCGATGATCGAGCAGTCCGTTCCCGAGGGGCACGGCAAGAACGTCGTCAACGTGATCCTCGTCGACTTCCGCGGGTTCGACACGATGGGCGAGATCACCGTGCTCGCGGCCGCGGCGATCGGTGTCGTCGCACTCGCCCGTGCAGGCCGCCGGGCCGTGCTCAGCCGCCAGGAGCAGCAGCCGTGAAGCGCGTGGACTACGTCGACGTCTCGGTGCGAACCGTGTTCCACGCGATGCTCGTCGTGTCGTTGTTCCTGCTCGTCGTCGGCCACAACCAGCCCGGCGGCGGGTTCGTCGGCGGGCTCGTGGCCGGCGCCTCGATCGCGATGCGCTACATGGCCGGCGGCATCGACGCCGTGCGATCCCTCACCCCGTTGAAGCCGTGGACGATCCTCGGCACCGGCATGGTGACGGCCGGCCTGACGGCGATGATCCCGGTGCTGTTCGGGCATCCCCCGCTCGAGGCCCACATCTTCGACCTCCACCTGCCCGTGTTCGGCGACGTGCACGTCTCCTCGACGCTCGCCTTCGACAGCGGCGTGTACCTCGTCGTCGTCGGGTTGGTGCTGATGGTGTTCGAGGCCTTCGGCGACGACGTCACCGACCAACCCCCGCTGGATCCCACGACATGAGTGTGCTCCTCGCCGTCGCGGCCGCGACCCTGTTCGGGATCGGCACGTACCTCTTGCTGCAGCGCAAGCTGAGCCGGATCATCATCGGTCTCGGCCTCCTCAGCCACGGCGGGAACGTGCTGCTGATGACGTCGGGCCGCGGCGGGCTGCCACCGTTGATCGGCGTGGGCGACGAGGCCGACCTCGCCGACCCCCTGCCGCACGCGATGGCCCTGACCGCGATCGTCATCACGTTCGGCGTGACCGCGCTGCTGCTCGCGCTCGCCTACCGCAGCTGGCAGCTGACCCGAGACGACGAGGTCGAGAACGACGTCGCCGACACGTTCGTGGCACGCGGCGGCCTCGTCGGCCGTGACGTGTCCGACGAGATCTTGGCCGCGGAAGAGGCCGAAGACGAGGCTGCTCGCGCCGACGCGACCGCCGGTGAGGTGGACGCGTGACGAACCTGGTCGCCCTCCCCGTACTCGTCCCGCTGATCGCTGCCGGGCTGAGCGTCATCCTCGGCCGCTGGCGATCGGCCCAACGAGTCGTCGGGGTGACCGCGCTGACGGTCACGCTGGGGATCTCGATCGCGCTCGCCATCGCCGCCGACCGCGACGGACCGCTCGTCGTCCAGGCCGGCGGTCGGCCGGCTCCGCTGGGCATCACGCTCGTCGTCGATCGGCTGTCCGGCATCATGCTCACCGTCGGTGCGGCGATGCTGCTCGCCGTCCTCGTCTACGCGATCGGTCAGCCCGGAGCGGAGAGGAACCATGTCGGCTTCCAGTCGCTGTACCTGATCATGTCGGCCGGGGTGGGGGCGTCGTTCGTCGTCGGCGACATGTTCACGCTGTTCGTCGCGTTCGAGATGATGCTCACCGCCAGCTACGTCCTGTTGACGCTCGGAGGCGGTCGGGAGCAGGTCCGCTCGGGGATGACCTATGTGGTGATCAGCCTGATCGCCTCGACGCTGTTCGTGACCGCCCTCGCCTTGCTGTACGCGGCGACGGGCACGCTGAACATGGCCGACCTGTCGGAGAAGATCGCCGTCCTGCCGCCGGGGGTGCGCACTGCGTTCGCCGTGCTGCTGCTCGTCGTGTTCGGCATCAAGGCCGGGCTGTTCCCGCTCTTCTTCTGGCTGCCCGACAGCTATCCGACGGCGCCCTCCCCCGTCACCGCCGTGTTCGCCGGGCTGCTCACCAAGGTCGGTGTGTACGCGCTGATCCGGACCCAGACGCTGCTGTTCCCCGCCGACAGCCGTCCCGACACGTTGATGCTCGTGCTCGCCGGTCTGACGATGGTGATCGGGATCCTCGGCGCGATCGCCCAAGACGATGTCAAGCGCATCCTCTCGTTCAACATCATCAGCCACATCGGCTACATGATCATGGGCCTCGCCCTGTTCAGCGTCGCCGGGATCGCCGCCGCGGTCTTCTACACGGTGCACCACATCGTCGCCAAGACCACGCTGTTCCTGACCGGCGGACTGATCGAGCACGTCGGCGGGTCGAGCCGCCTGAGCCGGCTCGGCAACATGGTGAAGTCGGCGCCGGTCGTCGCCGCCCTGTTCCTGATCCCGGCGCTCACGCTCGCCGGGCTGCCACCGCTGTCGGGCTTCGTACCCAAGCTGGCACTGGTGGAGGCGGGGTTCAGCCAGCACCGCTACCTGATCGTCGGGATCAGCCTCGCGGTGAGCCTCCTCACGCTCCTGTCGATGATGAAGATCTGGATCGGCGCGTTCTGGGGCCCGGCCCTCGAGCCACCGGAGAGCGAGCCGCACACCGTCGGCCGGGCCGGTGGCCCGCTGCTGATGATCGTGCCGACGGTCGCGCTGGCAATCGCCAGCCTGGGCATCGCCGTCGCCGCCGGGCCGCTGTACGAGCTGGCCCAGCGCACCGCCACCGACCTCCTCGATCCCGCCGCGTACCGCGAGGCGGTGCTGCGGTGAAGGCGACGCTCGTTCGCCAGGGTCTCTACGTGGCCGGCCTGACGGTGGTCTGGCTGATGCTCTGGGACCGCGTCAGCATCGCCAACACCGTCGCCGGCATCCTCGTCGCCTGCTTGGTGTTGCTGGTGTTCCCCACGAAGCGTCGGAGCCGCGAGCGCAAGGAACGCCCGACCGTGATCCGACCGTTCGCCGTGCTGCGCCTGCTCGGGTACGTCGTGTGGCAGATCGCCGTGTCGAACCTGCTGGTGGCCAAAGAGATCGTCGCCCGGCGCTCACAGATCCGCACCGGCATCATCGCCTGCCGGCTGCACACCACGTCGCCGGGGCTGATCACGCTGATCGCCGACATCATCGAGATCTCCCCCGGCACGATGACGGTCGACACCCGTGCCGAGCCGCCGACGTTGTACCTGCACGTGCTGATGCTGCACGACCCGCTGCACGCCCGACACCAGGTGGCCCACCTGGAGCAGTTGGTGCTGCGCGCGTTCGGCACCGACGAGGACGTGCCCGAGCACGGGGTGCCGCGGTGATCGCCGCCACGTTCGTCGTGCTCGTGCTCGCCGCCGCGCTGTTCTGCTTCCGTCTCGCGGCGGGCCCGACCCTGTCGGACCGCGTGGTCGCGCTCAACGGGTTGCTGATCGTCGGGATGGTGGCCATCGCCGCCGAGGCGGTCCGCACCGAGCAGGGCGCCTACATCCCGGTGCTCATCGTGATCGCTCTCGTCGGGTTCGTCGGTACGGCGATGATCGCCCGCTTCCTGGAAGGGCGCGGGCGGTGAACCAGCAGATTGGCGAGGCGCTGGTGCTGCTCGGCGCGCTGCTGACGCTGCTCGCCGCGGTCGGCGTGGTCCGTTTCCAGGACACGTTCGCCCGGATGCACGCGCTCGCCAAGGCGACGACCGCCGGCGTGCTGCTGGCGCTCGTCGGCGGCGCGATCACGCTGCCCAACGCCAACGACCTGACGTCGATGCTGTTCGCCGCGCTGGTGCAGGTGGGCACCAACCCGGTGTCGAGCATGATGCTGACCCGGGCCACCTACCTCGCCGAGGGCATCCCGGTGGAGCTCGACACCATCGACGAGCTGGCCCCCGACCTCGAGCGCTGACCTGTCCATTGCCCGGTCTGGATACCGATCCGGCGTCCAGACCGGGCAGTTGACAAGCGATCAGACGAAGCCGGTGACGTCGACGATCAGCTGCGTCGACGCCTCCTTCACCACGAGGCACACCGTGCCGGTCCCACTGAGCGCCATGAACGAGGCGTTCGCCCGCGGGTTCGTGGCCACGAAGTTGAGCGACGACACGTTCGGCGGCGTCCCGCCGCACGGCCACGCCGTCACGTACCCGGTACCGGAGGCGTCGGTCGCCGTGAGGTTGAGCATGACGCCAGTCGCATCGGAAGGCACGCCACCGCGACCGGCCACCGTCAACTCGAGGATCTGGTCGGGCTGTCGCGCCCCACCGTTGCTGAACTGGCCGTCCACGGTCGGCGCATTGCGGGTTTCCAGCAGCCGAGCCGGGACGAGCGCCCCGTAGCTGCTGCCCGGCGGGAACGCGCCGTTGACGTCGACGATCAGGTGGGTGCTCGACTGGCCGACGAACAGGCAGACCGTGCCGGTCGCGCTGAGCTTGCTGACGACCGCGTTCGGCACGTTCTGACCAACCACGAAGTTCACGCTGGATGCGATCGGCTGCGGGACGTCGCAGGGCCACACAGTGACGTACCCGGTGTCCGCTGCTCCGGTCGTGGTCACGTTGAGCGCCGCGATCTCGGCGTCGGCGGGCACACCCCCTCGTCCGGCGACCTGGACCGTCCAGACGGACCCGATGGCGCGCGGTCCACCACCGACGAACTGGCCGTCGATCGTGGGTGTCCCTGTGCGGCTGTCAGCCAGGCGGGCAGGATTCAACGGCAGGTAGTCGCTGTTCTCGTCCACGAACCCGTTGGCGTCGGCGATGAGGTGCACGGACGACTCGGCCGCGTAGAGACACACCTTGCCTCCGCCGCCGATGGCCGCGATCACGGTGTTCGGCGCCGCCGCGGACGTGTCGAAGTTGAGGCTCGACGCCTCGGGCCGGGTCGCCCCGCAGGGGTAGACCGTGACGTAGCCGACACCGGTCGCATCCGTGGCGGTGATGTTCAGCACCGCGCCGATGGCGTTGGCGGGAATACCTCCGCGGCCGGTGACCTGCAGTTCCAGCGTCGAGCCGGCGGCCTGGATGCCGATGCCCTCGAACAGGTGGTCATCGGTGACGCCGCCGGTGCGGGTGTCGAGGATGCGCTTGGGGTCGAGGGGGGTCAGCGATTCGCTGCCATCATCCGGCGGTTCGACGTCGCCTGCCTCGACCGTCACTGGCACGCTGATCACCTTGCCGCTCGGCTGGACCGTGAACGTCAGGGTGCCAGGTCCGGCCGGCACCGAGGCCGGTACCGTCAGGGCGACGGCGGCGGTACCGCTGGTGCCGACCGTGGGGGCACCGTTGCCGTCGGCGGCTGGGGTGAACGTGACCGGCGCCGAGCCGAGTGAGACGCCACCGATCGCCACGTCCACCGTCGTGTTCTGCGGTGTGCCGAGGCTGGTCATGTCGAGGTACGACAGGGTCGTCTCGAGCGACTGACCCTGCGTCACGGTCGTCGGCATCGGCGTCAGCGCCGCTGACCGCCGCTGGTGATCCGGGGCGATCCCCGGCGGATCGGCACGATCCTGCAAGTAGGCGATCCACGCGTCCCGATCGATCAGACCGGAGTCGGCGGCGCTCGTCCCCTCGGTGAAGACGCGGAAGTTGTCGCCGCCGGTCACGAGGAACGAGAACGTCGCGATCTTGTACGTCGCCGCCAGATCGATCGGCTCGCCGTCCACGGTGATCGACGTCACCCGCGAACCCGCAGGCAACGACGGATCGAACGTGTAGCCCGCGTTGTCCGACAGACCCAGCTGCAGGTACGCCCGCGTCGGGGTGTTCCCGCTGGCATCGGTCTGCCACTGCTGCTCCAGCATCGTCTTCACCTGCGCGCCGGTCAGGTGCGTCGTCCAGAGGTTGTTCACGAAGGGCAGCACCGAGTTCGCCTCGGCGTAGGTCACGACCCCGTCACCCTCGTTCAACGGTGTGGACGTCGGGTAGAAGAGCTCCGCCCGCAGACCACCCGGGTTGACGACACCGATCGTGCCGGCATCCGTGGGGAGGGTCACGCCGAGCGGCTCCAGCGTCTCGACCAGCGCGTTCGCCACGAGGCCTCCGAGGGAGGACTCCAGGTTCCGCTGATCGCGGTTGAGGTTGTTCCGAGGCGCCTGATAGCCGGTGGGCCCGAACGAGCCGTTGGCGTACGCGGTGGTGATGTCACCAGACACCAACCCGACCGGGGTGTTCCCGACCTCGGCGGCGTTGGCCAGGGCCTCGTCGACGATGTCCTTCACGTCCTGCAACTGCGGGAACTGCTGGATCAGCGTCGCGTCATCGGTCGTGGTACGGGCCACGTTCTGCGCCGTGTACGACACCACGTCCTTGGAGGTGATGTCGACCGTCAGCACGACCTTGCCGACGAAGTCGCCGTAGCTCCCGGTCTGCAGCACCGGCCGCATCCCGTTCGTCGCCGAGCCCCCGGGGTTCGCCGCCGAGTAGACGTATGCCTGGTGGGTGTGACCGTTGAACAGCACGTCCACGTCGGCCGACACGTTCTCGACGATGTCGGTGAACACGGCCGACGCCGCCAGGTTCTCCTCCAAGGTGGACGCACCGCTCGGGGCGCCCTCGTGGAACGTCGCGATCAGGACATCGGCCTCGCCGTTCTCGTCGTCGCCGTCGCTGAGCTCGGCGGCGACCCGGTTCACCGCCTCGACCGGGTCACCGAAGTCGAGTTCGGTGATCCCGCCGGGCGACACCAGGGTCGGCGTCTCCTCGGTCACCGCGCCGATCACGCCGATCCGCACGCCGTCGATCTCGATGATCGCGTACTCCGGCAGGACGGGATCCTGCGTACCCTTCGCGTAGACGTTGGCACCGAGGTAGTGCCAGTCGGCGTTCGACGGGTTGTACACGTCGCCACCGAGGATCCGGTCACGCAGGTCGTGCCAGCCCTTGTCGAACTCGTGGTTGCCGACCGCACTGGCGTCCAACCCGATCGCGTTCATCACGTCGATCGTCGGCTGATCGTCCTCCACGGCGCTCGCGAACAGCGAGGCGCCGACCAGGTCGCCGGCGCCCGTGATCGCCACATCGCCACCGCCAGCTGACGCCACGATCTGCTCGACCGTACCCGCCCACTTGACGGTGTTCCCGTCGATGCGGCCGTGGAAGTCGTTGATCGAGATCAACGTGATGTTCGTCGTCCCTGGCGCCGGGCCAGCGATGGTCACGGTCACTGCGTTCGATGGGCCGCTGACCTTGCCATCGCCGTCGGTCGCCGTTGCGGTGAAGGTGTGCGATCCGTCGGCGAGCGGGGAGGTGGGCGTGTAGGTCCAGCTTCCGTCGGCGAGAGGATCGAGCGTCACCAGCAGCGTCGTGCCGTCGAACAGGTCGACGGTCACGCCGGGTTCGGAGGTGCCGGCGATGACCGGCGTGCTCACCGACAGCGTGGTCCCGGTGATCGGCGTCGTGATCGCCGGGGCCGGCACGCCCTCGACCGTCACCGCGACGTCGATGACCTTGCCGCTCGGTTGGACGGTGAAGGTCAGCGTCTGCTCACCGAGCGGCGCAGTGAGCGGCACCGTGAGGTTCACGACCGCGGTGCCGCTCACGCCGACGGCCGGGGCAGCGTTGCCGTTCGGCGCGGGCTCGTAGGTCACGGGCACCGAGCCGAGCGAGACACCACCGATCGCCACGTCGACGGACGTGTTCTGAGGCGTCCCGAGGCTCGTCATGTCGAGATACGACAGCGTCGTGTCGAGCGACTCACCCTGCGTCACGGTCGTGGGCAGCGGGGTCAGCGCCGCGGACCGCCGCTGGTAATCCGGAGCGATCCCTGGCGGATCCGCCCGATCCTGCAGATAGGCGATCCACGCATCCCGATCGATCAGACCGGAATCCGCCGCCGCCGTACCCTCGGTGAAGATCCGGAAGTTGTCACCACCGGCGACCAAGAACGAGAACGTCGCGATCTTGTACGTCGCCACCGGATCGATCGCCTGGCCATCCACCGTGATCGACGTCACCCGCGAACCCGCAGGCAACGACGGATCGAACGTGTAGCTCACGTTGTCCGACAACCCCAACTGCAAGTACGCCCGCGTCGGAGTGTTCCCGCTCGCATCGGTCTGCCACTGCTGCTCCAGCATCGTCGCGACCTGCGCACCCGTCAGGTGCGTCGTCCACAGGTTGTTCACGAACGGCAACACACCGTTCGCCTCGGCGTAGGTCACCACACCGTCACCCTCGTTCAACGGCACCGACGTCGGATAGAACAACTCCGCCCGCAGCCCACCCGGGTTGACAACACCGATCGTGCCCGCATCGGTCGGGAGATCGACACCCAAGGGCTCCAACGTCTCGAGCAACGCGTTGGCGACGAGACCACCGAGCGTCGACTCCAGGTTGCGCTGATCACGGTTCGTGCTGTTGCGCGTCGCCTGATAGCCATCAGGCCCGAACGACCCGTTCGCGTAAGCGGTCGTGATGTCACCCGACACCAACCCCACCGGCATGTCGCCGACCTCGGCCGCGTTCGCCAACGCCGCGTCGACGATGTCCTTGACCTCCTGCAACTGCGGGAACTGCTCGATCAACGTCGCATCATCGGTCGTCGAGCGCGCCACGTTCTGCGCCGTGTACGACACCACATCCTTGGACGTCGTGTCGACCGTCAGCACGACCTTGCCGACGAAATCGCCATAGCTACCCGTCTGCAACACCGGCCGCATCCCGTTCGCCGCCGCACCCCCAGGGTTCGCCGCCGAATAGACGTACGCCTGATGCGTGTGACCGTTGAACAGCACATCCACCTCGGGCGACACGTTCTCGACGATGTCGCTGAACACCACCGACGCCGCCAGGTTCTCCTCCAGAGTGGCCGAACCACTCGGCGCGCCCTCATGGAACGTCGCAACCAGGACGTCGGCCTCACCGTTGGACTCATCACCATCGCTCAACTCCGCCGCCACCCGGTTCACCGCCACGACCGGATCACCGAAATCCAGCTCCGTGATCCCCGCAGGCGACACCAACGTCGGGGTCTCCTCCGTCACCGCGCCGATCACACCGACACGAACACCGTTGATCGTGATGATCGCGTACTCCGGCAACACCGGATCCTGCGTCCCCTTCGCATACACGTTCGCACCGAGGTAGTCCCACAGCGCGTTCGAGGGATCACCGACATCACCACCGATGATCCGATCACGCAGATCCGCCCAACCCTTGTCGAACTCATGGTTACCGACCGCGCTCGCATCCAACCCGATCGCGTTCATCACATCGATCGTCGGCTGATCCTGCTCCACCGCCGACGCGAACAACGACGCACCCACCAGATCACCAGCACCCGTGATCGCCACATCATCACCACCCGCAGACGCAACGATCCCCTCGACCGTTCCAGCCCACTTCACCGTGTTCCCATCGATCCGACCATGGAAATCATTGATCGACACCAACGTGATATCGACCGTCGGCTCGTCGCCAGGCTCCACGGTGATCGCGACGTCGATGACCTTGCCGCTCGGTTGGACGGTGAAGGTCAGCGTCTGCTCACCGAGCGGCGCAGTGAGCGGCACCGTGAGGTTCACGACCGCGGTGCCGCTCACGCCGACGGCCGGGGCAGCGTTGCCGTTCGGCGCGGGCTCGTAGGTCACGGGCACCGAGCCGAGCGAGACACCACCGATCGCCACGTCGACGGACGTGTTCTGAGGCGTCCCGAGGCTCGTCATGTCGAGATACGACAGCGTCGTGTCGAGCGACTCACCCTGCGTCACGGTCGTGGGCAGCGGGGTCAGCGCCGCGGACCGCCGCTGGTAATCCGGAGCGATCCCTGGCGGATCCGCCCGATCCTGCAGATAGGCGATCCACGCATCCCGATCGATCAGACCGGAATCCGCCGCCGCCGTACCCTCGGTGAAGATCCGGAAGTTGTCACCACCGGCGACCAAGAACGAGAACGTCGCGATCTTGTACGTCGCCACCGGATCGATCGCCTGGCCATCCACCGTGATCGACGTCACCCGCGAACCCGCAGGCAACGACGGATCGAACGTGTAGCTCACGTTGTCCGACAACCCCAACTGCAAGTACGCCCGCGTCGGAGTGTTCCCGCTCGCATCGGTCTGCCACTGCTGCTCCAGCATCGTCGCGACCTGCGCACCCGTCAGGTGCGTCGTCCACAGGTTGTTCACGAACGGCAACACACCGTTCGCCTCGGCGTAGGTCACCACACCGTCACCCTCGTTCAACGGCACCGACGTCGGATAGAACAACTCCGCCCGCAGCCCACCCGGGTTGACAACACCGATCGTGCCCGCATCGGTCGGGAGATCGACACCCAAGGGCTCCAACGTCTCGAGCAACGCGTTGGCGACGAGACCACCGAGCGTCGACTCCAGGTTGCGCTGATCACGGTTCGTGCTGTTGCGCGTCGCCTGATAGCCATCAGGCCCGAACGACCCGTTCGCGTAAGCGGTCGTGATGTCACCCGACACCAACCCCACCGGCATGTCGCCGACCTCGGCCGCGTTCGCCAACGCCGCGTCGACGATGTCCTTGACCTCCTGCAACTGCGGGAACTGCTCGATCAACGTCGCATCATCGGTCGTCGAGCGCGCCACGTTCTGCGCCGTGTACGACACCACATCCTTGGACGTCGTGTCGACCGTCAGCACGACCTTGCCGACGAAATCGCCATAGCTACCCGTCTGCAACACCGGCCGCATCCCGTTCGCCGCCGCACCCCCAGGGTTCGCCGCCGAATAGACGTACGCCTGATGCGTGTGACCGTTGAACAGCACATCCACCTCGGGCGACACGTTCTCGACGATGTCGCTGAACACCACCGACGCCGCCAGGTTCTCCTCCAGAGTGGCCGAACCACTCGGCGCGCCCTCATGGAACGTCGCAACCAGGACGTCGGCCTCACCGTTGGACTCATCACCATCGCTCAACTCCGCCGCCACCCGGTTCACCGCCACGACCGGATCACCGAAATCCAGCTCCGTGATCCCCGCAGGCGACACCAACGTCGGGGTCTCCTCCGTCACCGCGCCGATCACACCGACACGAACACCGTTGATCGTGATGATCGCGTACTCCGGCAACACCGGATCCTGCGTCCCCTTCGCATACACGTTCGCACCGAGGTAGTCCCACAGCGCGTTCGAGGGATCACCGACATCACCACCGATGATCCGATCACGCAGATCCGCCCAACCCTTGTCGAACTCATGGTTACCGACCGCGCTCGCATCCAACCCGATCGCGTTCATCACATCGATCGTCGGCTGATCCTGCTCCACCGCCGACGCGAACAACGACGCACCCACCAGATCACCAGCACCCGTGATCGCCACATCATCACCACCCGCAGACGCAACGATCCCCTCGACCGTTCCAGCCCACTTCACCGTGTTCCCATCGATCCGACCATGGAAATCATTGATCGACACCAACGTGATATCGACCGTCGGCTCGTCGCCAGGCTCCACGGTGATCGCCGTGATCACCGGGTCGTGGTCGCTCGACCGGTACGCGTCCGGCGCATAGAAGAGCGTGCCGTGATAGTTGTACCGGCTGTACTCCAAGGCGATGGACTCGGGAGCGTTCACGTTCCAGATGTCCGAACCCGTCACCCGGGCGAGGGCGCCCTCGTTGGCGAGGATGTGGTCGAGTGAGCCGTTCTCGCCACCGAAGTTGTAGGACTGCTTGGTGTTCCCGGCGTGCTCGTTGAGGTCGACGTATCCCGCGTCGTAGAGGATCTGGAGCGGATCCTCGTGGGTGTAGGAGTTGAAGTCACCGAGCAGGAACACGTCGGTGACGCCCGACGAGCTCTCCACCGTCGCGACCCAGTCGCGCAGCGCGGTGGCCTGGCGCGTGCGGGACTCGTTCGAGGCGCCCTGCCCGTCACCGGTGTCGGCGTCGCCGGGCCACGGGCCGGCGGAACCCTTCGACTTGAAGTGGTTGACGACCGCCAGGAACGGTTCGCCGCCACCGACCGGCTCGAACACCTGGCCGAGCGGCTCACGGGCATTGACGAACGCCTGGTCGGCGCCGCTCTCCGAGCCGAGCGCGAGCGAGTCGCCGACCCGAGCCACCGTGGCGGGCCGGTAGATGATCGCGTTGGAGATGACGTCCATCTCCGATGCCGGCGGCAGCTGAGCCGAGGACGGCACGTACGCCCACACCTCGGCGCCCACATCGGCGTTGAGGGCGTCGACGAGCGTCGACAGCGCCGCGTCCGGGGTGCCGCTGACGGTGAGCGAGTTCTCGATCTCCATGAGGCCGACGACGTCTGCGTCGAGGGCATTGATCGCGGCGACGATCTTGTCCTGCTGGCGCGCCAGGTTCGCCGCGTCCCATGCGCCGCGCGGGCCGGTGCCGGGGCAGTTGTTGACCGTGATCGGGTTGCCGGCTCGATCGTTGAACGACGTGCAGCCGGCGACGTTCGCGCCGAGGGTCGTGAAGTAGTTCAAGACGTTGAACGAGGCGACCTTGATCGGGCCGTCGCCGAGTGCGTCCTCGTCGGGACCGGGAGTCCGAGTGTTGGTGAAGGACACGAAGTCCTGATCGGTCGCGTCGGTCACCTGACTCAGCGGCTGGAACTTCCAGAGGTTGTTCCGGAAGTCGACGATGACGTTCGCCCCGAACGTGGGTGACGCACCGACGCGCAGCGGATCGGACAGCGAGATGAACGGCGGAGTCTGCGCCTGGTTGGCGGCGCTCAGGTAGTTCGTGGTCGCGCCGTCGTCGAGCGTGACCTTGCGAGCCAGGTTGTCGGCGGCCACGGCAGCGGCCTCGGGAGTGGACGGCCGGGCGGCATCGGTCGGTGTGCGCAGCGGTGTGTCGCCGAATGCCAGGCCGACCTCGGCGAACTGGTTGGTCGTGAACGTGTTGCTGACGGTGTACGTGCCGATCGGCGCGTACAGCATCGACTCGATCGTCTCCCTGGCGGCGTCCGTCGTCGGCCAGGGCGCGGTGATCGGGGTGGGCGGGTGGTCGGCGGGGCCGCCGTCGGTGAAGTCGGCCGCGCTGGTGACGGTGATCTCCGTGAGCCCGTTGAACTCCGACACGGCGCCGGTGACGGTCACGCTGTGGCCGATGACCGCCGCAGCGGCCGTGGAGGACGAGAACACGAACAGTCCGTCGGACGCGGTGCGACCGGAGATGTCGGCCTGCCCGCCGGTGCCCTCGGTCTGGATCACGTAGCCGTTGAAGCCACCGACGGGATAGGCAGCGGTGACGACACCGGTGGTCGTGACGGTCTGCCCGGCGAGCGGACTGGCCGTACCCGTGCCCTGGATCTCCGCGATCGTCGCCACCACCGGATCTGTCGGGGGCGGTGCGGACCCCGCGGTCGGAGTCGGAGGGTTGAGCAGCGCGAAGTCGGCGAGGTTGTTGACGGTGTTGGAGTGGGCAGCGTCGCGGGTCAATGAGTTGGCATTGCCCGGCGCTGGTGCCGCGGCCCCGGCGAAGGCTGCGCCGGTACCGAACCCGATGATGTCGATCACGGGTGCCGCAGCGGGGCAGGCGCTTGCCACGCACGTCAATGCTGACGCGCTGTTGGCCAAGGCGACGTTGCCATTGCTGGCGCTGAAGTTCGCCGTCCCGGAGGCGTTCGGGGTTGGCAGCGGGGTGCCGACGGTTGCGTCGTTCGTCCCGGCCTGTACGAGGTAGTACCCACCCGGCTCGATCGACCCCGACAGCGGGATGACACCCGACCAGTTCGTGGCAGCAGCCGAGGCGTACTGCACCGACCAACCGCTGAGCGACACGGCGGTGGCGCCCTTGTTGTACAGCTCCACGAAGTCGTGGCTGAAGGTCGCGCCGGCATTGCCACCTCCCCCGTACACCTCGTTGATGACGACGGGGGCCGAGGCGCTCACCGCCGCGCTCGCGGCC
>CAZMGD010000061.1:14963-24025 GCA_964565705.1 uncultured Ilumatobacteraceae bacterium | reverse complement strand
GCCGGATCGCAGCGGCGTCCGTTGTGTTCGGGGAGCTCGCTTCGCTCGCGAAGCCTCGGTGACCTGCCCGGCGCGCGTCTGACCCCCGCGTGTTGCTCAGGACCGGGGGGCGAGGAGGTGGGGGGTCGCCGTGAGCCAGGCGCGCAGGTCGGACTTGAGGACCTTGCCGGAGGCGTTCACGGGGAGGGACTCGCGCTCGACGATGTGGCGGGGGACCTTGAAGCCGGCGAGTCGCTCGCGCGCGAACGACCGCAGCTCGGCGGCGTCCACGGGAGCTGCCGGCACGACGACAGCGCACACGTTCTCGCCCCAGCGGGCATCGGGCACGCCGACGACGGCGACGTCGGCGACGGCCGGGTGCTGCAGCAGCACCTCCTCAACCTCCCGGGCCGAGACGTTCTCGCCGCCGGTGATGATCACGTCCTTCTTGCGGTCGAGCACCGACAGCAGCCCGGTGTCGTCGAGCGTCCCGACGTCGCCGGTGCGCAGCCATCCGTCGTCCGTGAACGCGGCGGCGGTCGCCGGCACGTCGGCCCAGTACCCGGCCATCATCTGCGGGGCCCGGACCTCGATCTCACCGTCGTCGGCGATCCGCACCTCGACACCGGGGGCCGGACGGCCGGCGGCGCGCAGCAACTCGGGCTCGCCGGCGAGGCCTCGCCGGTGATCGCCGGCGTCGAGGAACACGGCGTTGCCCGACAGCTCGGTCATCCCGTAGCCCTGCCAGAAGCCGACGTCGAGGAGCGCGGCGGAGCGGCGGAGCACCGTCGACGGCATCGGCGCCGCGCCATAGGTGATGTCGCGCAGGGACGCGAGCGCGTCGACCGCATGGGGATCGGTGTCGACCTCGTCGACCACGGCGTCCAGCATCGTCGCCGCCAGCGAGATCGATCGGACCCCGTGATCGCGAACGGCGTCGATCACGCCGCGGGCGTCGAACCGGGGCTGGAGCACGACGGGGCGGCCCACGAGGAGCCGGCACAACACGTTGTAGAGCGCGACGTGCCACATCGGGAACACGTACAGGTAGACGTCGTCGGGGTCGGCCGGGCGGGCCGCGGCGGTCGCCTCGATCGCGGCCAGCAGGCCGGCATGGGTCAGCACTGCCGCCTTCGGCCGCGACGTGGTGCCGCTCGTGAACACCAGCCACGCTCGTTCGTCGTCGGCGTCGAACGTTGCGGACGGGGCCGCCGTGCCGAGCGAGGCCGTCCACTCGTCGAGCGTCATGACCGCCCGGCCCCGCCGGCGCAGCGCGTCGGGTGACGACACGACGTTCGGGTCGACGACGACGAGCGCGGCGTCGACGGTGTCGAGCTGGCCCTCGATCTCCGTCACGGTCAGCCGCGGGCTGATCATCGCCAGCAGCCGCCCGGCCGCCGGCACCCCGAACGCCGCCTCCAGCCACCACGGCCCGTTCCACGCGACCACCGCCACGCGATCACCCGCCGCGGTGCGCTCGGCGACCACCGAGGCCGCCGCGCCGACCCGCCGCTGCAGCGTCGCGAACGTCCACGTCGATCCCTCCAGCACGACCGCCGTCGCGTCCGGCCGCTCGGCGGCGACCGCGGCCAGCGCCCCGTGGATCGTCCTCACGGCGTCGAACCGCCGCGCACTGCCCGGCATGGAGACCGATATCCGCACCGAGGCCGGGCAGTCACAGCGGCGGCCTCGTGTTCCAGGCGTCGAGCACGTACGACCCGCGCCGGAGCATCACCACGCCGACCGACCCCGTGTCGTTGTACAGCAACATCGCCTGGGATGCGTCGAGGCCGAGCAACCGCGCGGTCAGGATCCTGCCGAAGTGGCCGTGGCTGAACAGCAGCACCGGGCGCCCGGCGCTGTGCTCGGTCGCCAGCTCGACGAACCCATCGGCGCGCGCCCCGGCATCGGCGATCGGCTCGCCGCCCGGACAGCCGTCGCGGAAGAGCTCCCACCCGGGCCGCGATTCCTGGATCTCGGCGTTCGTCAGGCCCTCGTAGTCCCCGTAGTCGACCTCCACCAGCAGGTCCGTGACGCGCAGCGCGACGCCCGGCACGGCGAGCTCCGCCGTCGCCAGAGCCCGCTGCCGCGGGCTGGAGAACACGACCGCCTGGGTGGGGTCGATCCATTGCTGGAGGTACTCGGCCAGCAGGGCGGCGCGCTCGCGGCCGTGCTCGGTGAGATCGACATCGGTCGTGCTCGTGTGCCGCCCGGTGGCCGACCACGCCGTCTCGCCGTGGCGGACCGCGACGAACCACGGTGGGAGGGCGTGGGCCGAGGTGTCGTCGCTCACCTCCGGAGCATTGCCGATCGCCGCGCCAGGAGGATGCACCGGGGCCGTACCGCGGCGAGTCGCCACCCGGTGGCTAGCCTGGCGCTCACCATCCGTCAGTGCCAACGGTGCAGGACAACGATGCTCGACGAACGCAAGACCGCCATCTTGAGAGCCGTCGTGGAGGAGTACATCGCCACGGCGCAACCTGTGGGTTCCGGCCACGTGGCCAGCGCCCCGGCGGTGCGCGTGTCGCCGGCCACGGTCCGCAACGAGATGGTCGTGCTCGAGCAGGAGGGCTACCTCGCCCAGCCCCACACGTCGGCGGGACGCATCCCGACCGACAAGGGATACCGGTTCTTCGTCGACCAGCTCACGCCCTCGGGCCACCTGGGCGAGATGCAGCGGGCGCAGATCAGCGACTTCTTCGAGCAGGCCAACCTCCGCCTGGAGGAGTTGCTCGCCCGTACCTCCAGCCTCGTGGCCGGCGTGACGCACCACGCCTCGGTCGTGGTGGGCCCGCCGACGGCAGCCGCCGAGATCCGCTCGGTGCAGCTCGTCGGCCTGTCCAGCCGGTTGGCGATGGTCGTCGCCGTGCTGTCCAACGGCAACGTCGAGACCGAGCATCTCGAGCTCGACCACGAGGTGAGCGAGGCGCGCCTCGCCGCGGTCTCCGCCCATCTCCAAGCAACGCTCGCCGGGCACGCGCTCGGCGTGCTGCCCGAAGCCACCACCACCGGTGACGCCGACACGGATGCGCTGTGTGACGTCGCAGTCGCCGCCCTGCGCCGCC
The DNA here is from genome assembly GCA_964565705.1 of uncultured Ilumatobacteraceae bacterium. GTDB lineage: Bacteria > Actinomycetota > Acidimicrobiia > Acidimicrobiales > Ilumatobacteraceae > CAZMGD01. The sequence continues at coordinate 20,981 of CAZMGD010000061.1, read as the reverse complement.
AACCTGCCGACGATCCGCTGTACGTCGGCGGGGCGGCGTCGATGGCCGATGCGTTCGACGCCGTGGACGTCGTGCGCCAGGTGCTGCACGTCCTCGAGCAGCAGTACGTCGTGGTCACGCTGGTGCGCGACATCCTCGACCGCGGGCTCAGCGTCGCGATCGGGGCCGAGCACGGCGTCGAACCGCTCGCCGTGTGCTCGGTGGTGCTCGCCCCGGTGCTCGTCGACGGTGAGCAGCTGGCCACCGTCGGCGTGCTCGGCCCGACCCGGATGGACTACCCCCGCGCCCTGGCGACCGTCGACGTCGTCAGCGAGCACCTTGGCCGGCGCCTCGCCGACGGATGAACCCGATGAACCCCCGAACCCCCTGCCCACAGGACTGCTGACGACATGGCCGACTACTACGAGCTGCTCGGTGTCGGGCGCCAGGCGAGCGCCGACGAGCTGAAGAAGGCGTACCGCCGGCGCGCCCGCGACCTACACCCCGACACCAACCCCGACCCGGCCGCCGCCGAGGAGTTCAAGGCGCTCAGCCAAGCCTACGAGGTGCTCAGCGACCCGGATCAGCGCGCTCGGTACGACCGCTTCGGCGAGGCCGGTGTCGCCGGTGCCGCGCCGGGCGGCGACCCCTTCGGTGGCGGCGGCCTCGGCGACATCTTCGAGGCGTTCTTCGGCGGTGCCAGTCCCTTTGGTGGCGGTGGCGCGCAGCGAGGTGGCCCGCCGAGCGCCCCGCGGGGTCAGGATCTCGAGGCCGTGGCCCGGCTGACGTTCGAGCAGGCGGTGTTCGGCGCCGCGGTGCCGGTGACCGTGCGCACCGCGACCGCCTGCACGGACTGCCACGGCAGTGGTGCCGGGCAGGGCACCGAGCCGGTGACCTGTTCGGAGTGCAACGGCACCGGACAGGTGCGCCGGGTCCGCCAGAGCCTGCTCGGGCAGATGGTCACGGCGTCCGCGTGCTCGCGCTGCGGCGGCCGCGGCCAGGTGGTCGTGACACCGTGCGCAACCTGCGGTGGCGACGGGCGCGTGATCGGCGACCGTACCTACCAGGTCGATGTGCCGGCAGGCGTCGACAGCGGTTCCACGCTGCGCCTCAGCGGGCGCGGCGCCGCCGGGGCGTTCGGCGGCCCTGCCGGCGACCTGTACGTGCACGTCCAGGTCGCCGAGCACGATCGCTACCGACGCGACGGCGAGGATCTCGTCACCGAGGTGCCGATCTCGATCGCCCAGGCCGCGCTCGGGACACGCTTCACGCTCCCGACGCTCGACGGCGACGAGGAGCTCGTCATCCCCGCCGGCACCCAACCCAACCGGGAGTTCAACCTGCGTCATCGCGGCGTGCCTCGCCTCGGCGGCCGTGGTCGGGGCGACCTGCGGGTGCGCGTCGTGGTCGAGGTACCGACCGAGCTCAGCGAGTCCGAGGCCGAGCTGCTGCGGCGCCTCGCGCAGGAGCGTGGCGAGCTCGTCAACCCGCCCGGCCAGGGCTTCTTCTCGCGGATCAAGTCGGCGTTCTCCTGAGCGCCGACCCGCCGTCGACTCGGCGCCAGGCCGCCGCCCACCTGTTCGTCGCCGATCTCGCCGCCGGTCCGCTCGACCTGGACGCCGCCGACGTCCATCACCTGCGCGTGCTGCGCGTGCGGCCCGGCGAGTACGTGAGCGTGAGCGACGGCCGCGGCGCTTGGCGTTGGGCGCGGTTGGCCGGCGACGGATCGCTGCAGCCGGCATCGGACGTCGTCCGGGATCCGGCGATCGACCCGCCGCTCACCGTCGCGTTCGCGCTCGTCAAGGGCGACCGTCCGGAGCTGATCGTGCAGAAGCTGACCGAGATCGGCATCGACCGCATCGTGCCGTTCGAGTCCGCCCGCACGGTGGTGCGCTGGCGCGGCCCGAGAGCAGCGCATCACCTGGACCGGCTCCGCAAGGTCGCGCGGGAGGCGGCGATGCAGAGCCGCCGGGTGACGATCCCGGAGGTCACCACTGTCCGCGTTGCCGCGGAGGTGCTCGCCGACGCGTCGATGGCGATCGGCGATCCTGACGGGTCGCCGCCGGCGCCGGGATTGACCGCCATGGCCGTCGGCCCCGAAGGCGGTTTCACCGTCGAAGAGCTGGGAATGAGCCCGCGCCGAATCCGACTACCGGGTGGCGTGCTCCGCACGGAGACGGCCGCCATCGTCGCAGGCACGTTGCTCGCGAACGAACGCTCAGCGCGGTAGACTCGCGTGCCACGAAGCCGGGCGGATAGACGGCTGAGCAGGCGAGTGTCAGTGAGGCCATTGTGGACGAGTTCAACGGGGAGCAGGCTGCTGTTGCATACGCGAGGCGCTTGGGCGAGCGTCTGCGTTCGATCAGGCGACAGAAGCGCCTCTCACTCCAAGAGGTCGAAGCGAGCACCAGGAACGAGTTCAAGGCGTCCGTGCTCGGGGCCTACGAGCGCGGCGAGCGGGCGATCTCGGTGCAGCGCCTCGAGCGGCTTGCCCACTTCTACGAGGTGCCCGTCGACCAGCTGCTGCCGCGCACGGACGCCCAGGAGCCGCGCGAGCCGGGCGACTCGACGAACAAGCTGGCGATCGATCTCGTCAAGCTGGCCCAGATGTCCGGCCAGCCGTTCGAGATGATGGCCCGGTTCATGCGCATGATCCAGGTCCAACGCCAGGACTTCAACGGGCGGGTGCTCACGATCCGCGCCCACGACACCCGGGCCCTGGCGGCGATGCTCGACGTGCCCGTCGATCAGGTCGCGAGTCAGCTCGACGCGCTCGACCTGCTGTACCGCCCGGAGTGATGCCCGGGCCCGGCATGCTGGGCTGATGACGGATCCGTTCGGGGTGTACCTCCACATCCCGTTCTGCGCGCACCGCTGCGACTACTGCGCGTTCGCGACCTGGACGGATCGGCATCACCTCGTCGCCGACTACCTGGACGCGCTGACCGTCGACATCGCCCGCGCCGTCGACGAGGGCATGCCGGTCGCGACCACCGTGTTCGTCGGCGGCGGCACGCCGACGCAGGTGCCGGCGGAGGCCCTCGCCGCCGTCGTGGCGTCGATCCCGAGCGCGGCTGATGCCGAGATCACGGTCGAGTGCAACCCCGACGACGTCGATCTGGCGGTCGCTGCCGCGCTGCACGACGGCGGGGTGAACCGGGTCAGCCTCGGGATGCAGTCCGCCGTGCCGTCGGTCCTCGCGTCCCTGGGCCGCCGCCACGACGCCGGTCACGTCGCTGCCGCAGTGGCCGCGGCGCGTGCCGCGGGGATCCCGCAGCTCAACCTGGACATCATCTACGGCGCTGCCGGCGAGACGCTCGAGCAGTGGGGCGAGACCGTCCACACCGCCGTCGGGCTGTCGCCGACCCACGTCTCCGCCTACGGGCTGACGGTCGAGGCCGGTACGCCGCTCGCGCTCGAGCCCGAGCGCCATCCCGACGACGACCTCCAGGCCGACATGTACGAGCTGGCCGACGACGTGCTGACGGCCGCCGGCCTCGCCAACTACGAGGTGTCGAACTGGGCGGTGCCGGGCTTCGAGTGCCGCCACAACCAGCTGTACTGGTGCCAGGGCGACTACCGGGGCTTCGGCAGCGCCGCCCACTCCCACCGCGCCGGGCGGCGTTGGTGGAACGTGCGCACGCCCGAGCGCTACATCGCCGCCGTGCGCGACGGCGCGAGCACGGAGGCCGCGGGCGAGACGCTCGACGAGACGACGCGCCGCATCGAGGGGCTGCAACTGGAGCTGCGCACCCGCGAGGGCGTGCCCGCAGCGGCGATCGATGTCGAGGGTCTCGACGACCTCGTGCACGTCGAGCGCGGGCGGGTGACGCTGACGCGCCGCGGCCGGCTGCTGGCCAACGAGGTCTCGCTGCGCGTTCGGGCCTGACGGCTCGTCACAGGCGGGCGAACAGCTCCGGGAACACCTTGGCGACCTTGGCGGTCAGGTACTCGCCGTAGGTGCCGTCCCAGCCGGCGAGGTCAGCGCCGTCCCAGCGCGGCCGGTGTGCGGAGGAGGCCGCTGGCAGTGGGAGCCGGGGCACGGTGGCGTCCCACGACGGATCGAAGAAGAACGGGATCGAGATCCGTTCGGCGGCCGACTCGTTGCGGACCCGGTGCGGGGTCGATCGGTACCGTCCTCCCGACAGCCGATCGAGCATGTCGCCGATGTTGCACACGAGCACGTCCGGCTCTGCTGGCACGTCGATCCATCCGCCCGGCGTGTGGACCTGCAGCCCTGGCGTGCCGTCCTGGGCCAGGATCGTCAGCAGCCCGTAGTCGGTGTGCTCGGCGACGCCCCACCCATCGCCAGCGGGCGGCGCGGGCGGGTAGTGGAACACTCGGAGCAACACGGTCGGATCAGCGCAGAGGTGCTCGTGGAACCAGGTTGCGTCGAGGCCGAGGCCGATCGCGATGCCGCTCAGCAGGGCGTGCGCCAGATGGGTCATCTGGTCGATCCAGCCGAGGATCGGCTCGCGCCACGCGGGAGTCGGGAACAGGTTCGGCCCGTGCAGCGCCACGTTCGCCACGACCCGCGGATCGTCGGGCCCGGCCTCGGCGCCGAAGTAGATCCCTTCCTTGCGGTCGGGGATCCCCGACGTCAGCTCGCCGCCGACCGGGAACCAACCCCGCCATGCCCGTCCACCGAGCGCCATCCGGTAGCGCGCCTTTGCGGCCTCGTCCCAGGAGAAGAAGTCGCGAGCGAGGCGGTCGAGCTCGCCGTGGCCTTCCACGCCGTGGCCGGTGATGCGGAAGAAGCCGAGCTCGCGACAGGACGCGTCGAGCTGCCGGGCGACGTCGCGATCGCCCTGGCCGCCGGGATCGTCGAGCAGCGGCCGCACGTCGATCGTCGCCACGTGGTCCACCTCCAGATCGTGGCACGCTGCCGCCACCGAGCGGGCGACGGCGCCTCGCCCCGGAACTTTCGTGCACCGAGCAGCGACCATGTCCCCCATGCGCCGCCTGCTGCTCGCCGCCGTTGCCGTCTCCGCCACCGCCGGGGCGGTCGCCGCCTGGGGTGGTGTGGCGTCGGCCCACACCGAGTCCCAGTACGTGGCGGTACCCGCCAACGGCGACATCACGATGGACTTCATCCCGACGCACGGGTGCTCCGACTCGCCGACGATCGAGGTGTCCGTTCGGGTGCCGGTGCCCGGCGCAACCGCCGGCGAGGTGGCGGGCTTCACGGCGTCGGCGGAACCCGACGGCGACCGCACCGTGTTGCGCTGGACGGGTGGCGTGCTGCCCGCCGACGAGGAGGGCGAGTTCCCGATCACGTTCACGGTGCCCGACCGCGTGGGCGAGCTGCTCACGTTCCCGACCGTCCAGACGTGTGAGGTCGGTGAGATCGCCTGGATCGACGGCGACCCCGCCGGGGAGTACCCGGCGCCGCGTGTGCTGGTGCTCGCTGCCGGATCCGAGCCGGCGCACGACATCGACGAGGTCCCCGCCGACGCCCCGGGACGCGACCAGCTGACCGCGATCGTCGACATCGACAACCCGTCGTCGACCACCACCCCGGCCACCGCCGCCCCCGAGACGACCGCCGCCGTCGTGGCCACGACCGCCGCGCCCGAGACCTCGGTCGCGCCGGCGACCACGGCGGCGCCCGAGACGACGGCCGAGGCCACGACGACGACCGCCGCGCAATCGTCGACCGTGCCGGCCTCGACGGACGCACCGACCGACGACGACGGGGGATCGAACGCCGGGGTGATCATCGGGATCGTCGTCGCCGTGCTGATCGTCGCCACGCTCGCCGGGCTCCTCGTCGCCAGGCGCCGCGCCGACTGAGTTCACCGTCGGAGGGCGTTGGATCGCCCGTCTCCTTGGTAGCCTCGGTGCGCCCTGGGGCGTATGGCTCAGTTGGTTAGAGCGCCACCATGACACGGTGGAGGCCGGGGGTTCGAATCCCTCTACGCCCACAGACGAAACCGCCGGCGAAAGCCGGCGGTTTCGTCTGTGGGCGTTCCGCCGCTGTTCTTGCTGCCTCCGGCGGGCGTTCAGACGCCACGCAGGCTTCGCCTACGTGGCGATTCT
>CAZMGD010000061.1:0-14863 GCA_964565705.1 uncultured Ilumatobacteraceae bacterium | reverse complement strand
GTTCTTGCTGCCTCCGGCGGGCGTTCAGACGCCACGCAGGCTTCGCCTACGTGGCCGCGGCTCGATCATCGCGGTGCGGCGGGTTGTTGTGGGCGCTTCGCGCGACGTTTTCGCTGCCTCCGGCGGGCGTTCAGACGCCACGCAGGCTTCGCCTACGTGGCGATTCTCCGTGGCATCCGCCGCCGCTGTTCTTGCTGCCTCCGGCGGGCGTTCAATCGCCACGCAGGCTTCGCCGGCGGGCGATCTCTCGACAGCTCAGGCTGGCGTGACCACTGCGATGCCGTTGGCTCGGGCTGCGGCTGCGAGGCGGTCGTCGTAGGCGACGATGCCGTCGAGGTCGTCTCCGAGCTCGAGCGCGACGGCGATGTGGATCGCGTCGAGGGTTCGCAGGATCACCGGGTCGAGACGTCCCGCTGCGTCGAAGGTCGCGGTGGTCACGGTCACGACGGTGATGGAGTCGAGGACGGCGCGAGCCTGAACCACCCGGTCGGCCGCCGCCTGGCGGACTGCTCGCAGCAGCTCGGTCCGGGCGAGATCGCACGACACGAGTGCCGGGTGCTCGGTGCTGATCCACGATCGCACGGCGTCGGTCTCGGGTCCGGCGACCACCAGCTTCACCAACGCCGACGTGTCGATGTAGTGAGCCACGCTCAGTACCGCTCGGCATCCCTCAGGGTGGCCAGCTCGGCGGACAGGTCCGGTCCCGGCTCGGGAACGGGCAACGCGCTGAGGTCGTGGCGAGGTGGGCGGGCGCGACCAGAGGCGAGCATTCGCTGCGGCGCTGAGGTGGGGATGGGTGTCATCTGCGCGACCGGTCGGCCGCGGTCGGTGATCGTCACGGTCTCCCCGGCAGCGGCGTCAGCGACCACCGCCGAGGCGTTCTGCTTCAACGCGCAAGCACATGTGAGGTCAGCGGGGCCGGTCGCCGATGATCGAGGCCCGCTCCATGATGCGCACCTCGGGCCAGTAGTCCGAACAGGCGTAGTGCTGCACGGCACGGTTGTCCCAGAACGCCACCGAGTTCGGCTCCCAGTGGAAGCGGCACTGGTACTCGAGGATCGACGCGTACCGGCTGAGGCGTTCGATCATGACGGCGCTCGCCTCGGGGTCGAGACCGACGATCTCGCGCACGAACACCCGGTTGACGTACAGCAACCGCTGACCCGTCTCGGGGTGGGTGCGGATCACCGGGTGCTCGACCGGTGGGTGCAGCTCGTGCATGTCGGCCAACGCCTTCGCGTCGAGGTTGCGGCCGAAGGCCAGCGCGAAGTCGTGGATCGCGCGCAGCCCGTCGGCCTCGGCCCGCAGGTCGTCGGGCAGGGCGCCGTAGGCCGCGGCCATGTCGGCGAACAGCGTGTCGCCGCCCGTCGGCGGCACCGCCACTGCGCGCAGGACCGTGCCCATCGACGGGACCTCGCGCCAGCTCACGTCGCTGTGCCAGATGTTCTCGTAGCCGCCGACCTCGGCCGACTTCTCGAACCGCACCAGCTCGGGGTGCTCGGCGTTGGCGGGGATGAACGGGTGGATCTCCAGGTCGCCGAACCGGCGGGCGAACTCGACGTGCTGCGCCGCCGACAGCTGCTGGTCGCGGAAGAAGATCACCTTGTAGTCGATCCACGCCTGGCGCAGCTCGGCGATCACGGCGTCGTCCAGATCGGCAGCCAGGTCGATGCCGGTGATCTCGGCGCCGATCGTGGCGCCGATCGGGCGGGCGTCGAAGTGCTGCCACTCCAGAGCGATCAGCCGCTGGCGCTCGGCCGCCAGATGGGCCGCCGGCCCGACCTGGACGTCGAACGCGCCGAGCGACATGCGCTTCGCGTCGAGACCGCTGCCCGGATCCTCGGTGGCGGTCGGTGCTGCGGTGTCGACGGTCGTTCCCATGCCGACCAGGATAAGGAAGATTCCTTAATCTGGCAAGCGCGAGTTCGGCGCCGCCTCCTACAGTGTCCGCGCCATGCCCACCGGCCTGTCCACCACCGAACGCATCCTCGACGCCGCCGAGCGCCTGTTCGCCGAGCGCGGCTTCGACGCGACGACGATCACCGCGATCATCGAGACGTCAGGCGCGCGGAACAAGTCCGCGGTCGCCTACCACTTCGGCACGAAGGTCGATCTGCTGCGCGCTGTGCTCGCCCGCCACGCGAGCCGGCTCGACGAACGGCGCGAGAAGCTGCTCGACGAGATCGAGGCCGAGGGCGCGCCGTCCATGGACGCGCTCGCTCGAGCGATGGTGCTGCCGGTGGCGGAGCTGCTCGGGGATCCATCCGGCGAGCGCTACCTCCAGATCCAGGCCGGGCTCCTCGGCTACCGCGATCGGGACGCGCTGCCCGACCTCGCGCGCGATCCCGGCCAGCGGATGGTGCGTCTGCAACGACTGCTCGGCCTTGCGGCCGGATCCGGTCGGGTGTCATCGGTCGCAACCCGCGTGCTCATCCCGAGCCTCGTGTTCCACGGGCTCGCCGACGTCTCCCGGCGCACCGCGCTCACCGCGAGTGAGCGCGACGAGCTCGTCCACGCGCTCCAGGTGGCGATCGCCGCCGTCCTGCGCACGCCCGGTTGACCGCCGAGCTCAGGTCTCGTTGGCGAGGATGGCGTTGGCGGTGTCGACGGCGAGCGGGCTGACGGCGCAGGCGTCGTAGTACCCGCCGTATCCGGGCGAGTACGTGCGCCCGAGCCGCCCGAAGAGGATCCGCCCGATCGCCTCGGCGAGGCACTCGTGATCGTCTCCGCTCCAGTAGATGCCGATGCCGGTGTGCTGCACGTAGCGGAACGCGAGGATGTGACCGACCTCGTGGGCGGCGGTGCTGCGGGCGACCGCTCGCCGCTGGCCCTCGTAGATCAGGTACGCGAACCTGATCCGCTCGGGCGGCGTGCTCGCGACACCCGCGGGACCTCCGAGGCTGGGCACCGTCTGCATGTCGACACCGTCGAGCACCCCGTTGACATCGCTCGGCACGGAGTCGCGCACGAGATCGCGCGCCGGTTCTCCGGTGTAGCCCGGCGACAGGTTCGGCGCCGGTGGTCCGGATGCCGCCTGCGGGGTGCCGGTGAAGTAGCCGGTGATGTCGACGAGGATGTCGGTCTCCCCGAAGCCGTAGAACGCGACGCCGTACGTCGACCACGGGGAGATCGCCAGGTTGGCGACGGTCTCGTCGATGGCCCAGTTGATCGTCGACGTGCCCGGGCGCGGCGTGCGCGCCGGATAGGCGGTCATCCACCCGGCGCTCGCCGGCTGCGTGACGGTGAGGTTGAACACGAGCGACGACGCCTGTGCCAGCTCGGTCCACAGCTGGTTGGCGGGCTGCGATGTCGGATAGATCTCCATCGTGCCGCCGGCCCACACCGGCTCGTAGTCGTCGCGGGTGTCCCACACGCGCAGCGGGGCGTTGGAGACGAACATCCCGGTCGTGTCGGCAGGGCTGCTCGGGCCACTGAACCACCCGTAGACGTCGACGAGCACGTGCGCGTCGCCGTCGAGGTACAGCGTCAGCCCGGACGAGCTCACCGGGACGATGGCCGTCGCCGCTCTCGTCTGACCACCCTGGTCCGTGTTGACGACCGACGAGCTCGGTCGGGGGCTGCCGGACGGGTAGGCCACGACGTACCCCCAGCCGGCCGAGTCGGTGACGGTGATCGTCACCGCGAGCGCGGTCGCATCCGGGGGGACCCCGGCGGGCAGGGCGACGTTCACCTCGGAACCCGACGGCACGCGTGCGCCGCTACGGGTGTCGAGCAGGCGGCTGGGTGTCAGCGAGCTGTAACGGCCGGCCGACACCTCGCCCGGTGCGGTGACGAACACGCCGGTGATGTCGACGATGACCGCTGCGGGCGATGAGACGAACACGTCGACCGACCCACCCGCGCCCAGCGCGAGGATCGTCCCGTTCGCCCTGGTCTGACCGGTGGTCCAGTTGATCGTCGACGTGCCGGGCATCGCCTGGCCCGACGGCCACGCCGTCGCGTACCCAGCACCGCTGGCCCCGCTGACCGTGACCGACAGCGCCGCCGACGTCGTGCCGTCGGGCACACCGGGACGGCCGAGCACCTGGACCCGGATGGTGTTCGCGTCGAGCTGGGTGCACCCGCACGAGCTCTGGCGGGTGTCGGCGAGGCGGGTCGGCGCCACCGCCTGGAACGCCGCCCCGGGCCCCGCGGCGGCGACGGGCGACGGTGGCGGGGCGAGGACGGCGAAGCCGGCGATCGTGATTGCCGCGGCGAGCAACCACGTGGTCAGGCGAGCAGCTCGTCGTGATGTGCGAACGATGGGCATCGAGGCGCCTCCCCCCAGGTCGATGCGCCATCCTCCCACGTGCTGCGCGGTCAGTCGGGCGGCGGGTCGCCGGCGCGGATGACCGGGATCGGCATCGTCCGGTCGGTCAGCACCGTGCGCTCGTCGGGCATCGGCGACAGGACGAGCCGCTGGTAGTCGAGTGCGGCCGGCGCCGTGCCCACGTCCTCACCGGCGCGCTCCGACATGAGCCAGCGGTGTTCGAGCACCTGGAAGAAGATCTCCGCTGGCTCGAGCTTGCCGCGCACCTCCGGCGGGATGGCGTCCATCGTCGGCTGGTAGATGTCGCTCATCCAGCGCAGTGCGGCGATGCGCTCCGGTACGTGCCGTCCGTCGGCCTGCTCCAGATGGGCTCGGTAGCGGAGGATGTCGTTCAGCAGCGTGCGCGCCTGGTTCTCGTGCACGTCGAGCCCGGTGAGCGACAGCAGCTCGCGCTGGTGGTGCCCGGATTCGAGCACGCACGTCGTCAGGTGGAGGCGGTTCCCGTCGGGCGCGGCGACGAGCTCGAGCTCGTCGACGTCGAAGCCCAAGTCGTTGAGCCGTCGCAGCCGCTCGTCGACGCGCCACTGCTCGTTCGGCGCGAAGACCTCGACGCGCGTCAGCTCCGCCCACAGGCCGTCGTAGCGGGCGCGGAGGTCGTCGGCGATCGCTGCCGGGTCGAACGGGAGGTCGTCCAGATCGCCATGCCCGGCGGCGTGGATGTCCATCAACTCGCCGGCGACGTTCAGCTGGGCGATCTCCAGCTCGTGCGCGCGCTGGCCGTCGCTGAGTGCATGGCCCTCGTGCAGCTCGCCCGTCTCGGCGTCCACCAGCCACGCGGCGAGTGCGCCAGCGTCGCGCCGGAACAATGTGTTGGACAGCGAGCAATCCCCCCAGGCGAACCCGGCGAGGTGCAAGCGCACGAGCAGCTGGGCGAGCGAGTCGAGGAGCGGCTCCCACAGGCGGGTCAGAGACATCCGGCTGAACAGGGCCCGGTACGGCAGCGAGTACTCGAGGTGCTTGGTGATCACCGCGTCATCGAGCCGCTCGCCCACGTCGCCGACCCGGCCGGTGGCCACGCCGACGGCCTCGACGACGGGCACGCCTCGCTCCTCGAGTGCGCGCAGCAGCCGGTACTCGCGAGCGGCGAGGTCGCCGGGCAGTTCCTTGACGGCGTAGACGTCGGGACCGTAGGCGACGAAGCGCACGACGTGGCGGTGGATGCCCGCGACCGGGGACACGATCCGCTCCGATTGCCAGTCTTCGAGCGGCCGCTCCCACGGGAGGTCGATGAACGTCGGGTGGCCCGGCCGTGCGGTGAAGCGGAACGCCACCTCGCGGAGGCTACGCCTCGAGTTCACGAGGTGAGCGGAGGGGTGTTGGTTAGCGTCGGGCGCGGTGCTGGAGGTCCGCGACATCTGCAAGCGCTTCGGCGACCTGGTGGCGCTGGACGGTCTGAGCCTGTCGGTGGAGCGCGGGCGGCTCGTCGGCTTCCTCGGCCCGAATGGCGCCGGCAAGACCACGACGATGCGGGCGATCATGCAGCTGATCACGCTCGACAGCGGCACGATCACCTGGGACGGCACGCCGATCTCGTTCGACGACCGGCGCCGGTTCGGCTACATGCCCGCCGAGCGAGGCATGTACCCGCGGATGCGCGTGCGCGAGCACGTCGTGTACTACGCCCGTCTCGGCGGCCTCGGTCAGCGCGAGGCCGGATCCTGCGCCGACCGTTGGATCGAACGGGTCGGGCTGGGGGAGCGCGCTGGCGATGACGTGCAGGATCTGTCGAGCGGGAACCAGCAGCGCGTGCAGCTCGCGCTCGCCCTCGTCAACGACCCCGAGCTGCTCGTGCTCGACGAGCCGTTCTCCGGTCTCGACCCGGTGGCCGCTGACAGCCTGAAGGAGATCCTGCTCGATCAGGTACAGCGCGGCACGGCGTTGCTGTTCAGCAGCCACCAGCTCGATCTCGTCGCCGACGTCAGCCGCGAGGTGGTCATCGTCGACCAGGGTCGCATCGTGCTGCACGGCGACGTCCGCGAGCTCCGAGCGTCCTCGCCGTACCGGTACGCGGACGTCGAGTTCGCTCACCCCGTCTCGTGGCAAGCGTCGACGCCGGGCGCTCGCGTCGTCAGCCGCGAGGACACCAGGATCCGGGTCCGCGTCGATCCATCTGTCGACCCGTCAGGGTTGCTCGCTGACGCTTCGGCCGCCGGTCCGCTCGTCAGCTTCTCGTTCTCTCCGCCTGACCTGTCCGAGGTCTTCTTCAGCGCGGTCGGTCGATCGGTCGACGACGATCCGGAGACCTCGCCGTGAGGGGCTTGTCGGTGGTGCGACTGATCGCCGCCCGGGAGATCCGCCAGCGGCTGCGCGGCAAGGCGCTGTGGATCTTCACCGCGATCCTCGTCGTCGCGATCGTGGGCATCGGGATCCTGTACGCCGCCGTGTCGGGCAGCGACCGGACCACCTACGACGTCGCCGTGACGAGCGCCGCGCCCGAGTCGTTCGTCGGCGGGCTGGAGCAGGTGGCCGCCGCGTTCGACGCCGATGTCCGGGTCACCGTCGTCGATCCCTCCCAGCTCGCGGCGAGCGTCACCGACGGCGACGCGGACGCCGCCGTCGACGTCGAGGCCGAGCGCGTCGACTTCCACGGTGGCGTCCCGACCGAGCTGTCGCAGATCGTCGACGCAGCGTGGGTGAGCTCGCGCGCCCATGAAGGCGCGCTCGCAGCGGGGCTCACCACGGAGCAGGCGCAGCAGATCCTCCAGCCGGCGCCGCTCGATCGCGAGGTGCTGGAACCGTCGTCTGAGGACGGTGCTGGCCGGCTCGTCGGCACCGTCGCCGCGGTCCTGCTGTTCATGTCGATCAACCTCCTCGGCTCGGCGGTGCTGACGGGCGTGGTCGAAGAGAAGACCACCGCCGTGGTCGAGGTGCTGCTCGCTCGCGTGCGCGCCCACCACCTGCTCGCCGGCAAGGTCGCCGGGATCGGCGCCGTCGGGCTCGTGCAGTTCGCGGTCGCGATCCTCGCCGGTCTGGTGGCGCTGCGGATCTCCGGTGCCGACGTGCCGGGAGCGGTCTGGGTGTCGCTGCCGAGCATGGTGTTCTGGTTCGTCGGCGGGTTCGCGCTCTACGCCACGCTGTTCGCGCTCGGCGGCTCGTTCGTGTCCCGGCAAGAGGACGCGCAGGGTGCCGTCATGCCGATCTCGATCTTCCTGACGGCCGCCTACTTCCTCGTCTTCGTGTTCGGGGCAGAACCCGGCGGGACGCCGGCGCGGATCCTCTCCGTGCTGCCACCGTTCTCGCCACTGCTGATGCCCTTGCGCATCGCCACGGGCTCGGCGTCACTGCTGGAGATCGCACTCGCCGCCGTGTTGCTAGTGCTCGCCGTCGTGTTGCTGCTGCGTCTCGCCGGACGCATCTACGCCCACACGCTCTTGCACCGCGGTGCGCGGCTGCGCTGGCGAGAGGCGCTCTCGGCCGTCAGCGACGACTGAGCCGTCGCGCGACGATGGGCCGATGACCGACGATGCGCCGGCGCAGGCGACCCGCCACCTGATCCGCTACGGGGCCACCTGGTCGCCGTTCGTCGCCGAGCGAGCCGCGGGCGCGTACGTCGAGGACGCGCAGGGCAGGCGGGTGCTCGACTTCACGAGCGGCCAGATGAGCGCGATCCTCGGCCACTCCCATCCGGAGATCGTCGAGGTCGTCACCGAGATGATCGGCCGCCTCGACCACTTGTTCTCGGGGATGCTGTCGCGTCCGGTGATCGACCTCGCCGAGATGCTCGCTGGACTCGCGCCCGGCCTGACGAAGGTGCTGCTGCTCACCACGGGTGCCGAGTCCAACGAGGCCGCGCTGCGCCTGGCGAAGATGGCGACGGGTGGGTGGGAGGTGGTCGGCTTCGCCCAGAGCTGGCACGGGATGACCGGCGCAGCGGCATCGGCGACCTACTCCGCGGGGCGGCGCGGGCACGGGCCCGCCCAGGCCGGATCGATGGCGGTGTTCGCACCGAACTCCTACCGGCCGCGGTTCACCCATGCCGACGGCTCGCTCGACTGGGCCACCGAGCTCGACGACGCGTTCGACCTGATCGACCGCCAGAGCGCGGGCGCGCCGGCGGCGTTCATCGCCGAGCCGATCCTCTCCTCTGGCGGCATCCTCGAACTGCCGCCCGGCTACCTCGGTGCACTCCGGGCGCGCTGCCACGAGCGGGGCATGCTCCTCGTGCTCGACGAGGCCCAGACCGGGATGGGGCGCACGGGCTCGATGTTCGCATTCGAGCGCGATGGCATCGTGCCCGACATCCTCACGCTGTCGAAGACGCTCGGTGCGGGCCTCCCGCTGGCCGCGGTGCTGACGACGGACGAGATCGAGGAGCAGGCGCACGAGCGTGGCTTCCTGTTCTACACGACCCACGTGTCCGACCCGCTCCCTGCCGCGGTCGGGCTGAAGGTTCTCGAGGTCGTGCTCCGCGACCGGTTGGCCGACCGGGCGGCGGCGGCCGGCGCACGCCTGCTCGCCGGCCTCGGTGAGTTGCGCGACCGACACGAGTGCGTCGGCGACGTGCGCGGCCGCGGCCTGCTCGTCGGCCTGGAGATCGTCGCCGACCGCGAGTCCAAGAAGGCGGATCCCGAGCTCGGCGCAGCGATCACCCGCCGCTGCTTCGAGCTCGGCCTGTCGATGAACATCACCGCGCTGCGCGGGATGGGCGGGGTGTTCCGCATCGCCCCACCGCTGACGATCACCGACGACGAGCTCGACCTCGGGATCGCGATCCTCGATCAGGCGATCGCCGACGTCATTCGGGGAACACCTTGAGCTCGGGGAAGTCGTCGAGCGTGTAGGGGTTGGACACGCCGCGGGTCAGCGTCGGACCGGCGGCATCCAGGCTGTCCAGGTCCCAGCCGCCGCCCTGGTGCACCGTCACCTGCGGGCTCGGCTCCGACAGCAACGAGTAGTCGTCGCCGCTGACGTGGAACGTGCGGCCGTTGACGTGGGCGGCGGCCGCCGTGCACAGCCACACCACCAGCGGGGCGATCTTGCTCGGCGGGAACTGCTGCGGGTCGAACGTCGGCGTGGCTGCCACGCCAGGGTTCGGGCCCATCGTCAACGCCATCAGCTGCCCCCACTTCGCGGTACGCACCGCGTAGTCGCCCGTCGACGCGCCGGCGGCGAACGGGCGGATCGCGTTGCAGCGAACCCCGAACCGTCCGAGCTCCTTCGCCGTGGTGCGGGTGAGGCCGATCACGCCCTCCTTGGCCGCCGAGTAGGCGACCATCGACGGGTGCCCGAACCCGGAACCCGATGCCGTGTTGACGATCGAGCCCGATCCCTGCCTGCACAGGTGCGGCGCCGCCGCCCGGATCATCGCGAAGTAGCCCTTGAGGTTGACGTCGAACGTGAGGTCCCAGTCCTGCTCGGTGAAGCTCCACAGGTCGTGGGTGCCGCTCGCTGTGGCGTTGTTGATCACGATGTCGACCCGTCCGAAGGAGTCGAGCGCTGCAGCGACGATGTCGGCCGCGCCGTCCCAGGTCGCCGACGTCGTGTTCGCGGTGGCCGTGCCACCGGCGGCGCTGATCTCCTCGACGACGCCCGCCGCGTCGGCGCCCGCGCGCAGCCCGATGTCGTTGACGACGACGCTCGCGCCCTCCAGCGCCAGCAGCAGGGCATGGGCGCGGCCGATGCCACCGCCCGCCCCCGACACGATCGCCACCTTGCCGTCCAGCCGTCCCATCCAGATCCCCTCTCGTCGGCGCCGGCGACCGTACCGCTCACCCCCCGACCCAGCCGCATGGGCGCGGATGCACGCCAGGGCGTGCGTTCCGCGCCGAAGGTGTCAGTCGGGGGTGGTGGGGGCGGTGGTCGTCGAGTCGTCGGGGCCCGTCGTCGGTGGCGTCGTGGTGCTCGTGGTCGTGGACGTCGTGGACGTCGTGGACGTCGTCGTGCTCGGCTCGGTCGGCGGCGTCGGCGGCGGGGTCGGCGGGGTCGGCGGGACCGTCGTGGTCGTGGTGGTGGTCGTCGTGGTCGTGGACGTGGTCGTCGATGTCGTGTCCGGGACGGTCGTCGTCGTGGTCGACGTGGTCTCGGCCACGGTGGTCGTCGTGGACGTGTCCGGTGGGAGCGGGGCGACGAGCGCCTCGGTGAAGAACTGGAGTCGGTACCGCACCGGGTGGGGGTACGCGTCGCGCAGCATGTCGCGGGCGTTCTGCGACACGCTGACCACCAGCGCCCCGCCGCTCAGCCACGGCATCAGGTGCGCGTGGTACGTGTTCATCAGCGGATCGCCGTCGCGCGGCAGCAGCGCCCGGCGCACGACGTTCGACCACGGGCCCCAGGGGGCGGCGGCGACGTCGATGCTCAGCTCCTCGCCCCAGTAGCCGTCGATCTTCGTCGCCGCGACCCACTGCCCGTTCAGGTAGCGCGGTTGCATCGGGTTCTCGGCCCAGTACCGCGACACGATGGATGACGCTGCGGCGGCATCGCTCGACCACCCGTCGGCCGTCCGGTACTCCGGCGCGGCGCCGAACTGTCCGAGGGGCACGCGGGCGAGGAACATCTGCGTGCCCGAGTGCGGACCGTTGTGGTACCCGCCTTCGCGTGCCAGGTTCTGCTCGAACGTGTTGCCGAACAGGTAGGTGAACTCGCCGTCGCTGGCCACCGCGTATCCGTAGATCGGCGTGACCCCCGACGCCGGCGCCCGATCGAAGGAGAGCCGGGCCAGCGAACCGGCGTCGTACACGGCCAGGTACACGCCGTCGGGGTGCCAGCCGAGCCCGTCGCCAGGGCCCGGATCGCCGGAGTCCCTCACCATCCGCACCCAGAACTGGTACACGCGCCCGTCGAGCGCCTCGCCCCCCATCGGCCAGAACCAGTGGGTCAGGGCGCGCTCACCCGTGCCCGGCTCGAACGAGGTCGGCGCAGTGGCGCTGCCGCGGTGGTACATCGTGAAGCAGGTCCCCTCCTGCACGAGCGCCACGTTGTGCACGAACGTCGCCTGGTCCAGCCGCGCGGCGGTGCCGCCCTGGTCGATGAACGCGTCCTGGAACAGCCAGAGGTAGCGACCGCCGCCGAGCGCGACGACGTGCTGGTAGTCCTCGCCGATCATCGGCCCGATCCGTTCGCTGAAGAACGCGTCGAGCGAGCCGGCGTCGAGGCCCGCGGCGCATCCGACGTCGGTCGCGGTGTAGCCCGCCGGCGTGGTCCGCACGGACGACGTCCACTCGGGCGCGTCAACGACGGCAGGCGCGTCGGACGGCGCCTCGGGGATCGGGCGGGCGACGATCGCGGGGTTCTCCGGCTCGGTGGGCGGCGGCGCAGTGGAGGTCGTGGTCGCCGGATGCGGCGCGGCGAGCGGCGTGGTGGACGACGCCGACGGGTCGGCGACGATGATCGTGGCGGGGGAGTCCGGCTCGACGGTGCCGGGCACCGGGACCGTCTCGACGATCGTCTCGCGCATCGGCGGCGACGTCGGCGGGGCGCTGCTGACCGGCGAAGCTTCGGTGCGGATCCACTCGGTCGCGGGTGCCGTGGCCGCAGGGCGGGCGGCGGTCGAGAAGACCGCGGCGCCCACGGCGAGGGCGGCGATCGTCCACGCCATGGCGGGCCGCCCGTGACGGTCCCACCGGCCGCGGCTCGCACCCGGGCCAGACATGGCCGCGAGCCTACGTTTCCGGTGGTGACCTGCGCTGCCCGCCGGCGCTGCCCGAGGTGCCGCCGATAGCGTCGCCGTCATGCTCTATCGCCGCATGGGACGCTCCGGTCTGCAACTGTCCGTGCTGTCGTTCGGCAGCTGGGTGTCGTTCGACAACCAGCTGAACGACGACGCCGCGCTCGAGTGCCTCGACGCTGCGCACCAGGCCGGCTGCAACTTCTTCGACAACGCCGAGAGCTACGCGGGCGGTGAGAGCGAGGCGATCATGGGGCGGGCGCTGGCCCGGCTCGGCTGGGACCGGGCGACCTACGTGGTGTCCAGCAAGTTCTACTGGGGCCTCCACCCCAAGACGCCGAACCTGCACAACACGCTGAACCGCAAGTACCTGACCCAGGCCGTCGACCGTGCGCTGGAGCGCTGGGGCCTCGACTTCCTCGACCTGATCTACTGCCACCGGGCCGACCCGGACACGCCGATCGAGGAGACGGTGTGGGCGATGAGCGACATCGTCGCCTCCGGCAAGGCGCTGTACTGGGGCACCAGCGAGTGGCCGGCCGACGAGATCCGCGCCGCGTGGGAGATCGCCGAGCGCCACCACCTGCACAAGCCCGTCGTCGAGCAGCCGCAGTACAACATGCTCGAGCGGCGCAAGGTCGAGGTGGAGTACGCCCGTCTGTACGACGACATCGGGCTCGGCACGACGACCTGGAGCCCGCTGGCCAGCGGCCTGCTCACCGGCAAGTACCGCGACGGCATCCCCGAGGGCAGCCGTGCCGCCCTCGCCGGCTACGAGTGGCTGGCCGGCTCGATCACCGATCCCGACCGGGTCGGCAAGGTGGAGAACCTGCGTCCCGTCGCCGACCGCTTCGGCGCGTCGCTGGCCCAGCTGGCGATCGCCTGGTGCGCGGCCAACCCGCACGTGTCGTCGGTGATCACCGGCGCCAGCCGCGCCAGCCAGGTGGTGGAGAACTTCGCCGCGATCGACCTGATCGACCAGCTGACGCCGAGCGTCCTGGCCGAGATCGACGCCGCGCTGGGGATCGGGTGACGGCGATGGCGACGGAGAAGCGTGCCGCCGACAGCAGCGAGAAGCTGCCGATCAAGATGCTGGCCGACCGCCTGCTCGTGCGGATCCCCGACAGCGAGGGCGAGCGCCGCTCCACCGGTGGCATCCTCATCCCGGCGACGGCGCAGCTGGCCAAGCGGCTGGTGTGGGCCGAGGTCGTGGCGCTCGGGCCCAACGTCCGATCGGCCGAGAGCGGCGACCAGGTGCTGTTCAGCCCCGAGGATCGCTACGAGGTCGAGGTGGGCGGCACCGACTACATCATGCTGCGCGAGCGCGACCTGCACGCCGTGGCGGCCAAGCGCATCGAGGCCAGCACCGGCCTCTACCTGTAGGGCACCTCGACCGGGGGCGACCGGTGGGGCTCCTCGACGTGCAGGCTGCGGCGCTGCTGGATGCGGGTTCTCATCGGGTGCCGGCAGGGGCGGGCTCGTAGCATGTGCGCCGTGCCGACCGCCCGACCGATCACCGCGCTGCCCGAGCAGCTCGCCGCCGTCGCGTTCAACGCCGACGGTCTCGTGCCAGCCATCGCCCAGGAGGCGACGACGGGCGACGTCTTGATGATGGCGTGGATGAACGCCGAGAGCCTGGCCCGGACGTTGGCCGAGGGACGAATGGTCTACTGGAGCCGCAGCCGTCAGGAGCTGTGGCGCAAGGGCGACACGAGCGGCGACGCGCAGTACGTCCGCGAGGCCTACTACGACTGCGACGGCGACACATTGCTGTTCAAGGTCGACCAGGAGGGTGGCGGCGCGTGCCACACCGGCAACCACACCTGCTTCTTCCGTCGCTTCGGCGACGAGTGACGCCGGCACCGTGACGATCCGCATCTCGCCCGATCGCAACCAGTTCCACGCGCTGGCGACCACGAACACCGTGGTGCCGGTGTGGACCGAGCTGCTCGCCGACCTCGAGACGCCGGTCGCCGCGTTCGCCAAGCTCGTGGGCGACGGTGAGGGCTTCTTGCTCGAGAGCGTCGAGCACGGCGAGCGCTGGAGCCGGTTCTCCTTCGTCGGTCGCAACCCGCGCGCGACCTTGACGCTGCGCGACGGCGTCGTCGAGCTCGACGGTCAGCTGCCGGAGGGCACGCCGACCGACCAGGGGATCCTGCGTGCGATCGAGCACGTGCTGCGGCACTATCGGGCGCCGATCATCGCCGAGCTGCCACCGCTCCAGGGTGGGCTGATGGGCTACCTGGGCTACGACGTCGTGCGCGAGGTCGAGCGGCTGCCGAATGCGCCGACCGACGACCGCGCCCTCGCTGACGGGGTCATGTCGGTGATCGGATCGCTCGCCGCGTTCGACCACTGGCGCCAGCGGGTGTACCTGATCGAGAGCGTGCCCGTGCTCGGCCTCGACGGCGACGGCCTCGATGCCGCCTACGACGCGGCGGTCGCCCGCGTGCACCAGGCCGTTGCCGACCTGGCGCGGCCGCTGCACTATGCGCCCGTGGCGCCACCGGTGCCGGGGGAGGCGCTGCCGGACGTCCGCAGCTCGATGCCCGGCGGCCTCTACCAGAAGGCTGTCGAGGTGGCGAAGGACTACGTCCGTGCCGGCGACATCTTCCAGGTCGTGCTGGCGCAGCGCTACGACCTGCAGCTCGGTGCCGACCCGTTCGACGTCTACCGGGTTCTGCGACAGGTGAACCCGAGCCCGTACATGTACTTCCTGCGCCACCACGACCTCACGATCGTCGGGTCGTCGCCCGAACCGATGGTGCAGGTGCTCGGCACCAAGGTGATCAGCCGGCCGATCGCCGGCACCCGTCGCCGCGGCCGCAGCGACGACGACGATCGGCGGATGGCCGGCGAGCTGCGGGAGAACCCGAAGGAGGTCGCCGAGCACGTGATGCTGGTCGACCTGGCCCGCAACGACGTGGGCC
>CAZMGD010000060.1:0-24334 GCA_964565705.1 uncultured Ilumatobacteraceae bacterium | reverse complement strand
TCTCCTTGGCGATCGAGACGCCGTCGTTGGTGATCGTGGGGGCGCCCCACTTCTTGTCCAGCACCACGTTGCGGCCCTTGGGGCCGAGGGTGACGCGCACGGCGTCGGCGAGCTTGTTGATGCCCGCCTCGAGCCCGCGACGCGCTTGCTCATCAAAGGCGATGATCTTGGGCATGCTTGTCCTTCCAGTGTTCGCACTCGGTAGAGGAGAGTGCTAGCACTCTAGACCTCCGAGTGCTAACGCGCAATGTGCGAGCTCAGCCCCCGGCGACGGCGGGGATGATCGACACCGTGGCGCCGTCGGGCACGGGAGTGTCGAGTCCCTGGAGGTAGCGCACGTCGTCGTCGGCCACGAAGAGGTTGACGAACCGGCGCTGCACGCCCGCGTCGTCGAGGAGGCGATCGCGGAAACCGGGGTGGGCGGCGTCGAGGTTGGAGATCACGTCCTTCAGCGTCGCTCCCTCGGTCTGGACCTGGGCGTTGCCGCCAGCGAGCGGACGAAGGGTGGTGGGGATGCGGACCGTCACGGACATGGGCTCAAACACTACCGTGCAGGTCGGGATTCGGACATCTGGGTGGCAGCAGCGGGTCCGTTCACACGCTTGCGTCGTTCACCTAGTGTTCAGCCGTACGTCAGTACGCGTCCACCGGGACGTCCCCGAGTGGCAGCACGAGGGGGGAACCATGCGCCGCATGCGCGTGAACACCACATCCAAGCGGCGTCGGTCCGTGTTCGTCGGCTGTGCACTGGCGTCGGTGCTCGTCATCGGCGCCTGCGGCGGCGACGACAGCTCGTCCGACGACGGCACCGACACCACGACAGCGGCCACGACCGCTGCACCCGACGAGACGACGGCAGCAGCCACGCAGACGACGGCTGGCGGATCGGCGACCACCGAAGGGGGCGCCACGACAGCACCTTCCGCAGACCTGACCGCGCTCGCCGACGAATGCGCGGCCGAGGGCCAGGTCAACCTGATCGCCCTACCCGACGAATGGGCCAACTACAAGGGCATCCTGGCCAGCTTCGGTGAGAAGTACCCCGACGTGGAGCATCCGGTCGCCAACCCGAACGGCTCCTCGCAGGAGGAGATGGACGCGGTCAAGACCCTGGCCGGACAGGCCGCCATGCCCGACAGCGTCGACGTCAGCCCGGCGATCGCCCAGTCGATGGTCGGCGAGGGCCTGTTCGAGCCGTACACGGCGACCGTCGACGCCGACGTGCCCGACGAGATGAAGGACCCGGACCACAACTGGTACGCGTCGTACTTCGGGATCATCGCGATCATGACGAACACCACGATCGTGCCCAACGCCCCGACGTCGTTCGCCGATCTGAAGAACCCGGAGTACGAGGGTCTCGTCTCGTTGAACGACGATCCCCGGCAGTCGGGCTCGGCGTTCGCCGGGGTCATGGCCGCGTCGCTGGCCAACGGTGGCAGCGCCGACGACATCATGCCCGGCATCGAGTTCTTCGCCGAGCTGAAGGAGAGCGGGAACTTCGCGGTCGGCGACGTCACCCCGGCCAGCGTCTTGTCCGGCGAGACCCCGATCGTCATCGACTGGAGCTACAACCTGCCGGGCTTGCGAGCGCAACTGGAGGACGCCGGGCTGACCGTGGAGACGCACTTCCCGAGCGACGCCGTGTACGGCGGCTTCTACGCCCAGGGCGTCGTCAAGGACTCGCCGCACCAGGCCTGCGCCCAGCTCTGGCTGGAGCACATCCTCGGTGATGACGGTGCGCTCGGCTACCTGGAGGGCGGGGCGATCCCGGCTCGTTACGCCGCGCTGGTCGACGCCGGCAAGATCACCGAGGCCGACCTGGTGAACCTGCCGCCGGCCGAGCTGATCGACCAGATCTCGTTCCTCACTCCCGAGCAGATCGCCGCCGCCAACGAGGTGCTCCAGGAGAACTGGGGCCCGATGGTGGCCGACGCCTGACCAGGTGTCGTCGCCCGCAGCGATCGACGGGGGCCACAAGCGGCACGGCTGGGCGTGGCTCGGCCTGCTGCCGTTCTTCGCGTTCTTGACGCTGTTCCTGATCATCCCCGCGATCAGCGTCTTCTCCAAGGCGATGACCGGACCCGATGGCGGGTTCGACCTCAGCGGTCTGCGTGAGGCGTTCACGGGGCAGAACCGCGACGCGTTCAAGTTCTCCGTGCTGCTCTCGTTCTGGAGCGCGGTGATCGGTGTGGTGTTCGGCACGCTGTTGGGCTACGCGATCGCCACGGCGCAACGGCCGAAGTGGCTGCGCACACTCGCCACCGCGTTCAGCGGTGTCGCGGCGAACCTCGGCGGCGTGCCGCTGGCGTTCATGTTCATCGCCCTGCTGGGGCGCCAGGGCCTCTTGACCAAGGTCCTCGACGGTGCGTTCGGGTACGACCTCTACGGCACGAGCTTCGCCCTCGACTCGACGCTCGGGATCGTCGTCGTCTACTCGTACTTCAACATCCCGCTGATGGTGCTCGTGACCCTGCCGGCGATCGACGGGCTCCAGACGTCGTGGCGGGAGGCGAGCGCGAACCTCGGCGGCACGACGTTCACGTTCTGGCGTCGCGTCGGACTCCCGGTGTTGGCACCGTCGATGCTCGGCGGCTTCCTCTTGATCTTCGCCAACTCGTTCAGTGCATACGCAACGATCGCGGCGATGACCCAGAAGTCGTCGTTCGTCCCGCTCCGGATCGGCTTCTTCCTCCGCGGCGACATCGCGACCGGCCAGACGCAGTTGGCCTATGCACTCGCAGCGTGGATGGTGATCATCATGGCGATCTGTATGGGCCTCTACTGGTTGCTCAGGAAGCGGGCGGAACGATGGCGGTGAACACCCTTCCCGCCGCGCCCGGCCGTCCCCGCAGGCGGTTCGCACGCCTGATCCCGAACCTGGTGATGATCGCCGCCGCGGTCTTCTTCCTGTTCCCGTTCGTGGCACAAGCCCGGTTCGCGTTCCAGAAGGTGCTCGTGCTGCAGCTCGGCTGGAGCACCCTGTTCGACCGCTGGACGATCTCGCCGCTCACCGAGGCGTTCCAGGCCGAGGGCTTCACGACCACGCTGTGGCTGAGCATCAAGCTCGCAGTCCTGACGGTGCTGCTGACGATGGCACTCGTGCTCCCCACGGTGCTGTGGGTGCACCTCAAGGTACCGAAGGTGCGCACCTTCATCGAGTTCCTGACCGTGCTGCCGTACGTGATCCCGCCGATCGCGCTGGTGGCAGGCATCCGTGTGATCCAGCCCCATGCCCGGTGGTTCCTCAACTCGGATCTGGCACTCGTGCCCTTCTACACGGTGCTCGCCCTGCCGTTCACGTTCCGCGCCCTCGACGCCGGCATCCGGGCGATCAACCTCGAGACCCTCGTCGACGCGTCGCGCAGCCTCGGAGCCGGATGGGGCACGACGTTGTTCCGGGCCCTGATCCCCAACATGCGCACCGCGATCGTCTCGACGTCGTTCCTCACCGCGACCGTCGTTCTCGGCGAGTTCACGATCGCCAGCGTGCTGCTGAAGGACACGTTCCCGACGTTCATGAACACGTACTACGGCAGCAACGGTCAGGGCGGCATGGCGCTGGCGGTGCTCGCGCTCGTCGCGACGACAGCACTGCTGATGATCCTCACGTTCCTGACCCGCAAGCGCGGCGCGGCCCAAGCCGTGTCGACGTTCTGATGGGCGGGCACCGATGAGCTCGCTGGCGTTTGTCGGGGTGCGCAAGACGTTCGGGGCGACCGTCGCGTTGGAGCACCTCGATCTCGACGTGCGCGAGGGCGAGCTGATCAGCCTGCTCGGCCCGTCGGGCTGCGGCAAGACGACGGCACTGCGGATCGCTGCCGGGTTCGACTTCGCCGACACCGGCACGGTGACCATCGACGGTCGGGACATCTCCCGCGTGCCCGCGCACAAGCGGAACATGGGCATGGTGTTCCAGAGCTACAGCCTGTTCCCGAACCTGACCGTGGAGCACAACGTCGACTACGGCTTGCGCACCCGCAAGATCGCGAAGGCACAGCGGGCCAAGCGTGTGCGAGACATGCTCGAGCTCGTCCAGCTCACGCACCTCGCCACGCGCTATCCCCACCAGCTCTCCGGTGGCCAACAGCAGCGCGTCGCACTCGCTCGGGCGCTGGCTGTCCAGCCGCAGGTGCTGCTGCTCGACGAGCCGCTGTCGGCGCTCGATGCAAAGGTGCGCGCGACGCTGCGCGACGAGATCCGCAGGATCCAGACCGAGCTCGGGATCACGACGCTGTTCGTCACCCATGACCAGGAGGAGGCGCTGGCGATCTCGGATCGGATCGGGGTGATGTCCAACGGCCGGCTCGAGCAGCTGGGCGAACCCACCGAGGTGTACCGCCGCCCGTCGACGGCGTTCGTCGCCCGCTTCGTCGGAACGATGAACGAGCTGCCGGGCACGGCCCGCGCGGGCGGCGGCGTGGACATCGCCGGCGTCGGCATCGATGCTCCGACCGACGAACCCACCGGATCGGCAGTGCTGCTACTGGTGCGACCGGAAGACGTCAGCATGGCGCCGCTGGACGGGCAGAGCGCGGAGCTGACGGGGTCCGTGGTCAGCTCCGTCTTCGCCGGGCCGAGCACGATGGTCCATGTTCGCGTGGACACCGTCGACACGTTGGTGACGGCGAACATTCCGGGTGCCGCCCCGTACGACCCGGGCGACCGGGTGTCCCTGCGGCTCGACACCCGGCGGGCGCTCGTCGAAGCCGCGACCTGATCCGCGCCCTACCCTGGGCTCGTGCACGTCGTGGCCGCGGTCGACAAGTTCAAGGGCACCGTGACCGCCGCCCAAGCTGCGTCGGCGATCGGCAACGCCTGCTGGGAGCTCGACGTCGACTGCAGCGAGGTGCCCCTCGCCGACGGCGGTGAGGGAACGCTCGACGTGCTCGGCGGACCGAACCGCACGACGCTGGTGACCGGTCCGCTCGGCGACCCGGTGCGCGCCGAGTGGCGGCTCAGCCACGAGCTGGCCGTGATCGAGATGGCGCGCGCGTCCGGTCTGGCGCTCGCCGGGGGCGAGCAGGGCAACGACCCGATCGCGGCGACGACGATCGGCACCGGCGAACTGATCGACGCCGCGCTCGACGCCGGCGCGCGGCGGATCATGGTGTGCCTCGGCGGCTCGGCCACGACCGACGGCGGCCTGGGCGCGGTCCAGGCGATCCACGCTCCGGCGCGCCTGCGCTCGGTGGAACTGCTCGTGGCGTGCGACGTGAGGACGCGCTTCGGCGACGCGGCGCGGGTGTTCGGACCGCAGAAGGGCGCCAGCCCTGCCCAGGTCGAGCTGCTCACGCGCCGGCTGGCCCGGGTCGCCCAGATCTACGACGAGCGCTATGGCGTGGACGTTCGCGAGATCGAGGGCGGTGGAGCCGCGGGCGGTCTCGCTGGCGGTCTCGCCGCGCTCGGCGGCCGGCTGATCCCCGGGTTCGAGGTGTTGGCCGACGAGGTGGATCTGTACGACCGGATCCACGCCGCGGACGCGGTCATCACGGGTGAGGGGTTCCTCGACGCCCAGAGCTTCGACGGCAAGGTGGTCGGCGGCGTCTGGGAGATGGCGGCGAGCCTCGGGATCCCCGTCGGTGTGGTGTGTGGCGACTACGACGACGCCGCCGTGCCCGCCGGCCTCAGCGTCGTGTCGTTGCGCCGCGAGTTCGGCGAGCGTGCCGCGTTCGACGAACCGCAACGCTGCATACGCGCCGCGACGTCCAAGCTGCTCGACGCGCTGCGGGCGGCCTGACGGTCAGGTCGACGGCGTGGTCGCCGCGTCGGTCGGCGCCGCGCCGGCGGCGGGTAGAGGCTGGTTGGCCTTGTCGGTGCCGAGCTGGACGAGGATGTTGGCGGTGCTCAGGTCGGCGACGGGCGGTGGGGCGGGCATCGGCTCCGGCGGCGTCGTCACGCCCATGATCGCCGCCAGCGCGGCAGCCTCGGCCTCGAACCCGGGGTTGTAGTAGATCGTCGTCACCGTCTGGGCGCCCGCCAGCGTGGAGTTCGTGCCGGGCAGGGTCGTGACGCCAGCACCCTGCAGCGCCGTGGTCATCGCCGCCGCGGCACCCTGGACGCTCGCCGCGTTGGCGACGA
This sequence comes from uncultured Ilumatobacteraceae bacterium, assembly GCA_964565705.1. Taxonomy (GTDB): domain Bacteria; phylum Actinomycetota; class Acidimicrobiia; order Acidimicrobiales; family Ilumatobacteraceae; genus CAZMGD01. Next base: position 18,253 of record CAZMGD010000060.1, on the reverse strand, counting down.
GCACCGTGTAGGGCTTCAGTGCGGGCACGGCCGTCGTCTCCGACGGCACCGAGGTGGTGACGTCGGCACCGCCAGGGAACGTGGTCTGCGTCGTGTTCTCGGTGCCACCGCCACCACCGCCCGACGCGTCGCCGTCGTCGTTGATGTCGCGCAGGATCAGGAAGCCGAGGATGACGGCGACGGCTGCGACGATGATGCTCAACGTTCCCGACACGCTCATGCCAGAGCGTCCGCCCGGACGCGGTGCCGTGGGCTCTCGCTCGCTCATCCGTCAGCTCCTTGCTTCGGGCGTTTGGCCCGACCTGCGATTGCGGCGCCGCCGGTCGCGCTGGCGGGCCAGCCGACGGACGACCAAGGGATCGTAGGCGAGCGCCTCGGGTCGTTCTGCCAGTTCCTCGAGCTCCTCGCCGTACTCGTCGAGCGTGGAGCCGAAACGCTCGGCGATGAGCAGCTCCTTGGGCGACTCGAACGTCCACCAGCTGCGTTCGAAATCGAGGAGGGCCTTGTCGCGATCGGAGAGCGGCACCCGACCAGCCTGCCCGGTGGGCCTACCTCGATCAAGGATCCCCGCCGCCGACGAATACGATGTGGCGCCCGTGGAGCCCTCCGACGCCCTCGGCCGTCACCCCCGCCCGTTCCTGCTCGGTGTCGCCGGCGGCACGTCCTCGGGCAAGACCACCGTCGCCGAGCGGCTCTGCGAGCTGATCGGCGGCGATCGGATCGCGCTGATCAAGCTCGACTCCTACTACGTCGACCTGCCCGACCAACCGCTCGAGGTGCGAGCCAAGGCGAACTACGACCATCCCGACGCGTTCGACTGGGGGCTCTTGAACGAGCACCTCGCAGCCGTCGTCGCCGGCGAGCCGATCGAGGTGCCGGTCTACGACTACGCGGCGTACGAGCGCACATCGCAGGTCACGCGGATCGGTCGCTGCGACGTGGTCGTGGTCGAGGGCATCCTCGTGCTCTACGAGCCGTCCGTGCGCGACCGGTTCGACCTCACGGTGTACGTCGACGCCGATGCCGACCTGCGCCTCATCCGCCGTCTGCAGCGCGACGTCAACGAGCGGGGGCGCACGGTGCAGAGCGTCATCGACCAGTACCTGGCCACCGTGCGACCCGCTCATCTGCAGTTCATCGAGCCGAGCAAGCGCCACGCCCACGTGATCTTCCCCGAGGGTGGTCGCAACGAGCCGGCGCTGGAGGTGCTGCTCGCTCGGGTGCGCGAGCTGCTCGGCGACGCCGGGCATCGCTGACGCCACTCAACGGCTCTGGGCGAGCGCCCGGTCGCGCCACGCTCCGAGCACCGCGACCCGCTCGGGAGGCGCGATCCGTTCGAGGTCGGCGACGAGCACTTCCAAGCGGCGCCGAACGAGTGGGGACTTCGCCGAGTAGAAGGCGACCTCATCGAGGCCGGCGATGACGAACTCCTCCCACGTCGGGAAGCGCAAGAGCACACGAGGCACGCCCGACTCGTCGCTGATCGGGTTGAAGTCGAGCTGCTTGTCGACGACGACCGTCAGGAGGTCCTGGATGCAGCCGAGTGCCTGCACGGCGGTCGCCGGGTCGTTGATCGCGGTGGAGAGGGAGCGGTCGCCGATGTCGCTGAGCAGTCGGAAGGCGAGGAGCGGATCCTGGGCGAAGCTGCGATCGACCCCGGTCGAGAACGAGTCGAACACCCGGTGCTCGTCGACGGGGTGCGTGCTGCGGATCCGGCCGACCACCATGCCGCGCCGCAACTCCTCGCCGATCCGCACCTCCAGCTCGATCAACCCGTCCAGCCGGCCGGCCTCGGCGACGAGGGCGGGCACGTCGACCTGCTCCAGCGTGGTGCTCGCCGCGGTCCACCTCAGTTCGCGGGCATCGCCGGTGTCGTCCCACGACCGCTCGCTGTCCACCGGCGCGGACAGCAACGGCGATCGGTAGAACCGCGACATCACGAACTCGCCGTGCGCGCGGATCGTCTCCATGTTGGCGCCGAACTGCAGCATCTTGAGTGCTCGCAGCTGGAGCGCCCGGCTGAGCGCGAGGGCGACCAGGACGAAGAGCACCAGCAGGATCGGGGCGACGATCGTCAGTTCGTGGTGGAGGGCGCTGGCGTTCATCCCGAGTGCCGTCGAGAAGACGAACACGGCGGCGAAGTAGGCGAAGCTGTGCCAGACCAGCGGATCGTCCCGGAACAGCGTCAGGCGAGGGCTGAACGTCGTGGACCCGAACTGCACCACCAGGAACAGCAACGAGAACACGAGCGCGATGAACGACAGCAGTCCACCGGCCATGCCATACGCCAGGGGAGCGATGTCGTCGGGATCCATGGTCGGTCCCCGCTTGATCCATGGGATCGTGATGGCCAGCCCGACCGCCACCGCGAGGTAGACCGCCTGGATCAACCCGGCGCGTAGGCGAGGTTGACGGCGCAACAGGCTGATGACGGGCCGGCTGCTGTCACGAGTCGGGAGCGGCACCACCGGCCATGCCGTTCGTTGTGCCTGCGCCATCGCCCGTTCCTCCCTCGCCGTCACTCTGCCACGCGTGTCGGATCGGACGGTCCGTGGACCGGTACGATCCGGGCTCCCGCCGGGTTAGCTCAGTTGGCAGAGCGCTTGACTTGTAATCATGAGGTCGCGGGTTCGACCCCCGCACCCGGCTCCCACGAAAGTTCTGGTCAGAGCACTGATGGGTTGTTCTGAATCGCCGCGGACGGTCCCCGTGCCCACGGATTGCCCACGAATGCCCACGAGCTGATCTAGCCTGTGGGCATGAAGGGGAGCGTTCGCAAGCCCCGGACGCCCGGGGGGACATGGAGCTACCGGCTCGATCTCGGCCTCGATGACAGCGGCCAGCGTCGCCAGCGCGAGGTCGGCGGATTCCGCACCAAGAAGGAGGCGCAGGCGTCGCTCAACGACGCGCTCGCCGGCGCCCAGCGAGGCACGTACGTCGCGCCGTCGCGCCTCACCGTGCGCGAGTTCCTCGACGAGTGGCTCGAGGGCGCGAGGACCGAGCTGGCGCTGGTGGCGTGGACCAACTACGGGCAGATCATTCGCCGCAACATCAAGCCCTACCTCGGCGTGAAGCGCCTGTCGGATCTGTCGCCGCTCGACGTCAAGCGCTGGCACGGCAAGCTGCTCGCCGGCGGCCGCGCCGACGGCGGGCCGCTGGCGGTGCGCTCGGTCCAGCTCTCGCACCGCGTGCTGCACCGCGCGCTCGCCGACGCCGTGCGCTGGAACCTGATCGCCGTCAACCCGGCCTCGGGCGTGCGTGTGCCGAAGGGTGAGCGCAAGGAGATGAAGGTCTGGACGGCCGAGGACGCACGGCGCTTCCTCGACATCCTCGCCGACGATCGGCTGGTCGCGCTCTGGACGCTGGCGTTGCACACAGGGCTGCGGCGGGGAGAGCTGGCCGGGCTGCGATGGAGCGACGTCGATCTCGACGAGGCCACGCTCACGGTTGCCCAACAGCGCACCAGCGCCAACTACGTGACGGTCGTGACCGCACCCAAGGCCAAGAGCCACCGCCAGCTCCTGCTCGCGCCGGCCACGGCTGCGGCGTTGAAGGCGCACCTCCACCGCCAGCGCCAGGAGCGCCTCGCCCTCGGGCCTGCGTGGACCGATAGCGGCTACGTGTTCGTCAACGAGCTCGGCGTCGAGTACCACCCTCAGCGGTTCACCGAGATGTTCGCCGACGCCATCCGCACGGTCGGCGTCGTCCCCAAGATCCGTCTGCACGACACGCGCCACACCATGGCGACGTTGGCGCTCGAGGCCGGCGTCCACCCCAAGGTCGTGCAGGAGCAGCTTGGCCACTCGTCGATCGCCGTCACGATGGACACCTACTCCCACGTCCCCCAGGCCGTGAAGCGCGACAGCGCGGACAAGATCGCCGGCCTCTTCGGGGGCGGAGGCCAATGAGCCGATCGCGCTGGCGTGCGACGGACGCGCACGTCGACGAGTCACAACGAGGTTCGCGTTACGTGTTGGCGTGCGTGCTCAGCGACGCCCGCGATCACCCGGAGATCAGACGGCGCGTCGAGGAGATGCTGCGGCCGAGACAGCGGCGCATCCACTTCCACGACGAGTCACTCGCAGAGCGGCGGCGGTTCGTCGAGGGGTTCGCTCGGCTTCCGATCCGGGTGGTCGTCGTCGCCGCACGGATCGACCATGGGGTGGACGATGAACATGCTCGGGCACTGTGCCTGTCACGGCTCATCCAGGGGTTGCAGGATCGGGGCGTCTCCCGCGTGGTGCTGGAGAGCCGGCACGACGACCGGCGAGACGTGCGAACGATCATCGGCGCACGTCGGCCCGAGCCGGTGTTGGTGTTCGATCACCGCCGGCCGATCGGTGAGCCTCTGCTGTGGATCGCAGACGGCGCAGCGTGGGCAGGAAGTGTGAGAGGCGCGGAGCTCGATCGGCTTGCAGCGGTGGTGGATCAGCTGATCGACGTCGACCCGTAACGCGCGAGACCCGGATTTCCGCCGTCCGGCGGTTCTCCGGGTCCACTTCCTCGGGCGCTTGCCCTCGGCACGACAAGTATGCGCGAGTGCGCCGGGAAGTGCAACGCGCGGGACTGGCCGGAGCGTGCGAAAGCCCCGGCTCCCGGCCTAGACGACCCCTGGCAGGTCCTCGGCCCGGCACTCCGGGGCTGACGACTTCCGCTGCGCATAGCACGCAGCAGCACACCCATTGTCTGCGGTCTCCGCCGCCGAATCAACTCACGGAGATGGGGCCGCGGCGATCCGAGATCGACCGGAGCTGCGCGGAACCCGGACTTCCACCGTCCGGTAGTTGTCCGGGTCCACTTCCTCGGGTGCTGGCCCTCGGCTCCACCAGTGTGCGCCAGTTCTCGAGCGCCTGCAACGAGAGGTGGCGCGGTCAAGCGCCGCGCCGGAGAACTACGTCCTCGGTGGTCGTTTCGTCCGTCGTGGGTTGTCCTGTGTCGCTGCGGGTCGGGTGTCGGTGTCGAGTTCGTCGAGCTGGTCGAGGACAGCGATGAGTCGGGTGAGCAGATCGCGGGCGTTGTCGACGTCCCCGAGTTCGTCCCGGAGGAGGAGCCGGGCGCGCAGCGAGGCTGGGCCTTGCAGGCGGGGATGGACGTCCTCTTCGACTCGACCGAGGTTCTCCATCCTGCCGTCGGGACCGAAGCGCACGCGGTGTTGGGGGGACGGCCACGACTTGAGGAACGTCTCCCACTCGCCCAGGTTCTCCGACGTCCCGATCACGACATCGAACAGCTCGATCGGAGCGAGACCGTCGGGCCCTGCATCGGGAGTGGCAACGACGTGACCGTCCCAGCCCGATGGTGGGGTGAGCAGGAACCCGATCGGAACATCGAAGCCACGTGCGAAGCCGACGAGCTCGTCGGCGGTGATCTCTCTGATCCTTCCGCCGTCGACGGACCGTTCGAGGGCCGACCAGCTCGCGGGCGAAAGCCGTTTGCCAAGGTACGGCTCGCAGGCCTCCGCGGCCTGGTCCTGCGTCCATCCGCGCAGTAGGCGAGCTTTGGCGATGTTGTGAGCGACGAGCTGGTTGGGCGTCCAGGCCGGGCGAGAAGGGCGCTGGCGGCGAGGCATGGCCGGAAGTCTAACTCAACGGCACCGCAGATCAATCAACGACGCCATTGCAGAATTGCAGTGGCGGGAGTACTCTGTCGCTGCGCTGATGAATCTGTTGCGACGTTGAATCGACGTGAGAGGTGATCATGGCTGACGAGCCCGTGTTCCTGACGGTTCCAGAGGTGATGGCGCGACTGCGCCTGAGCCGGACGACCGTCTATGACCAGGCTCGCCGATTCCTCGCCACGGGAGGCGCGGAGGGACTGCCGTGTCAACGGTTCGGACGTTCCCTGCGCTTCCCCGCCGCCGCGCTCAACGGTCCTGTCGCGACAACCCCGCAGACGCGATCCGCCGAGACCGTCGCCAACGTGGAGCGTCGGGTTCGACGCTCCACGTCGAGCGGCGACCAGCTCGCCCTCGTCGTCGAGGCCTGAGGCGGAACTTCCCTGTGAACGCCCCGATCCGAACGCCCAGGAATGAACAGACAAGTGCCCGGTGGCGGGGTGGGCGTCGATGCTGCGGGTGACGACCATCTACGCGTCGTCGGCGGGGTCGGCCGCGGCGTACTACACGAAGTATCTGGCCGACTCTCCCGGCGAGATCCCGGGTAGGTGGCTGGGCCGCCAAGCCGACGCTTTCGGCTTGTCCGGCGAGGTCTCGGGCGACGATCTCCTTGCGGTGCTGGAGGGCCGTGACCCGCTCTCTGGGTCACGGTTGGGTATGGCGCTGGTCGACAGACCGCGTCGGGATGGGACGGTGCAGCGGGCGGTGGCCGGTTTCGACGCGACGTTCTCGGCGCCGAAGTCGTTGAGCGTCGTGTGGGCGCTCACCGGCGACGAACGCCTCCTCGAAGCTCACGACGTGGCGGTGCGTGCGGCGCTCGCCCATCTGGAACGGTTCGGGGCGACGACCCGTGTCCGGGTGAACGGCAACCGCCGGTTGCATCCGGATGTGGAGGGATTGACGATGGCCGCGTTCCGCCAGACCACGAGCCGTGCGGACGACCCGCAGTTGCACACCCACGTGGTCATCTCCTCGAAGGTGAACACGGGTGGGAGGTGGTTGGCGTTGGATGCCCGCTACTTGAAGCGTCATCAGCGGATGCTCGGCGGCTTGTATCAGTCGGTGTTGCGTAACGAGCTCACCCACCGCCTGGGTGTCGCGTGGAACGGGATCGAGCACGGACAAGCCGAACTGGCCGGCGTCCCCGCCGAGTTGTGCGAGGTGTTCTCGAAGCGCTCGACGCAGGTCGAAGCGGCGGTCGCGGTGAAGCGGGCGGAGTTCATCGACCGGCAGGGCCGCGACCCGAACCAATGGGAGCTCGCCGCCCTGAAACGCGAAGCCGCCGCCGATACCCGCAGCGCGAAGACGGGCAGCGGTGTCGGCGACTTGACGGCCCGGTGGACGGTCGAGGCAGCCGGACTGGGCTGGACCGGCCCCGACCTCCACGCCGCAGCGGTCGACGCCGGACGCGACCAGCCCGCGGCCGCGCCGACCATCGGGGTCGACGAGGTCGTTGGCGTGTTGTCGACGGGCGGGTCGACCTGGACCCGAGCCGACATCGTCTCCGCGCTGTGTGACTTGGCGAGACCGAACCCGAACGTCGACGGGCAGGAGTGGGCGGCGATCATCGAACGCGTCAGCGACCAGGTGATCGGCCGGTGTGTCGATCTCGACCCCACCGACACACAGGGCCCGCGGCGGCGCTCGGATGGGCGTTCGTTGTGGATCGAGCCGACCGCCACCCACATCACCTCAGAGCCGATCCTTCGCGAAGAAGAACTCGTCCTCGCCTGGGCCCTCGACGCCCAGACCGACGACCCGCGCCCATCACCGACGGTCGACACCCGCCGGCTGGACGTGCTGCAAGCCGACGCCGCCCGCGCCGTCGCCGGCCAAGACCGGCTCGTGCTGGTCGTCGGCCCATCCGGGGCGGGGAAGACGACCACATTGCGGGCTGCTGTCGATGATCTCGACCGGCACGCTCGGGTGGTGTTCGGTGTCGCCCCGTCGGCGAAGGCGGCCCGTGTCCTCGAAGCCGAGACCGGCGTCCCCGCCGACACCCTCGCCAAGCTCCTCCACGAATGGACCCGAACCGACCGGCCACCCGAGCGCCGCTACCACCTCCCTGCCGGAGCGACCATCCTCCTCGACGAAGCCGGGATGGTCGCCACACCAGCCCTCGCCCACCTCACCACCCTCGCCGCACAACAGCAGTGGCGGCTCGCCCTGATCGGCGACCCACACCAGTTGCAGGCGGTCGGACGCGGCGGCCTCTTCCACGAACTGTGCGCGACCGGCCGGGCACACGAGTTGCAGCGCATCCACCGCTTCACCCATGAGTGGGAGGCGGCTGCGTCGCTGAAGCTGCGACGCGGTGACCCGGCCGGTTGGGACCCGTACCTCGAGCACGGCCGGGTGATCCCGGGCCGGTTCGAGGAGCATCTCACCAACATCGCTTTCCGCTGGATCCAGGCCACCGAGACCGGCGGCAGCGTGTCGGTGGTCGCGTCGACGAACGAGCACGTCGACCAGCTCAACGCCGCGATCCAAGCCCTACGCGTCCATGCCGGCGCCCTCGACTCCAGCTTCAGCGCGCCGATCGCCGGCGGTGAGCGGGTGATGATCGGCGACCAGATCGTGACCCGACGCAACGACCGCCGGATCACGACCAGCAGCGGTGAGCCGATCCGCAACCGCGAGCAATGGACCGTGACCCACATCGGCGGCGACGGGGCGCTCGCGGTGACCGCACGACACGGACACGAAGTCGCCGTGCTCCCCGCCGACTACGTGCGTGAGCATGTGCGGCTCGGCTACGCCGCCACCGAGCACGGCGTCCAAGGCGACACCACCACCATCGGCCTCGAACTCCTCTCGTCGGCCACCACACGCCGCGGCGCCTATGTCGGGATCACCCGCGGACGCGACGACAACACCGTGTACGTCGTCACCGACAGCAACGACCTCGACGAAGCACGCGACGTCCTCGAGCGTGTCATCAGCGTCGACCGCGCCGACGTGCCGGCCACGACCCAACGCCGCACACTCGCCACCGCAGAGCGTGCACCACATCGGCCGACACCACGCTGCGAGATCCCGACCTGGCTGCCAACGCTGCGCGCCGACATCGTCCGAGAGCTCGACGACCTCGAACACCGCGCCCGTGACGCCGGGAACAAGTTCCGAGGCCTCGAAACACAGCTCGCCGACGCCGAGCACGACCTCGCTGCCGCTCGCCGTCGCCTCGAACCACACCAGCCAGCCATCGACCAGGCGGCAGCCGACACCACAGCAGCGCAGCAGCGCGTCCGGACCGCCTACCGGCACACCCAACAAGCCGGGAGGCTGCACCGTCGAAGCTCCGCACGTGACCAGCGCGCGGCTGAAGCAGATCTCGCCGCCGCCCAACAACGCGAAGCCGACATCCGCGCCGTCGCCGCTCCAGCCACCGACGCCGTCAGCGAGGCGCGCCGACGCGTCGACACGCTGCGCGGGTCACTCAGCAGCGAACGAGCCTTCCTCGAATGGGACACCGCACCCGAACAGATCCAACAGCACCGCTCGCTCCGCAACGCGCTCGACCTCTGGGAACACTGGGCCGAAGGCAAGCCGCTCCACACCGACCGCATCGCCGGCATGCTCGACGTCCTCCACACCGTTCCCGACGCCCACCGGCCCGAATGCCGAGTCCTCGCCACCACTGTCGAGCAATGGGCCCACACCCAAGGACTCGACCTCACCCCCGCCCGTCCGACAGTCGTCCAAAGACCAACCCTCGATATCGGCATCGAGCTTTGACGCCGACCGAGGCAGCCGACCACCACCTGGAGATGCCAAGGGATCGGTGACTGCCCTCGGTGGTTGTGGGGCTGTCAGACTGACGGCCATGCGTGCAGCGCTGACGCTGCTGACGGGAGCGCTTGCCATGGTCGGTGGCGCGTTGATCGGTTGCGGTTCCTCCGAAGTGACGCAGGCCGACGAGGCGACCGTGGAGGTGGCCGCCGTGTCGTTTGCCAGCGATCCGCCGTCCGACCCGACCAGTCCCACCACCGGTGGCCCTTCCCCGACGACGGATCCGGATGCGACGGCGGTGGAGCCGCTACCGCCATCGACGACCTCGATCATCCTGGCGGGGTCGATCCCTGCCGAGTCGCAAGCACCGCCGGGGTGGTCTGTTCCGCTGTCGTTCCCGACGCCCGAACCGTTGGCCGCGGAGTATCGGGGGTCGGGTCGGATCATCGAGTCCGATGGCGAGGCCTCCTTGGCGTTTGCATGGAACTCGTCGAATCCTCCGAGCTTCTCTTTCGGGGTGCCGCTCATCGGGTGGGACTGGGAACTGGTCGAGGGCGAATCCGCGGACGGAACCACTGTCTGGACGGACACGCGCTACACCGTCGTTGGCGCGTGGGACGGCACCCGGTTGGCACTCACCCGGCCGCCCGTACCGGCCGCCGACGTCGATCCGCTGCTGCCCGACGCCAGCGAACCCCCAACGGCCGGCTGCGAGCTCGCCGACGCGCGGAACGCGATCGCCAGCGACGAGGCGGCCGCGGCCGGTCTTGTGCTCGTGGGTCCACCATCGGTGTCAGGTGGTGATTGTTTCGTGTTCGCGGTCGCGGTGATCGATAATCCCGAACTTCGGGCAGTGCTCGCGCCCGTCGCGGAGCAGGTGCGCTTGGACTACCTCCTGCTCCCCGCATCCTGAGCCCGCGCCAGGCCTCCACGCATGACTCGGCGGCCATCGCCACCGGTCCCGCCAACGGCGAGAGTTGTCAAGCGAGTCGCCGACAGCCGACGAGTGCCGTCCCACACAGAGACATCCGGGTGCCCCGACAACCGCGGGACGGTGGCGTGCGGCTCAGGGAACCAGACCCGCGACTACAACGTCATACGCTCGATGGCGATGCGTGCCCGCTTGTGCGTCATTGCAGTTGCGGCGCTCGCAGCCGGGTGCTCGAACACGGACACCCCTTCATCCGCTCCATCGACCGCGTCCAGCCCTGGCACGAGCACGACCGCGACCGCGACGACGGTGACCGACATCACGACAGCCACAGTGACACCGCCTCGGTTGTACCCGTGTGAGGACGGTCGGCGGCTGGGATGGACGGGTTCCGGCTGGGCGTTCCTGCCATACGACGCTCATCCAGCACTCGAGGGACCGGATCCGCCGCCAGCACCGGTCGCAATGCTTCGGTCGTGCCGCCTGCTCGACAGCATGCAAGCGAACGCCGACCCTGCTCCACCCGGTTAGTCCTGACGTCGCAGTCACCGCTGCCCGCGAGAGCATCCCGGAGTGGCCGAGATGTCGCTCAGACCTCGCCCGACAAACGACATCGCTGGCTCGATCTGCCGTGCGCACACGCACATCAGCAGCCGTCATTCGGGGAAGGTGGTGGCCAGTGTGTTGCCGTCGTCGTCGACGAGGCGGATGCTGACGGTGTTCGCGGGGAGTTCGCTGGCGAAGGCGCGTTCGGGCCAATCTGGGAGGCCTTGCAAAGCGACGTCGACGGGTCCGTCGGGTGTGTCGAGCACGATGCGTGCGGCGTCGGGATCGTCGGTCGTTCCGATCAGCACCGACAGGTCTGTCGCAGTGAAGATGTTGAGCACGTCGGGCTGGTCGACGCACCACGCGGGTTGTCGCCCGGCTGTCTGGCTGACGGTGAGGCAGCGTCTTCCTGCGGCGTCGATGTAGGCGAACACCTCGGTTTGCGCGAACCGTGTCGCGTCGGCTGTCGGCGCCTGCAGGGTCTGCTGGATGGAGATCGTCCCTTGCGGCGCGGGTTCGACGTTGGTGACGCGACCGATGACCGCGAGTTCGTCCGTGGCGGGTGCGTCGAGGCCGGTGACGCAGTTCGCGAACGTCGGGTCTGGGATCTGGTCGAACGGGAAGTACCCGCCGCTGGCTGTGATGGTGTCGCCAGGGCGGATCGTTATCGCGCCGTCGGGCGATTCGATGTGGTCGTCGACGAGTTCGAAGCCGGGCGGCCAGGCGATCACGAGTGGTTGGCCGTCGTTCGGGTCGAGGCCGAGCACGCAGTCGTCGCGCACGAAGATGGTGGTGATGAAGCGACCTTCTCCGCCGTAGGTGTCGGGCCACGCGAGGAGTCGCCATGGCGTCAGGGCAACCGACGTCGGGGCCGTGACGCCGAGCGTTGCGCAGGCTGGTTCGCTCGGGTCCCTGCTGAGGCAGATGACGTAGACGCCGGATGGCATGTCCGCGGGAAGCTCGTAGTCGGCGGGGGTGTCCGTGGTGTGGTCGTCGCAACCGCCCGCCGGGACGGTGAAGGGGATGTCGGCGTCGGACAGCTGCCAGGGTCGGCCGATGGGCGCTGCTTGGGCGACCTGGTCGAAGTTCCCGTCGGTGTAGCGGTACACCGCGACGTAGCCGTCGCACACCTGAGCCACCGGCGCGGACGGTGTGACCGTGAACCGCTCTCCCGGCGTGACCAGCGTCGGCGCGACCGTCGCCTGGCCGAAAGATCCTTCGGTCGGGCCCGTCGCCGGGACATCACGTGGGTCGCTCTGGGCGAGCAGGGCGCTCCATGTGCCGATGTCGGCGTTGTGCACGTCATCGATGGTGGGCGCGGCGTCGGATGGCTGTCCGGTGATCACGATCACGGCCCCGTCGCGCTCGGCGACAGCGAGCGGGGGCGGCCGGTCGAGGACGCTCCAATACTCGAACACCGGGTCGCCGGACACGCTCGACACCCAATACGGAACATCGGAGCCTGGCGGCTTGCACACGGACCAGCGGATCGTCCCGCGCATGTCCTCGATCATCGTCTCCTCGGCCGACGCGAGGCCGCTCGGCGCGAGCGCGGAGTCGTCGATGTCGAACCCGGGGATCGATGCATCCAGCGAACGTGGAGTGAGGGCGTCGAGGATCGACACCAGCGTGTCCCGGTTGAGGCCTCTCGACCGCACGTAACCACGTGTGCCGTCGCCGACGTTCCACTCGGCGACCCCGTCGCCGTTGTCGTAGACCTGCACCCGATACGTCGTGTCGTTGATCGTGGTCGTCTCGGTGGACGGCAACGCCGCCTCGCGGTCGAGTCTGCGCAACACCACCGCGTACCCGCCGGTCGGGCCCGCGGATGGGTCAGCGATGACCTGCATCGAGGTCGGGAACGCCGACGCCTGCCCGAACACCGTGGGGCCCTCGACGGCTATCTCGCGCGCCGCGTACGGGGCGCACACCGACGCGTCGGTGACTGGGCGGATGATGCCTTCCTCGGGTTCGGACGCGACGGGCGTCGTCGTTGTGGAGGCGGTGGACCCTGAGGCCGTCGTCGCCGCGGGGACCACGGGCGTCGACGTCGTCGTCGCGGGTGCCACGGGCGTGGCCTGGAACGTGGACAGCGGGGCCGAGCCCGTCGGCCCCGTCGACGGATGGTCGCCGCCCGCTGCCAGCGCGACGACCCCGACGATCGCGGCCGCAGCGGCGGCCACGCCGCACCCAACCAGCCACGGCCGGCGACGTCTCCGCGCCGACGCCCCGATCTCGGTGACCGCGCCGAACGGCGGCTCGGGCGGTTCCGGAGCGTCGTCACCGGCCGCGCCAACCAACCTCTTGATCGACGAGTCCAAGCGCTCGTCGTCGAACCGCTCAGCCATCGAGCACCTCCCTCAACCGCGCCCGCGCTCGGGCGAGCTGCTTGCGGACCGTTCCCTCCGACACCCCCAACACCACTGAGATCTCCGCCGGTGTCTGATCCGCCCAGTAGGCGAGGAACACCACCGATCGCTGCTGCACGCTCAACACCCGCAGGGCAGCGCGAGCGTCCACGCCCGTCACGCCATCCAGCGCCGCAGCGGGCAGCGACCGCAACGCGAACGTCTCCTCCCGTCGACGGCGGCGACTCGATGCCCGCCCCAAGTCGATCACCCGATGGTGCACCGCCCGGAACAACAACGCCCGCACGTTCTCGACCTCCGATCGAGACTCGGGCCGGCCGAACACGTTGGCCATCGCGTCGCTCACCACATCCGCCGCGTCGTGCACGCCGACCATCACCGTCGCGTAACGCGTCAACTCGACAGCGTGCCGCCGATACGCGGCCTCCCACGCGTCCACCATGCGCACACCACTATGACGGCGCCGCCCAACCCCACGGGTGACACTCCCGCCAGCGGACCCGGGAACGGGTCGAGCGATCGGTGCGCGGCGGAGGCCACAACCGATGGGCCCGGCGGGCTCCGCGACGGGCGGCTGTCGCGGGCACGGTCCGCTGCACGGGTAGCGAGCTGAGGGCTGAGATCAGGTCAGCCGAAGCCACCCTGGCCATCGATGTCGGGCCCACGACCAACGCGGTGCTGCTGAGCGACGTCCTGCGAATATGAGGCGCCACGAGGGAACCAGCTTCGCCAGCGGGCCTGAGCTCGGCGAACGATTCGAAGCATCGCCTCATCCCTTCGTCGATGTTGCGAACTCACGTTACGCGGATGGTCAGCCGGTGCTTGCTGTCAGGGTCCCGTCGACGGAGGTGACCTCGAAGCTGAAGTCGTCGCCGTCGTGACCGACGTGGTGCCAGACGTTGTTGACGACGTGGATGGTGTCGTCGCCGATCCGCACGGTGCCCACGTCATCGGGAACGATGCCGGTGACATCGACGGTTCCGTCGTCGCTGCGCGCGACGAGGGTCTCAAGCCCGGTCTGGATGTCGGCGACGCGCATGCAACCGTGGGCCGGCGTGGACATCTGCTCGATCACGTAGCAAATCTGGTCGTCGCTGCCACCGGGGCTGAACGTTAGCGAGACCCGGCCATCGGCCAGCGCGGGCTGACCGTCGGATGCGTCGGCGGCGCTGACCCCGCCAAGGAACACCCGGGGCTCGGGTCCGTTCGGTGGGACGATGGTCTCGAACACGGTGGTGTCCGACAGCACGCCGCCGGTATCGGTGCTCGGTCGGTCGGCGGGCTGTGGGTCACCGCCCGACGTGGCGAGCGCCATGCCGACCACGACCGCGACCATCGCTGCTGCCGCAGCGAGTGCAGCACCGAGGATCCTCGGCGATGGGCGCGTCGCGTGATTCCCTGCCGTAGGTCGGAGGTTCGGATCGAAAGGTCCCGGGTCGGAGACGGGGGTCGCGCGTGCGATGCGATCGATGCCCTCGCTGAGCCGAGCCTGCATCCACGCCTGCGCGTCGGCGCTGGGTGTGGGACTCATGTGAGCTCCTTCCTGAGGGTGCTCAGTGCTCGGGCGTGGCGCGACTTGACCGTCCCTGCCTGGCAGCCCAGCGTCTCGGCGATCTCGCGTTCGGACAGGCCCAACCAGTAGCGCAACACCACGACAGCTCGCTGGTCATAGGGCAGCCGTCGCAGTGAGTCGTCCAGTTCGCGTTCGCTTTCTGTCAGCGAGTGGTCCATCGGTCCGTGACGGGCCATCCGGCGACCGAAGCGTTGGCGGGAAAGGTGCCAGCTGCGACACACGTTGACCGTGGTCATGTGCAAGAGCGCGTTTGGATTCTCGATCGGCCGTGACGACGATTCGGCATACCGGTACACGCGCACGAACGCGTCCTGGGCGAGATCCTCGGCGACTTGCACGTCGCCCGTGAGCAGGCGCGCCAAGCGAACGGTGGGCGCGTACCGCTCGGCGTAGAACCGTTGGAAACGGGGATCGACCTGACTGCTCGACGACGTCTTCACGACGTCACCGCCACGCGCCAACGCGTCAATCGGTCCCTTCACGACAACCATGACCTCACCGACACACGATCGGTTCCCTCCCCACGGGAACCGTATCGACGTGTGCTACCCGGCGCGATCCATCAAGCGCGCCTGTTGCGGGTTTGGGTGGTTGTCAGCCGGGCTCGGGGGTCGATTCGGCGGCGGGGGCTGCGTCGGACGTCGTGGTGTGCGCTGGTCGGTCGAGGAGCTCACCGCTGACGAGGAGGCTGGCGGCGCCGTAGGTCGAGTGAACGGTGACGTAGGTGACGTCGTCGGGGACCTCGACTCGCACGAACGTGCCGGCGGTCCCGGTGATCTGCTCGAATGGGAGAGTGACACCGCCGGTCGCGAGTTGCGCGTCGGCCATGCCGGGTGCGCCGGGCTGCGACGGGAAGAAGTCGGGTGGGTCGGCGCTGCCGATGATCGTCAGACCGTTCGGGGTGCCGGCGCCCCAGAGCAGGTAGGTCTTGTGGCCGTCGACGTCGAACAATCCCGCCGTCTGCGACTTCCAGTCGTCGCTGCTGCTGGAACCGCCGGCGCTGGCGGCGGAGCACACCGCGGGTTGGGCGTCGACACACAAGTATCCCTCCCGTTTCCACGAGTCAGCGGCCGTGAACGCCTCGCCGTCGGGACTGCGCAATGCGACGCTGAGCCCGTCCGCGAACGTTGCTTGATCGAAGACCGTGCCGGCGAGCCCGCGGGCGGTGATCTCGTCTTCGAACGCGAGGAAGGTCTCCTGGTCGGCTTTGGTGATGCCGGCGACGAACCGTTCCACGATCGCAGGGTCGACGTCCACGGCGTCGACGTAGAACGCGTACCCGTCCGCGTACCAGGTGACCACCGTTTCGATTCGTTCGTCGCCGAGCGTTCTCGTCTGCACGTTCCGTGCGACTCCACCGATGTCGCGTCGCTGGACGGATCCCAAGACGAAGTCGCGATCGAGGCTGTAGCCGGCCTCGTTCGGTGACACGTTGAACGTCAGCGACCGGGCGCCGTCGGAGTCATCGCGCCACACCACGACCGTGGTCGGGCCCCCCACCGCGGCCTCGTCCGACGCTGCCGGGTCGACCCACTCGAACCCTGTCGGGAGTGAGCCCGGCGCGAGGGTCACGCCGCTGTCGCCGATCGTGGCCGCCTCGATCGCCGCCAACGTGGTGTCGCGGTCGAGTGCGCTCGACACCCGATGATCCCGGCCGGCCTCGCTCCATTGGACGTCGACCTCACCGTCGCCGTCGAACACCGACGCAGGCACGCCGCGCACGGTGACGGCGTCGGGGGACGTTCCGCTCGACTCCGGTCGGTCGTTGCCCAGGGTGAGCCACTGGAAGCGCCGGGAGCCGGTCGAGTCCGAACGTTCGATCCAGACGTCGAACGTGAAGGCGTCAGCGACCAGGACGTCGCGCTGAACAGCGGACGCGCCCGCGATCCGGTAGCCGTCAGGGGTCCATGTCGGCACGTACCAGCCGTCGCCGCCGACAGCGGCGCTGATCGTCGTCGGCGCCGAGGTCGGATTGGTGGCGGCTGACGCCGGGGGTTCGCTTGGCGCAAGCGACGCCGGCGCCATCGTGTGTCCGCCGTCGTCGCCGCGGGGCCGGGCGGCCGCGAACACGACCACCGCCGCGGCCACCACGAGCAGCAGCGCCGCGGCAGCGGCAGCCAGCCACCGCGTGTCGTGCCGGCCCGCGACGTCCGACGTGATCGCGACAGGGTCGTATCCCGGTCGAATCTCGGCAGGTGGATCGCCGCCGGCGAGCAGGAGGCTCAACTCAGCGTCGGTGTCGGCAATCGCCGCCGCTTCGGCGCGGATCTTCGCGGCCTCGGCTGCGCTGCGCCGATCGAGTTCGTCGTCGTTCATCACTGACGCTCCTGTTCGAGTGCCCGACGGAGATTCCGTTTCCCGGCCGCCAACGTCGCTTTCACCGTTCCGTGCGCGACCCCGAGCACACCGGCGATGGTCTCGATCGAGCAGTCCTCCACGTAGTGCAACACCACGACGGCTCGCTGCCGATCCGGCAGATCGAGCACCGCCCGCCGCCACGCCCCGTCAACCGGCTCCACAGGAGGGCACACATCACTGACCGCAGCCCGGCTCAACGCCTTGACCTCCGACACCCGTCGTCGCGCCCGGTCGGTCACGAGGTTCAGCAGGACTCGACGCGCCCACGCACCCGGCCGGTCGTAGCCCTGCACCTCGGCCCAGTTCCGGAACGCTCGCGTCAGCGTCTCCTGCGCCAGATCCCGAGCGACGTCACCATCGCCCGTCATCGCCAACGCGACGGCGACGAGGGTCGGATACTCGACACGGAAGAACGCCTCGAACCCCACCTCCGTCACCATCACAACACATACACGCAGACCAGCCCTCCCCGGGTTATCGCAGCCCGAACAACTCCACGACCCCACGAGCAGCGTGTCGCACGTCGACAGCGTCGATGTGCCTCAGGCTTCCGTGTCAGCGACGGTGAGGCCGAGAACCAGCAGCGCAACGAGGTCTTGATCGTCGCGGCTGACGGCGCTGGTCTCGTTTCTTCGTCGTGCTCATCGGTGAGCACTTGCAAGTACACGCGACATTGTCCGCACCAACGTCCCTGACCGCCTAATACACGCAGGATCGTGGACATCACCCGGCGAGCGTCTGCTCACTTCGTCAGCTGATGTCTTTGACCAACCAGACGTCCTCGACCCCGTCAGCGAGCAAACCCGGAACCCGAGCAATCTCCCAGTATCCACATCTTTGGTAGAAATCTGGTGCCTGGAAGTTGAAGGACGACACGTAGATCCGCTTGCACCCGCGGCGACCTACCTCGCCCTCTGCTGCCGCGACAAGCTGTCGACCCCACCCCATCTTGCGGTCCGCCTCGCGAATCCACACCAGGCTGATCCCGCTCGTATACCCCCAGACCCAGCCGACCAGCCCGCCGACGAGACCACCCTCATCGTCGAGGATCTTCACCGAGTACGCCTGCTCGTCGGTGACGCCGGTGGCAGCCATGTTGAACGCGGTCAGAGCCCGTTCAAGTTCAGAAG
>CAZMGD010000059.1:11100-24782 GCA_964565705.1 uncultured Ilumatobacteraceae bacterium | reverse complement strand
CCACCATCGACCCCAACACCACCTGGCCCGGCAACTGACCGGCGGCCGTCACCCCGAGATGTTGGCGCTGCACTCACCTTGGGTCAGCGCGTCGACGACGACCACGGCTCCGCTGAGCACCGTGGACACGGCGTTCTCGTCGAAGGCAGCCGGGCCGGCGTCGACGATGGTCTGCAGGTCGGCGATGTACTGCTCGGTGGCTTGTTGGGCGGTCGGGTCGAGCATCGGCAGGTCGACCTCCGCCTTCGTCACCAGACCGAGCATCGACACGGCGTCCTCGTAGCTGGTCGCCGGCGCGGCACCGTCGAACGCCGGCGGTACGTCGGTCGACACCAACGTCTCGGCCAGGGCGGTCGAGGTCAGGATCTGCTGGTCGAGCTTGTCGAAGTCGACGATCGACACGTCGTCCTGGGAGGTGTGGTAGCAGGCGGAGTTGGCATCGGTGAAGAACACCGACGGCACACCGGCCGCGGCGAAGTTGGCGTGGTCGCTGCGCCCCTGCCCGAACAGCAGGCTCAGCGCTGTCGTGTCGAGCGACGACGCCTGCGTCGCGGCGAGCGCGGCCTCGGTGAGTGCCTGCCCGCCGGTCTCGGCGCCGACCATGATCGTGCTGTTCGCGAGCGACGGCAGCAGGTTCAGGCCCTGGATGTCGAAGTTGACGTACGCCACCGTCTGCGCCAGGGGCACGATCGGCGCGGCCACGTACGCCGCCGAGCCGAGCAGCCCGTCCTCCTCGGCGTCCCAGAACGCGACGAGCACCGACCGGCGCGGCACGCCAGCCGCCGCCACGGAGCGCGCCGTCGCAATCGCCGCGGCGACGCCGGTCGCGTTGTCCGTGGCACCGTTGCAGATCGTGTCGGCCGGGTCGGTCGTGGGGCAATCGGTGCCGAGGTGGTCGTAGTGGGCGCCGATCACGACCCACTGGTCGGCGAGATCGCCGCCCGGGATGACCGCAACCACATTGGTACCTTCGGCGAAGCGCTGGAGGTAGCCCTCCGCCTGGTCGGGAAGCGCAGGCACCGCGAACTGCTGGAGCTGGCCGATCAACAGTTCCTGCGCGGCGACCGAGCCGGCACTGCCGTTGTCGCGACCCGCCAGATCGTCGGCGGCGAGCGCCTCGACGAGTTGGCGGGCGGTCAGCGACGTCGCAGGGGGCACCGTCGTCGTCGACGCTGCGGTCAGCGTCGTGGACGGAGCCACGCCGGTGGTGTCGGGTGCAGCGGTCGTGCTGGCGGTCTCGGTCGTCGTCGGTGCAGCGCTGGTGGGCGCCGCGGTCACCACCGTCGGCGTCGTGTCGGCCTCGTCGTCCGAGCTGCACCCCGCCCCGATCAGTCCCGCCGCCAGGGCGACGGTGGTCCAACGCGCGATCTGCCTCATGTGTCCCCCCTTCCACGAGTGTGGCCACGGTAGTCACCCGAGCGGCCGGGGCACCCCCATGGCATTCGGATAGGGGATCGATCCGGTGACGATGATCCGCTCGGCGAGCGGAACAAAGGCCTCGATGAGGCGGCTGGTGCGCTCCGGACCGATCCGCTCGAGCGGAACCGACGCCAGACGGTCGGTCATCGCCTCCACGCTGGCTCGCGTCTGCGCTCCGAGCGCGGTGAGGCGTCCCCGGGTGTCGAGCAACCCACGGGCCCGCAGGCGCCGGCGCGCCCCCGTCCAGTCCTTGTTCTCCCAGCCGCGATAGGGCTTGATGTGGTCGAGCGAGGTCCGCGCCGACGCAACCTGCGTGATGTGCGACTCGCAGGGATCGAAGCCCGCGGCCACGAGCGCGTGGACGTGCCCGTCGCCGCGGTGCTCCCGCAACAGCGTCGTCGCGTGCCACAGCCGCGCCGCTGGATCCTCGGGCCACGGCAGGGTGGCATTTGCCGCGTACAACGGACGGTCCGGGGCGTCGACGCCGTCGAGCGCCTCGCGAGCGAGCTCCGCCGCGCGGTGCAGCGCCTCCCGATCGTTCGCTACCGGGAACAGGCGTTGGAGGGCGTCGGATGCGCCGGCGAGGCGCGCGTCGATCGCCACCTGCGGCGTCGCCACATCCCAGACTCCGGGGATGGCGCGGGCCACGAACGCCGGATGGAAGCCGAAGAACGTGGCCCACACGGTGGCCGCCGGCACCGGACCGAGCGGCGCGGCGCGCCCGGCGAAGTAGCCGCGCCAGAACCCGCGCAGGCCAACGCCACGGAAGTGGGCGTCGCTCTCGGGTGAGAAGTAGGTCAGTGCGTGGATCGGCTCGACCACCTGCCACAGCAGCCGGGCGGGCACGACCGGATCGCTCACCGCGTCGCAGCCTCGAACGCGTGCAGCGTCAGCTCGCCCTGCAGTTCGCCGTCCACCTCGACCTGGATGTCGATCAGGCCAGCCTTGGGGAGCGTGACCCCGCGCAGGTCGAGCGGTACCGGGAACGAGATCCCCTCGATCCGCGTCTCGTCCCCGGCGTGCGGGCTCACGTTGACGTTCGCCTCGGCGAACTTCTCGGCGGTCTCGGGGTACTTGAACAGCACCCGCACCGCATGCTGCCGGTCGATCGCGTCGGGCGGCAGGTACAGCACGATCGCCAGGTAGAGCGGCGTGGGGGAGGGGAAGCGGGACAGCCCCACCCGGGTGACCCCGCCGGACACGACCGTGAGCAGCCCCTCGCGGACCTGGGCGAAGTCGCACAACAGCATCGTGGTGATCCGGGTCGGCGACAGCGGTTCGGCCACGACCGCAGGCTACGAGCCGGGCACAGGAACTTTGGGGTCGTGTGTTGCATTGCGATATGTACCGATATATCGTCGAGCCATCACAGAACACAGAACGACTGACAAGGAGTCATTCACATGACACGCAACAGCGATCAACACCGCTCCCATGGATTCGACGGCCGCCGCGGCGGGCCCCGCATGCACGGGCTCGACGACCGTGCCTGGGGGCGCCCCGGGCGTGGCGGTCCGGGATTCGGACCACGGGGCCGGGGACGGGCCCGGCGCGGCGTCGTCCGCGAAGCCCTGATCGGCCTCCTGGCCGAGCGGCCGATGAACGGCTACGAGATGATCGGCGAGCTCGAGTCGCGCACCAACGGTGTGTGGCGTCCGAGCCCGGGATCGATCTACCCGACCCTGCAGGCCCTCGAGGACGAGGGACTGATCCGCAGCACCGAGGACGGCGGCAAGCGCACGTTCGAGCTGACCGAGGCCGGGCGAACCGCCCACGAGGCCGCGACGCAGGCCGGCGGGCGCGCGCCGTGGGAGGCGATGAACGCCGACACCAGCGAGGCCGACATCAACCTCCGAGACGTGCTCGGTCACGTCATGATGGCCACCCGCCAGGTGACCGACGCCGGCACCGAGGCCCACAAGGCCAAGGCTGCAGAGGTGCTCGTGGAGACCCGCCGCCAGCTCTACGCCATCCTCGCCGAGGCCTGAGCGGCCGCGCCCCGCTTCTTGCAGTCGGATCGGTCCCGCGCGGGACCGATCCGACTGCAAGAATCCTCGATGTGTGTGGACGGTACGTCTCGACGGCCACCCCGGAGCGGATCGCTGACTACTTCGGAGCGATGGCTGGGCCGACCGCGACCGAGTCCCCATTGCCGGCGAGCTACAACGTGGCACCCACCAACGACGTGTACGGCGTCGTCGCCGACCGCGACGGCGAACGCCATGTCGAGGTGTTCCGGTGGGGCCTCGTGCCCTCGTGGGCCAAAGACGTCAAGATCGGCGCCAAGATGATCAACGCCCGGGCCGAGACGGTGGGGGAGAAGGCCGCCTTCAAGAGCGTGTTCCGCAAGCACCGCTGCCTGATCCCGATGGACGGGTTCTACGAGTGGCAGGCGGGCCGCGCGGACGGACCGCAGACGTCGAAGGGCAAGCCGGCCAAGCAGCCGATGTTCATCCACCGCGTCGACGGCGAACCGCTCGCGGTCGCCGGGCTCTGGAGCTCGTGGCGCGACCGCGACGCGGGGCCGGAGGAGCCGTGGCTGCACAGCTGCACCATCGTCACCACGACCGCCAACGCCACGATGCAGCCGGTGCACGACCGGATGCCGGTGATCCTGCCGGCGTGGGCCTGGGACGAGTGGCTGAACCCCGAGAACCAGGACACCGAGGCGCTGCTGCGACTTCTGGTGCCGGCACCGGACACGTTGTTGACGATGCACCCGGTCAGCACCGACGTGAATTCGGT
Organism: uncultured Ilumatobacteraceae bacterium; assembly: GCA_964565705.1. GTDB lineage: Bacteria > Actinomycetota > Acidimicrobiia > Acidimicrobiales > Ilumatobacteraceae > CAZMGD01. The sequence goes on along the minus strand of CAZMGD010000059.1, from coordinate 20,618 downwards.
GCGGAACAAGGGCGAGGAGCTGATCGAGCCGATCGACCCGAGCTGTCCGACGGAGTAGTCAGCCGCTGACCTCGGTGAGTCCAGCAGCTCGGAGGGCGGCGCGGATCATGTCTGCGGCAGCCTCCAGATCGTCGCCAGCCACCGATGTCGCGGCGTTGGCGAAGCTGAGGTCGCCCATGTCGCGGGTCGGGATCACGTGGATGTGGGCGTGCGGCACCTCGTACCCGGCGAGGATCACGCCGACCCGGTCGCAACCGAACGCGTCGCGCTGGGCGACTCCGATCACACGCGTCACCTCGAACAGGTGGGCCACCAGCTCGGGTGATCCGTCGACCCAGTGGTCGACCTCCTCGATCGGGACGACCAGCGTGTGCCCGGTGGCGATCGGATTGATCGACATGAACGCGACGCAACGCTCGTCGCGCCAGACGAACACACCCGGCAACTCGCCCTCGATGATCTTGGTGAACACCGTGCTCATGGGCCCGGATCGTAGACACTGCGTCGGTGCGCCCCCACTAGCCTGCGATCGTGTCCACGGGCAGCCCGACCCAACCGCTCGTCACCGATCCAGGGTTGGGCGTCTGGACGGTGCCCAACCTGATCACCCTGATCCGGCTGCTCTGCATCCCGCTGTTCCTCTGGCTGCTGTTCGGTCGTGACGACGTCGTCGCCGCGGCCCTGCTGCTCGGTGGCCTCGGAGCGACCGACTGGGTGGACGGCTTCTTGGCCCGCCGCTACGGATGGGTGAGCGAGCTCGGCAAGGTGCTCGACCCCACCGCGGACCGCCTGCTGTTCGTCGTCGGGGTCGGCGGCATCATCGTCGCCGGCGCCGCACCGCTGTGGTTCGCGTGGCTCGTCGTGATCCGAGAGGCGCTGTTCGGGGGCACGGTGGCGGTCTTGACCATGCTCGGCATGAAGCGCTTCGACGTGACCTTCCTCGGCAAGGCGGCCACGCTCTGCCTGATGTTCGCGATGCCTGCGTTCATGCTCGGTAGCAGCGACCTGGCGAGCGCACCGCTGTTCCAGCTCATCGGCTGGGGCTTCGGCCTCCCCGGCCTGGTGCTCAGCTACTACACCGCCATCCGGTACATCCCGACACTTCGAACGAACCTGCGTGAGGGCCGAGCGCTCCGCGCCGACAGAAGGGAGAAGGCGGCATGAAAGCCGTCATCATGGCCGGCGGCGAAGGCACCCGGCTCCGCCCGTTGACGTCGAACGCGCCCAAGCCCATGCTGCCCATCGCCAACCGGCCGATGATGGAGCACGTGCTCGGGCTCCTGAAGCGGCACGGCTTCGACGAGGTCGTCGTCACCGTCGCATTCCTCGCCAACGCGATCGAGACCTACTTCGGCGACGGCAGCGAGTTCGGGGTGTCGATCCGCTACGCGCACGAGGAGGTGCCGCTCGGCACCGCCGGCAGCGTCGGCAACGCCCGGGAGTACCTCGACGAGCGCTTCCTCGTCATCAGCGGCGACGTGATCACCGACATCGACCTGACGTCGATCTGGAAGTTCCACGCCGAGCGCGGCGCCATGGCGACGATCGGCCTGACGCCGGTCGACAACCCGCTGGAGTTCGGCATCGTCATCACCCGCGACGACGGCACGATCGAGCGCTTCCTCGAGAAGCCGACGTGGGGGCAGGTGTTCAGCGACACGATCAACACCGGCATCTACGTGCTCGAGCCGGCGATCTTCGACTACATCGCCGAGGGCCGCTCGGTCGACTTCTCCAGTGAGGTCTTCCCCCAGTTGCTCGCCCAGGGCCTGCCGTTGTACGGCGCGATCACCGAGGGTTACTGGGAGGATGTCGGCACGCTCGAGGCCTACGTCCGCGCCCACAAGGACGTGCTCGACCAGCGCGTCGTGCTCGACATCCCCGGCTTCGGCGTCAACGAGGGTGTGTGGATGGGTGAGGGTGCGGAGATCTCGCCCGACGCGGTCGTCGACGGGCCCGCGGTCATCGGTCCCGGCGTCAAGATCGGCCCGGGCTGCAAGATCGGCGAGTACGCCGTGCTCGGCAGCAACGTGCGTCTGCTCGACGGCGTGCAGATCGAGCGCAGCGTCGTGCACGACAACGCCTACATCGGGTCCGGGGCCCGGCTGCGCGGAGCCGTCATCGGGCGAGCCAGCAGCATCCGCCAGAACGTGCGGATCGAAGAGGGCGCGGTGCTCGGCGACGAGGTGTTCGTCGGCGCCGGCGCCGTCGTCGGCGGCGACGTCAAGATCTATCCGTTCAAGACGGTCGAGGACGGCGCGGTCGTCAACACGTCGATCGTGTGGGAGTCCAAGGGCTCGCGCAGCCTGTTCGGACGCGACGGCGTGACCGGGCTGGCCAACGTCGACGTGACCGCAGAACTGGCCGTGAAGATCGCGATGGCGTACGGCACCACGCTGCGCAAGGGCACGACGGTGGTGCTCTCGCGCGACTCCAGCCGTGCCGCGCGGATGCTCAAGCGGGCGATGACAGCGGGGCTGAACGCGTCGGGCATCGACGTGCTCGATCTCGAGGTGGCGAGCGTGCCGGTCACCCGCTTCCTGGCGCGCTCGCCGCGCGCCGCCGGTGGCGTGACGCTGCGGCTGCACCCCGCCGACCTCGACCGGGTGATGATCCGCTTCTTCGACGGTGTCGGCATCGACATCACCGAGGACAACCAGCGCAAGATCGAGCGGCTGTTCCAGCGCGAGGACTACCGCCGCAGCCTCGCCGAGGAGATCGGCGACATCCAGTTCCCCCCGCGCGCGCTGGAGGAGTACACGCTCGGTCTCGAATCGACGGTGGACAAGGCGGCGTTGACGCAGTATCGGTTCAAGATGGTGGTCGACTACTCCTACGGCGCGACCGCCACCGTGATGCCCAACCTGTTCAGCAAGTTCGGCGCCGACGTGCTGGCGGTCAACCCGTACTTCTCGACGTCGAGCCGCCGCGACTTCGACCCCGTCGCCGGGGCAGAGCGCGTCGCCGGTCTGGTCCGGGCCTCGGGCGCGCACCTCGGTGCGATCATCGACCCCGACGGCGAGCGTCTCACCGTCGTCGACGACATGGGCCGGACCTTGACCCACACGGAGGCGTTGCTCGCGTTCGTGACGCTGGTGTGCGACCACCTGCTCGGCGACTCGATCGCCCTGCCGGCCAACACGACCCGCCAGGCCGGCGCGATCGCCGGCCGCTCGGGGGTGAAGGTCCGGCCGACGAAGATCTCGACCCCGGCGTTGATGACCGCCTCCACCGATCCCGCGGTCGGCTTCGCCGCGGACGGCGCGGGCGGGTTCATCTTGCCTGGGTTCCTGCCCGCCTTCGACGCCGCCGCGGCCCTGCTCAAGCTGCTCGATCTGCTGGCCCGGGCCGACATTCGCCTGTCCACCGTCGTCGACGGCCTGCCCAAGGTGCACGTCGTGCACGACACGATCGTGACCCCGTGGGAGCAGAAGGGCCTGGTCATGAGGTCGCTGGTGGAGCTCGCGGGGCGCGATGTCGAGCTCGTCGACGGTGTCAAGGTGCTCTATCCGGACGGCTGGGCGCTCGCCCTGCCCGACCCCGACGAGCCCTTGACACACGTCTGGGCTGAGGCCAGTGCCGACGCCGAGGCTCGCACGATCGGCCAGGAGTACGTGCGCCGCATCCGCCAGCTGCTCAGATGATGGCGGCTCCGGGGGTGTTGGTGACGGCGCGCTACATTGCAGCTTCATGAACGTGCCTGCGGAGCTCAGCTACTCCACCGACCACGAGTGGACGAGGCTCGAGGGCAACCGGGTCCGGGTCGGGATCACCGACTACGCCCAGGACGCGCTCGGCGACGTGGTGTACGTCCAGGTGCCCGCCATCGGCACCGCGGTCAGCGCCGGCGAGTCCTTCGGTGAGGTGGAGTCGACCAAGTCGGTCAGCGACATCTATGCGCCGGTGTCGGGCACCATCGTCGCCGTGAACGAGGCACTCGCCGAGACCCCGCAGCTGCTCAACGAGGATCCGTACGGCGCAGGGTGGATCTGCGAGATCGAGATCGGCGACGACGCCGAGCTCAGCGGCCTGCTCGACGCGACCGCGTACACGACGCTCATCGAAGCCTGAAACAGCACATGGCGGCGCTGTTCTGCAACACCTGCGGGCATCACAATCCCGCTGACGCGAGGTTCTGCTCGGCGTGTGGCGCTCCGTTGAGCGTCACGCCGGACACCACCGTCACCATCCCGCGCGTCGACCCCCTGCAGGAGGTGCCGGGGGAGGAGCAGCTACTCGTCTCGCTTGCCGACGTGGCCGAGGGCACGGGCGTGCTCGTCGTGCGCTCCGGCCCCCAGGCCGGCCAGCACTTCGCGCTCGAGGGCAAGATCACGCGGCTCGGGCGCAGCACCGACAACGAGATCAGCCTCGACGACATCACCGTGTCCCGGCACCACGCTGACATCGTGGCGGACGCCGGGGGGTTCCGGGTGCGCGATGCTGGCAGCCTGAACGGCACCTACGTCAACCTCGAACGGATCGAGGATCAGACCGCGCTCGCCAACGGTGACGAGATCCAGGTCGGCAAGTTCCGGCTCGTGTTCTTCGTGGCGCCGGGCTGATGACCAACCACAGCACGGAGCGGCCGTACCTCTCGATCGGGGAGGTGCTCGGGTTGTTGCTCGACGAGTTCCCCGACGTGACGATCTCGAAGATCCGGTTCCTCGAGAGCCAGGGTCTCATCGAGCCCGAGCGCACACCGTCGGGGTACCGCAAGTTCTACGACGCCGATGTCGAGCGGTTGCGGTTCATCCTGCGCGAGCAGCGCGAGAACTACCTGCCGCTCAAGGTGATCCGCGACCGCCTCGAGGGCGAGACACCCACCGGCGGCGTGGTCCGACCCGCCGATCCGACCGCCGAGCTGGAACGCCCCGAACCCGAGGTGAGCGAGGTCGCGGCACGAGCCGAGCTGCCGAGCGACGCGGCCGTGCGCAGCCACCCGGCCGGATCGACGCCGCTGCCCGCCGCCTCGGCACCCGATCCGGTGACGGGAACAGACGGCGACGCAGCTGCACCTCAGGTCGAGGTCGAGGTCGAGGCTGATATCGGGGTCGAGGCTGATATCGGGGTCGAGGCTGATATCGAGGTCGCGACCGAGGTCATGACGGTCGATCCGCAGACCCCGGAGCCGCCAGCACCGCCGCCGGTCGTGATCCCGGCCGCGCCGCCGGCCGCCGCCGGGCCGGGTCAGCTGGCGCGCGCCGACCTGCTCGCCGCGACCGGGGTCGATGCGGCCCTGCTCGAGCAGCTGGAGTCCTACGGGCTGATCAGCGCCCGCTCCGTCGGCCAGCAGGTCGTGTACGACGCCACGGCCCGTCAGATCTGTGAGCTGGCCGGGAAGTTCAAGGTGCTCGGCATCGAGGTCCGTCACCTGCGGGCGTGGAAGACGTCGGCGGAGCGCGAGGCGAGCCTGTTCGAGCAGCGCATCCTGCCGCTGCTGCGCCAGCGCAACCCCCAGGCGCGCGAGCAATCGACGGCGATCGTCGACGAGCTGGCGACGTTGGGTGCACATCTCCGCCACGTCCTCGTGACCCAGGCGTTGCAGCAGTACCTCACGTAGCACGCGAGAGGCGCCGCTGCGTGACGGGGTACGATTCGAGCCGTGAACGCCATGGAAGTGCTCGGTGTGCGGGTCGAGGTCCCGGCGAACACGCCGGTGCTCATCCTGCGTGAGGAGGACGAACCGCATCGCCTGCTGCCGATCTACATCGGCGGTCCCGAGGCCTCGGCGATCCACCAGGCGCTGGAGCAGATCGAGGCGCCGCGTCCGCTGACCCACGACCTGTTCGCGGCGACGCTCGGCGAGCTCGGGTGGCGCCTCACCCAGGTCGTGATCACCGAGGTGCGCGAGCACACGTTCTTCGCCGAGATGCACCTGGCCGGCCCGAACGGTGTCGAGAAGGTCGTGTCGGCCCGGCCGTCGGACTCGGTCGCGCTGGCGATCCGCCTGGATGCTGCGGTCTACGCGAGCGCCGAGGTGCTCGACACCGCGGGCCAGCAACCCGAGCCCGAGGCGGACCACGAGGAGGAGATCCTCGACGAGTTCCGGGACTTCATCGAGCACGTCAGCCCGGAAGACTTCGCCGGCTGAGACGTCCCCCCTTGACGTCGCGCGCGGCGCGACCTAGCGTGCGACAGCCACGTAACTACGTGGGTGTGACTACCGCAGCGAGGTGCAGCGCAGGTGACCACGGACAACGGGATCGGATTCAGCGGAACGCGGGCCGCGGAGATCGTCGGTATCACGTATCGACAGCTCGACTACTGGGCACGCACCGAGCTGGTGCGGCCCTCGCTCGCCGACGCCTCGGGCAGCGGGAGCCGTCGCCTGTACTCGTTCCGCGACCTGCTCGAGCTGAAGGTCATCAAGACGCTGCTCGACAACGGCATCGACTTGAAGAAGGTCCGTGGCGTGTTCGAGTACCTCCGCGCCTCGCCAGACGCCGACATCGCCAGCGCCAACCTCTTGATCCACGGGTCGTCGGTGGTGCTCTGCGACGACGAGCAGCTCATCGACCTGGTCAAGCAGGGTCAGGGTGTCCTCAACGTGTCGCTGTCGCTCGACGGCTGCCGCACAGAGCTCGCCGAACGGCTCACGCCGTTGGAGGACGCGCCCCGACGAGCCGTCGGCCAGTGATGTGAGCGCGCCAGACGCCGAGCTCGAGCACTCGCCGCTCGACGACCAGCACCGGGCGCTCGGCGCCAAGATGGTGCCCTTCGGCGGCTGGGACATGCCGCTCAGCTACGCCACCGGCACGATCGACGAGCACCTCGCCTGCCGGCGGGCAGCGGTGATGTTCGACGTCTCGCACCTGGGCACCGTACGGGTCGAGGGCCACGACGCGCTCGACCGGCTGCAGTGGGCGCTCACCAACGACCTCACCAAGGTCGCCCCGGGGCGAGCGCAGTACACGCATCTCCTCGACGAGGAGGATGGGTCGGTGCTCGACGACATCATCGTGTGGTGGGTGGACGACGAGGTGTTCGACGTGATGCCCAACGCCTCCAACACCGACCGCGTCGTCGCCGCCATCGGAGGCCAGGAGACGACGGCCAGCCGCGCCGTGATCGCCGTCCAGGGCCCTTCGGCGCGACCCCTCGTCGGCGAGGTGTTTCCCGAGGCCGCCGCGGTCGGCCGCTTCCGTGTCCAGCGCGTCGACGTCGGCGGCGTGGTCTGCACCGTCGCCGGCACCGGCTACACGGGGGAGGACGGGATCGAGATCGCGGTACCCGCCGACCACGCCACCGTGGTCTGGGAGGCACTCCTCGGTGTCGGCGTCGTGCCCGCTGGCCTCGGCGCCCGCGACACGCTCCGCTTGGAGGCCGCGCTGCCGCTCCACGGGCACGAGCTCGGGCCCGGCATCACGCCGTTGCAGGCCGGGCTCGGCTGGGTGGTGGCCTGGCGCAAGGACGAGTTCCGTGGCCGGCACGCGCTCGAGGTCGAACAGGCCAGTGGCCCGAGCCGGTCGCTGCGCGGCATCGCGACCGAGGGGCGGCGTCCACCGAGGGCGGCATCGCCGGTGCTGATCGGCGGCGCACCCGTCGGCGAGGTCACGAGCGGCAACTTCTCCCCGGTGCTCGGACACGGCATCGCGCTCGCGTTCCTGCCACCCGACGTCGTCGAGGGTTCCGCCGTGTCGATCGACGTCCGCGGGTCGGCACTGCCCGGCACCGTCGTGGCGACGCCCTTCGTCGCCAAGCACTGACACCGCGCAGCGAAGCCGCCACGCAACGTCGTCACCGCGCCGTCCTGGCCGCCTGCTTCTTCGCCGGGGCACCCTTGGCCGGTGCCTTCTTCGCCGCCACCTTCTTCGCCGGCGCCTTCTTGGCCGGTGCCTTCTTCGCCGGCGCCTTCTTCGCCGGGGCGGCCGTCGCCGCTGGTGCAACGGGGGGCCTCGGGCTCGAGCCGCCGAGTAGACCCCCGAGCTTGCTCAGCGTGCCGATGTTGCTGATGTTGAACATGCCGCCGGCGACGTCAGCGAGCTGGCCGAGCGGTTGGAGCTTGTTGGCGAGGTCGCCGAGCACGGCGACGAACCGGGTCAGCTCGGTCGGCATCGTCGTGATCGCCGGAGACGCGAGCGTGTCGGCCAAGCGGTTGAGGCCTGGCGCAACGCGCTGGATCGGCTCCTCGACGGCGTCGATCAGGTTGTTGATCCTCCGCGCCGCCCGGTTCAGCTCGGTCATCGTCGCGTTGATGTTCTCGACGGTGTGGATGAGCTCACCGATGCCGCGCCGCAACTGGTCGAGCGAACGACCCATGCCGGCCAGCGGGTTGTTGTTGAGCAGGTTGAGCAGCTCGTTGAGGCCGGGCACAGTGCCGGCCGTCGGGGTCTCCGTCATGGTGCGACCGTAGCCCCGGGCGCACGTTCAGCGAGCGAGGGCCTCCAGCGGTTCGCAGCTGCAGATCAGGTTGCGGTCGCCGTAGGCGGCGTCGATGCGCGACACCGGCGGGAAGTAGCGGTCGTTGTACTCGTCGCCCATCGGGTACGCGCCGACCGTGCGCGGGTAGGAACGGGTCCACTCGCCGAGCAGGTCGGCCGCGGTGTGCGGGGCGAACCGCAGCGGGCTGTCCTCGATCGTCAGGTCGCCGGCGGCGACCGCGTCGATCTCGGCGCGGATCGCGAGCATCGCGTCGCAGAACCGGTCGAGCTCCGCCTTGGACTCGCTCTCGGTGGGCTCGACCATCAGCGTGCCGGTCACCGGGAAGCTGACCGTCGGCGCGTGGAAGCCGAAGTCGATGAGCCGTTTGGCGACGTCGTCGATCGTCACCCCCGTCGCCTTCGTGAGCTGCCGCACGTCGAGGATGCACTCGTGGCCGACGAACCCGTTGGCACCTCGATACAGCACCGGGAACGCGGCGTCGAGCCGGGCGGCGACGTAGTTGGCGTTGAGCACCGCTGCCTCCGTTGCCGCGGTCAGCCCGCTCGCGCCCATCAGCCGCACGTAGGCCCACGAGATGGGCAGGATGCCGGCGGAGCCGAACGGGGCCGCGGACACCGGTCCCACCGGTTGCGAGCCGGGGGTGCCGAGCGGGTGGCCCGGCAGGTACGGCGCGAGGTGCGAGCGCACGGCGACCGGGCCGATCCCCGGGCCACCACCGCCGTGGGGGATGCAGAACGTCTTGTGCAGGTTGAGGTGGCTGACGTCGGCACCGAAGCGGCCGGGCTGGGCCAGGCCGACGAGTGCGTTGAGGTTGGCGCCGTCCACGTACACCTGCCCGCCGTGGTCGTGGACGATCGCGCACAGCTCGCGGATGCCCTCCTCGAACACGCCGTGGGTGGACGGGTACGTGACCATCACGCCGGCGAGGTCGGCGGTGTGCTCGGCTGCCCGCGCCCGCAGGTCGTCGAGGTCGACGTTGCCGTCGTCGTCACAAGCGACGACGACGACGTCCATGCCGGCCATCACCGCGCTGGCCGCGTTCGTGCCGTGCGCGCTCGACGGGATCAGGCACACCGTCCGCTGCGGCTGCCCGTTGGCGAGGTGGAAGGCGCGGATCGCCAGCAGGCCGGCGAACT
>CAZMGD010000059.1:0-11090 GCA_964565705.1 uncultured Ilumatobacteraceae bacterium | reverse complement strand
TGCAGCCCAACGCCGGCAGCCAGGGCGAGTTCGCCGGCCTGCTGGCGATCCGCGCCCTGGCTCCCGGCGTTGGGTTGCAGGCTGACCGCGTCGTACCCGGTGATCGCGACGAGCATCGCCTCCAGCTCGTCGATCAGGCGGCGGTAGCCCTGCCACTCGTCGTCGGGTGCGAACGGGTGCACATCGCTGAACTCGGGCCACGTGATCGGCAGCATCTCGCTCGTCGCGTTGAGCTTCATCGTGCACGACCCGAGCGGGATCATCGTCCGGTCGAGGGCCAGGTCGCGGTCGGCGAGGCGGCGGATGTAGCGGAGCATCGCGTGCTCGCTGTGGTAGCGGTGGAACACCTGCTGGGGCAACACGGGCGTCGTGCGCCGCCGCTCGGCCGGGATGCCGTCGGTGGCCTCGCTGTCGAGCTCGCCGACGTCGCCACCGACGCCGAAGGCTTGCCACAGCGTCGTGATCACGTCCGGGCCGACGGTCTCGTCGAACGTGAAGCCGACGGTGCCGGCATCCACGCGGCGCAGGTCGAGACCGAGCCCGCTGGCCCGCTCGACGACGGCGTCGGCATCGGGGACGATCACCGAGACCGTGTCGAACCAGGTGTCGTGGACGAGGTGCAGCCCGGCGCTGGTCAGGCCGGCTGCGGCGATCGACGTGAGGCGATGCACGCGCTCGGCGATGCGGGCCAAGCCATCTGGCCCGTGCCAGGCGGCGTAGAAGCCGGCGATGTTCGCCAGGAGCACCTGCGCGGTGCAGATGTTGGAGGTCGCCTTGTCGCGGCGGATGTGCTGCTCGCGCGTCTGCAGGGCGAGACGAAGTGCCGGCCTGCCCTGCGTGTCGGTGCTGACGCCGACGAGGCGCCCGGGGAGGCTGCGCGCGGCTCGGTCACGCGCCGCCAGGAACCCGGCGTGCGGGCCGCCGAAGCCCATCGGCACGCCGAAGCGCTGGGCGGAGCCGATCGCGATGTCGGCACCGAGCGCGCCCGGGGGGGCGATGGCGACGCAGGCGAGCAGGTCGGTGGCGACGATCGCCAGGCCGCCCGCGGCTTGGACGCGGGCGATCGGTTCACGCCAGTCGACGAGCGCGCCGGTCGAGGTCGGCAGCGAGAACACTGCGCCGAACACCTCGGCCTCGTCGAGCAGGTCGAGGTCGCCGACCACGAGCTCGACCCCGATCGGCTCTGCACGGGTGGCGAGCACGGCGATCGTCTGCGGGTGGGTGTCGGCATGGACGAAGAACCGCTGCGACCGGTTCGTCGCGGCCCGGCGGGCCATGGTCATCGCCTCGGCGGCGGCGGTCGCCTCGTCCAGCAGCGACGCGTTGGCCAGCTCCAGGCCGGTGAGGTCGGCGATCATCGTCTGGAAGTTGACGAGTGCTTCGAGGCGGCCCTGGCTGATCTCGGGCTGGTACGGGGTGTAGGCCGTGTACCACGCCGGGCTCTCGAGCACGTTGCGGAGGATGACCGGCGGGACGATCGTGGGTGTGTAGCCCATCCCGATCAGGCTGCGCCGAGGCCGGTTGGTCGTCGCGATCGCGCGCAGCTCGGCCAGCATCTCGGCCTCGCTCGTGGGCTCGGGGAGGGCGAGCGCTGCCTCCGCACGGATCGAGGGCGGCACGGTCTGGTCGATCAGGGTCGCCAGGTCGGCGACGCCGACCGTGGCGAGCATCGCTGCCTGCTCCGCTGGGTTGGGCCCGATGTGGCGGCGGACGAACTCGCCGCGGTCGAGCAGCTCGGTGAGCGTTGGACGAGCGGGCATGTCGGGCCTCCGGGGGTCGCGAAAGTTGTCGGCCCCCGCTGTCGTGGCACCTGAGAGCTTCACCCCGGAGGGCTTTCCCCGTCGGTGAGGCTGCCGTGGGCAGCCTCGTCTCCAGCGTCGCCTCCCCACACCGGTCCTGGGTACCTGAGAGATTCCGGGGAGGTTGCTCCTTCGGTGCCCCCGTGCTGGCTGCACGGCAGGCTCTCCCGGCGGGGTCGTCGGCGCCGATCAGGCTAGCGCGCGCCTCGCGGATCAGTCGGCGGTGGCGTAGGCGGCGACGAGCGCGCCCACGTAGGCGCGTGCGGCGTCGCCGTTGGCGAGGTGCACGCCGTCGGGGGCGAGCAGGGCGGGGTTCTCGGTCACCATCGCGTCCCAGTCGACGACGGTGACGTTCGGGTACTGGTCGGGCAGGGCGCGGATGCGCTCGTTGTTGCCCTCGATCCAGGACTTCGGAGCGTGGACCGTGAGGAAGACCACCTGGCTGGTCTGGTCGGGTGGCAGCTCGGCCATGATCGCGTCGAGGAGCTCCTGCTCGACGGTCCCGTTGGTACCGGTCTGGACGATCACCGTTTGGCCGATGTGCCCGGCCGCGTGCTGCTCGCGAATCTGGTCGAGGATCCACTGAGCCTGCTGCGCCTCGGCGGCGATCAGCGTGATGCCGTTGGCCGCGAGCGTGTCGGGGGCGCCGAGCATGACCGACTCACCGAACGCCATCGGCGGTCGCTCGTCGATCGGGACAGTCGTCGTCGGCGGGATCGTGGTCGCCAGGGTCGTCGCCGCGGTCGCACCGGGATCGGTCACGGTCGCGGGCGCGGTGCTCGACGGTGCCCCGGACGTCGTCGTCGTCGCTTCGCGGGCGTTGGCGAGCTGGCACTCCAGATCGGTGACGCACCGGTCTGGGGCGACGGCGATGCTCACCACTGCCGTCAACCCCAAGAAGGCGAGCGCGGCGGCGGCGATCCGCAGCGGCCGCTGCCAGGTGCCGGGGGAGCGGAGGCGTCGCCACCAGACCTTCAGTTGCCCCTTGCGGATCGGGGTCTCGATGTACCGGTAGCTCGCCTCGGTGATCGGCAGCGTGATCGCCATCGCCAGCACGAACTGTGCGAAGCTCAGCGGCACTCCGGCCTGCTTGCGGATGATCTGGTAGATCGGCCAGTGGTAGAGGTACAAGCCGTAGCTCCGCGTGCCGATCCAGTTGAGGACGGGGAAGGACAGCAGTCTGCCGGTCAACGACTCGCGGTGGGTGACGGCGGCGATGATCATCAGCGTCGCGACGCCCGTGAGGTAGAACCCGCCGCGGAACAGCCACGGGTCGAACTCGTTGCCGAAGTTGGTGCCGCTCTGCACGACGTGGGTGTGCCAGAACAGGAACAGCAGGATCACCATGCCGACGCCGGCGATGCCGTCGAGCAACGCCGCCCGGTCGCGCAGCGGCCCGCGGACGATGGCGTTCGGGCGCCACAGCATCGCGAACCCGGCACCGGCGAGGATCCCTCCGGAGCGGCTGATCGTGCTGAGGTACAGCGCGTCGTTGATGCTGATGCAACGTCCAGCGATCTCGGAGTAGCCGTTCATGTCCTGGGCACAGGTCACCGCGACGTCGCCCGACCGGTACAGCACCGCGACGACGAGGGCCATGAACGTGCTGAACCCGATCAGCCACAGCCCGACCGTCGGCAGCTTCCGTCGGCCGAGGCGCAAGATGGCGAGCATGATCAACGGCCACAGCAGGTAGAACTGCTCCTCCACGGCGAGCGACCAGAGGTGGCGCATCGGGGCGAACGCCTCGCCGGCGGTGTAGCCGGCGCCGACCCAGATCTGGAACCAGTTGCTGACGTAGAAGATCGCGGCCAGGAGGTCGCCGCGGATCGCCGCCCGGGCGCGGGCATAGAAGAGGGTGGTGTAGACCGCGACGCCGAGCAGCATCACGAACAGCGCCGGCAGCAGGCGCCGGGCGCGGCGGATCCAGAACTGGGCGAGGTCGACGAAGCCGTTGCGCTCGTCCTCGGCGATCAGGAGCAGCGTGATCAGGTAGCCGCTGATGACGAAGAACACCTCGACGCCGAGAAACCCGCCGTGCAGCCACGCGTTGTTGGCGTGGTAGATCATCACGGCGACGACCGCGATCGCCCGCAGCCCGTCCAGGCCGGGCAGGTAGGGCACCTGACTGATCTGCTCGCGCGGAGCAGCTCTGGTCAGTGTGGCCATCGGCCCATCATGGCCGCGATCAGGTGTTCGCGTCGGCCTCCATCAGCTGCTCGAGACCCTCCACCGTCGTGATCCACTGCTCGACCATATCCAGCACCACCTGGCGGGCGGGCTTCACGCGGTCGATGCTGCCGACGATCTGCCCGACGGGGTGGCCGCCGAAGTCCTTCGAGTGGACGCGGGAGAAGCGGGCCGCTGCCTCCCCGTACAGCAGGCCCTGCAGCGGCATCGGCAGGGGAGCGGGGGCGTCATCGCGATCCCATGCCTCGGTCCACTTCGTGCGCAGCTGGCGAGCCGGCTTGCCGGTCATAGTGCGCGAACGGATCGCGTCGCTCGACGCTGCGGCGAGCAGGTTCTCGGTGACCTCGGGATACATGTCGGCCTCCTGGGTCAGCAGCCAGACCGAGCCGGTCCACACACCCTGGGCACCGAGCGCCATGGCGGCGGCCATCTGCCGGCCGTCGGCGATGCCCCCTGCGGCGAGCACCGGGATGTGGTCGGGCACGGCGTCGACGATCTGGGGAACGAGCACCATCGTCGAGATCTCGCCGCAGTGGCCACCGGCTTCGGTGCCCTGGGCGACGATCACGTCGACGCCGATCGCCACGTTGCGCTCGGCGTGCTGCTTGCTGCCGGACAGCGCGCCGACGAGCAGGCCGGCGTCGTGGGCCCGCTCGACCACGTAGGCCGGTGGCGGCCCGAGCGCGTTGACGATCATCTTCACGTTCGGGTGGGCGAGGCAGACCTCGATCTGACCGGGACCCTCTGCGTCGACGTTCAGCCCGGCGGCCTTGCGCGGCCGCTGCTCGTGATCCGCGGGCAGGGGAGGGATGCCCGCCTCGTCGAGCACCTTGGCGACGAACGCGCGGTGCTCCTCGGGGATCAGCGAGGCGAGGTACTCGGGCGTCGCCTCCTCCCCGCCGCCCTTCCCGACGTACTTGGCGGGCATCGCGAAGTCGACGCCGTAGGGCTTGGCGTGGACGTGCTCGTCGATCCAGTCGAGCTCGATCTCGAGCCGGTCGGGCTCGAAGGCCAGGGCCCCGAGCACGCCGAACCCGCCGGCGTTGGTGACCGCGGCGATGACGTCCCGGCAGTGGCTGAAGGCGAACACCGGGAACTCGATCCCCAGGCGCTCACAGATCGGAGTGCGCATGCCCGCACCGTACCAATTTCCATGTATGGATACAAGGATCTATCGCTGGACGCCGTTCAGCATGGCCGCCGCGCCCACCACATCTCCGAGGCCGTAGAAGTCGACGGCGACGAACGTCGGTAGGCGACCGAGCATGGCTTCGCACCCGCGTGCGCGATCGACGATCACGTCGGGCTGGTTCACCGCGACCGCGTCGGCGCGGTCGGGTACCTCGCGGCTGATCCAGTGGTTGAGCAGCAGCAGGGGAGCATCGGGCCGACCTCTGCCGAGCTCGCACGAGAAGCCGTCGATCGCACCGACGTCGAACGAGGTGTCCGTGAGCAGCTCGCGCCCGTCGTGGTACCAGTCCGGCCCGCGGTCGCGTTCGGCGATCACCACGAGTCGCTGGGATCGGTCGATCAGCTCGCCCAGGGTGGGCCAGCCATCGCCGGGAGAGCGATCGTAGAGGTACCCCCCGAGGCCAGCCGCCTCGAACGCGGCCTCGGTGTCGTCGGCGGTGATCCCGTTCTGGATGATCAGGGTCACGACCTCGTCGGGATGCGCGTCGAGGAACGCCCGCACGTCGGTGAGTGCATCGAGGAGAGGGACCGCTCCGTAGTCGCAGCGGCTGTGGCAGAGATACGTGCCGTCGCTCGCTGCGGGGCCCGCACCGATGACGGTTCGCAGCAACGCCGACACGTCGACCGGGAGCGCGGCGTCGAGCGACGCGAGATCGCCGCCGTCGGCTGGCCGCCAGTACTTGGTGTCGACCAGCAGCGCCCGGATCCCGGCCTCCAGTTGCGCCTGCAGACCGCCGTCGTGCTGCGGCCACACGCGCACGACGTCCGAGCTCGACATCGAGTTGTGCGTCGCCGGGAACACCACCTGGTCATACGGCCGGTCACACAGCGCGGCGGCCCCGTTGCAGAGGCGAGCGGCGTCGGCGGGCTCGGCTGGCGCACGCCAGGACAGGCCGAGGAGCATCAGGACGAAGGACGCGGCGAGGGCAGCCTCGAACACCCGGGGGCGGGCTCGGCGAAGTGCGGACACGATCGCGGGTGCGGCGGCGACCAGCGCCAGCACCGATCCGGCGACCACGAGCGCGCGCACGTCGCGGGTCACTCCAGCGCGCAGCGTCGCGCGCACCGAGGCGTCGAGGTCGGCGAGGAGGTCGCGAACAGCCGCAGGAAGCACCGACCGCCCGCGAGTCCCAGCAAGCGCGGCCAGTGGCGAGCCGAACGCGCGCGACACCACCTGGAGGACGAACGCCGTCAACCCGCCAGCCAGCACGAGCGCGGCTCCGATCACGCCCGACGCCCGCAACGGTCGGCGACGGTGGATCCATCCGATCCCCACGACGCCCCCACCCAGCAGGACCGTGGACACCGCGGCGGTCCACGGCGGCAGGTACCGCACGGCGCCGCGCATCGAGTTCAGCTCGGCGACCGCCCGACGTTGCGGCTGCCCGGCTGCCTCGCCGATCGCGTCGACGAGATCGATGCGCCCACCCCCGTCGTGCAGGAGGTCGGCCAGCAGGCGCTCGAGGTGACGCTGGACGAAGACCGACGCGGCGGCGACCAGCGCGTCACGGTCGTCACCGTCGTGGACGGCCGCGATCACCCGATCGCGCACCGTCTCAGGGAGGCCGAGCTGCCCGGCAGCCTCGATCACGCCCACGATCTGCTCGTCGGTGACGGTTCGGCCACCGACGACGGGGATCGCTGCCGGCACCACACCCGCTGCCAGGTCGTCAGCGAACGCGCGGACCGCCGCCTCGTAGGAGGCCAGATCGTCGAGCACCCTCGTCGCGGTCCGCGCGAGCATCTGGCGCAACTGGTCGTCGACCGTCTGATCCAGGCGAGCGACGACGAGCGACAGGGACACGTCGGCGCTCAGCATCGGCGTGTCCCCGCGCACGTAGGCGAGCACGTCGCGGATCGCCTGCGCGGCGAGGTCGTGCAGCCGGGCCGGCGGGAGCGCGGACCGGGCGACGGCGATCGTCAGAGATCCGGTGTCGGGCCGGCCCGCGATCGTCAGGTTGCCGAGCAACCGGTCGGTCGCGGCGCGCACCTCGGGGTCCGCCAGCACCTCGCTGTAGACACGGCTGGCGGCGTCGGTGTCCCGCAGGGCGCGCTCGTACACCGGCGGTTGCAGCAACTGGTCGTGCACCAGCGCGCCGGCCGTGTGGCCGACCGCGCCGACCGCGACCAGGATCATCAGGGCGGCCGTCGCCAGCCACGTACGAAGAGGCGCCAGCTCGCCGTTCAGCGTCGCCATGTGGCCGCACATCCTGGCCGACACCGAACGCCCGCCGGCCGGTTGTCACCGTCTTGACACCACCTTGCCACCTACGCCGATCCGTGCCGGCCGGCCAGGGATCACCTCACCTGACATAACGAGGATTATCGGCGGTAACCAGGCTCTCGATGGAACGGGCCGCCAACCTGTTTCGTCATGACGAAAGGTCGGGATGGGTGATGGGTGCGGCGATCTCACGGTCGCGCAGCGGTCTCGCCGCGTCGAGCAGCCAGTCGAGGTGCTCGCGCACGTCGGCAGCGGTCGGCGTGCCTCGGTCGGTGGCCAGATCGCGCTCGACGTCCTCGACCGCGCACGCGAGCACGTACAGGTCGTCGCGCAGCGCGTCGAGATCGGCTCGGCGGATGATCAACTCGTCGGGCCCGAGGTTCGAAGCGTGCGACCGCTGCGCCGACACCCAGTCCCACTGGCGACACGCCTGGCTGCAGAACTCGCGGGGCCGGCCGGTGCGCTGGGTCTGGACGATGACCTTGCGGCACCAGCGGCACCGCCGCGGCTCCGCTCCTCCACGATCCGCGTCGCTCACCTCTTTCGTCATGACGAAACACTAGGTCGCCGGACGCGACACGGCCGTGATCTCGCGCAGCCAGACCGGCGACGTGAGCACGCCGAGCACGGCCGCGGCCGCCTGGTCGACCGTCATCGGGCCGCCGGGACCGTTGTCGTGCACGTATCCCAGTGCGTTCCATCCCCCCGACAGCTCGACCAGGAGCTCGCGATCCCACGACGCGGTCACGTCGGTGCCGAGCGCCGAGCCGACGCGGGCCAGCGCGAAGCAGACGTCAGGGTGCTCGGCCTGCCACGCCTTCACCATCGTCTCCAGCGCGGCCTTGCTCGACGCGTACACGCCCATGCCCGGCAGCGGTCGATCGACCGACGACGCCGAGATGTACACGGCCCGCCCGCCGTTGGCTCGCAGGTGCGGCAACGCCGCGGTGGTGATCAGCGCGGCGCCCGTCACGTTGGTGGCGAACGTGTCGGCCCACGTCGCGGCGTCGGCGTCGGTCAAGCGCGTCAGCAGGTCGATCGCGGTCGAGTACACGACGTCGTCCAGGCCACCGAGCGCCTCCGCCGCCGCCTCGACGAGCGCCTCGCACGCGCCCGGATCGCGCACGTCGGCGACGAGGCCGACGCTCGATCCCCCCGCCTCGGCTGCTGCGGACTCGACCAGCTCGGAGCGCCGGGCGGCGAACGCGACCCCCGCGCCGGCCGACGCCGCCTGCATCCCGAGTGACCGGCCGATGCCCGACGATGCGCCCACGATCAGGATCCGCCGGCCGTCGAGGTCGTTGCTCATGACCGCTCACCGTAAGCGGCCCGGCTCGCTACCGTGGGGCATGGCCGAGTTCAGCGAGGAGCACGACGCGTTCCGAGCTGTGGTGCGCGACTTCGCTCGGCGCGAGCTGGCGCCGAACGTGGAGCGGTGGGAGGCGTCCGGGGAGTTGCCGTTGGAGGCGGTGTCGGCGATGGCGGAGCTGGGTCTGTTCGGGATCGTGTTCCCCGACGCTTGGGGTGGCAGCGACGGCGACTTCACGTCGTTGTGCATCGCGATCGAGGAGATCGGTGTGGTGAGCCAGTCGCTGGGCATCACGCTGTCGGCGGGTGTCGGGTTGGGCGCGAACCCGATCCATTCGTTCGGTTCGGACGAGCAGAAGCGGCGTTGGCTGCCCGACCTCGTGGCCGGCACGCGGCTGGGCGCGTTCGGGCTGACCGAGCCCGACGCCGGCAGCGACGCCGGCGCCACTCGCACCCGGGCCGCGCGCGATGGCGACGAGTGGGTGATCGACGGGGCGAAGTCGTTCATCACGAACTCGGGGACGGCGATCACCTCGATCGTCACGGTGACGGCGCGGACGGAGGAGGGCATCAGCGCGTTCGTGGTTCCGGCGGGTACGCCGGGCCTGATCGTCGAGCCGTCGTACCGCAAGTTGGGCTGGCATGCGAGCGACACGCACGGGTTGACGCTGCAGGAGTGCCGGGTGGCGAGCGACTCGCTGTTGGGCGAACCGGGCGCCGGGCTGCGGAACTTCCTCGCGATCCTCGACGACGGCCGCATCGCGATCTCGGCGCTGGCGGTCGGCTGCGCCCAGGCGTGCTTGGATCTGGCCGTGGACTACGCCAAGGAGCGCCAGGCGTTCGGTGGGCCGATCGGCCGCTTCCAAGGTCTGGCGTTCCAGCTCGCCGACGTCGCGGTGGCCGTCGAGAACAGTCGCAACCTCACGTATCAGGCGGCCCGGCTGAAGGATCAGGGCCGGCCGTTCAAGCAGGCTGCGGCGATGGCCAAGCTCTACAGCACGGAGACCGCGGTCACGGCGACGCGGGTCGCGACCCAGGTGTTCGGCGGATCCGGGTTCATGGAGGAGACGCCGGTGGCCCGCTTCTACCGCGACGCCAAGATCCTCGAGATCGGCGAGGGTACGAGCGAGATCCAGCGCCTGATCATCTCCCGCGGCCTCGGACTCCCCGTCGGATGAGCGAGCAGGAGGACCGCACGGCGCGGGCGTTGGCCGGGAACCTGGCACGGGAGGCGGAGAAGCTGGCGCGTCAGGGCAAGCTCTTCGTGCGCGATCGCATCGCCCTGCTGGTCGACGAGGGATCCTTCGTCGAGGACGGGCTGCTGGCCAACACGATGGCCGCCGACCTGCCCGCCGATGGCGTCGTGACCGGCATCGGCCGCGTCGATGGTCGTGCGGTGTACGTCGTCGCCAACGACCCCACCGTCAAGGCCGGCTCGTGGGGTGCGCGCACGGTCGAGAAGATCGTGCGCGCGACCGAGTACGCGCTGCGTCACGAGGTGCCGCTGTTCTGGTTCATCGACTCCGCCGGCGCCCGCATCACCGATCAGGTCGAGCTGTTCCCGGGACGGCGCGGCGCGGGCCGGATCTTCTCCAACCAGATCAAGCTGTCGGGGAAGGTGCCCCAGGTCTGCTGCCTGTTCGGCCCCTCGGCGGCCGGAGGCGCCTACATCCCGGCGTTCTGCGACGTCGTGATCATGGTCGAGGGCAACGCGTCGATGTACCTCGGTTCGCCGCGCATGGCCGAGGAGGTGATCGGCGAGCGCGTGACGCTCGAGGAGATGGGTGGCGCCCGCATGCACGCCACGGTGTCGGGCTGTGGTGACAACCTCGCGGTCGACGACGCCGACGCGATCGAGCAGGCACGAACGCTGTTCTCGTACCTGCCCGACTCCTGGCGCCGCTCCCCCGAACCCCTGGCCTCGGAGCCGCCGGCGCGCACCCTCGACCGCGGCGACCTCCCCGCCGAGGAGGCCGCCGGCTACGACATGCACCGCGTGATCGAGGGCATCGTCGACGCCGACACGTCGTTCGAGCTCAAGGCGCTGTTCGCCCCCGAGCTGATCACCACCCTCGCCCGGCTCGACGGCCACGTCGTCGGTGTCGTCGCCAACAACCCCATGCACAAAGGCGGCGTGCTGTTCGGCGACTCCGCCGACAAGGCCGCCCGGTTCGTCTGGATGTGCGACGCCTACAACATCCCGCTGCTGTTCCTCGCCGACGTGCCCGGCTTCATGATCGGCACCCAGGTCGAGCGCGACGGGATCATCCGCCACGGCGCCAAGATGATCACCGCCGTCACGGAGGCCACCGTGCCCAAGATCTCCGTCATCGTCCGCAAGGCCTACGGCGCCGGGCTCTACGCGATGTGTGGGCCTG
>CAZMGD010000058.1:0-25422 GCA_964565705.1 uncultured Ilumatobacteraceae bacterium | reverse complement strand
CAAGGCCTTCAGTCGGAGTCCCATGGCATCGCTGCCGGGTCGTCGCACGCGGCCGGGTTGTCGGTCATGAACGCGTTCACCTCGTCGATGGGCGAGAGGTTGCCGCCGGATCGCCACGACTCGAGATAGGGCTGGGGCCAGATCGCGCCGCGGCGCACCCACCACTCGGTCGCCAGGCACGCGGGCGAGATCGCGAAGTGGAGGTGGCAGGCGCTGGCCCGACCCGTGTCGCCGACCTCGCCGACCGGGTCGCCGCGGGCGACACGGAGGCCTTCCGCCATGCCCGGGCTGAGGGCCCGGAAGTGCGCCATGTAGTAGCGAACGCCGTCGTCGCCGATGATCCCGACGGAGATGCCGCCGCGAGCCGCTGGATCGTCGGTCGCCGGCTCGTACCGGTTGGTCGGGCTCACCACGCCCACGGCACCGTCGACCGGTGACACGACCGGCGTGCCGCAGCGAGCGAAGATGTCCGCTGCCGGATAGTCGTGGTGCTGGTCCCCGAAGCTGGTGTTCAAGCTGGTGTCGAACGGATAGCTGCGCGCGATGTCACCTCCAGCGACGATCGCGCCGGGCGCCGGAGCGATCGTCGGCACGGACGGCGACAGCGGCGCCGAGGTGGAGTCGCCGGGCACAGTGGGTGCCTCGGCGGGCGAGGGTGGAGGCGGCACGGTCGGCGGCGAGGTCGCGGTGGTCGTGCTCGTGCTGCTGCTGGATGTGCTCGTGGTCGACGACGTGGTCGACGCTTGGGTCGTGGCCGGCGTGACCGTGGCGGTCGGGGTGATCGTCGTCGACACATCGCCGGCAACCGGGTCGGCCACTTCCGTGGCGGCGGGGGTCGCGCCCGAGCCGCTGCTGCAGGCCACGGTGAGCGCACCGAGCACGATCAGGACTGCGAACGAGCGGCGCGTCATGCACCGGTGCCCTCGAGCTGCACGTCCGAGATCGCGACGAACTCTCGACGTTGCGGATGTCCTAGTGGATAGGCGCTCTCGTAGAAGTCGAGGATCTCGATGGTCGCCGACGTCGTGACGATGCCGTCGACCGGGATGGTCTGCAGCTCTCGACTGTCGGCGAAGTCCTGCACGATGCGCGTGCCGTCGTCGAACCACCACGCCACCGATCGCACCCGCCGGTTCTCGTAGAACCGGTCCGCCCCGCTCGTCGGGTCGACCTTGTCGTAGCCCGGCACGAGGCCCACGCTGGTGACGCGCACCGGGCCGGCGAGCTCGATCGTCAGTTGTTCACCGATCGCGTCCCCGGGGCAACGCCACGCCGTGACCGGATCGCCATCGACGGCGGCGTTGGGATCGAACACGATCGGCGTGCCATCGGCCTCGGCGCCGTTGGGCGACTGGCAGGTCGCCGCTGCGCTGGCCGCGACCACCGGATAGCCCACCGGCGCCCGTGGTGCGGGCGGCACCGTCGGCGTCTCGGCTGGACCCGGCGGTGGCACCGCCGTCGTGGTGGTCGTCGTCGTCTCGGGCGGCGGGGTGAGGGCCGGCACCGCCGGCGCCACCGTGGTCTCCCCGGGCGCGGTCGTCGTCGACGGCGAGACCGGCGCGGAGGTCGTCGGCGCTGCGGTCGTCGCCGTGGTGGTGGTGGTGGTGGACAGAACCTCGGTTGTCTCGGTGGTGCCGGCCAGCTCCACAGCGTGGCTGTCGTCGTCGCCACCGGCGATCACGAGTGCAGCGCCGGCCAGCGCGGCGAGCGCGGCCAGCGCTCCCGCCCCGATCACCCACGGCGTCATCCGACGTCGCTTGCGCGCCGACACGACCGGTGCTGCGACCATCGGCGCCGCGACGGCGACGGTCGGTGGAGCGCTCGACGGTGGTGGCGGCGGCGGACGAACGCTCGGCGTGCCCGCCGATGGGGCCGGAGACGGGACCGGCGAGGGCGGTGGCCCGAACGCCAGCGGCTGCTCGCCGGTCACCGGGGACGCCTCCTGCGTCGTGCCGTCATCGAGCAGGACCGGAGCTGTGCCGGACCGGACGGCGCGAGCAGCACCCAACGCGACGGAGGTCTTCGGATCGCCACGCCTGCTGACCGCGATCGTGGGGAACGCCGCCTTGACGGTGCGCTCGACGATGGGAGACCTGCTCGCACCGCCGACGAGGTAGATGCTGCGGACCGCGGACTCGTCGACTCCGGCGTCGTTGACGCAGCGCCGCAGCAACGTCACGGTCTCGTCGATGTACGGACCGACGATCTGCTCGAACTCGTCACGGGTGATCCGCACCGGCGCGAGTCCGTCCGGCAACGGAACCAGCAGATCTGCGTACGGGTGCGACGACAAGGTCTCCTTCGCCCGGCGTGCCTCCTTGCGCAGCGACGCGCCCATCTGCTGCCAGCGCGGTTCGACGGCGACTTGGATCTGCTCCCAGTCGTCGGCGTCGAGCTGGGCACCGACATGGTTCATCACCAGCTCGTCGAACAGCTCACCGCCGATGTTCTGGTCGCCGCCCGGGCGGCCCTCGACCACGAACCCGCCGCGCCGCGAGGTCACGACCGCCGTGTCGAACGTGCCACCACCGAGGTCGTACACGAGCAGGTGCCCACCATCTGGCACACCCACGTCGGTCGCGTACGTCAGGGCGGCGGCCACGGGCTCGGGAACGAGCGCCGGGTTGGGCAGACCCGCCTTCGTCGCGGCCTCGATCAGCCGGTTCAGCCGAGGTCGGTTCCAGGTCGCCGGGTGCGTCAGCCGCACCTCGGATGGCGGGCCGCCCATCTGGCCCACCGCCTCGTCGTACACCGTGCGCAGCAGCGCGGCGACGAGCTGCACGACCTGATACGGCCGGCCGTCGAGCACGACCGGCGCCTGATCGCCGAGGCGGTTCTTCGGTGCGCGCAGGGTGCTCGTCGGGTTCGATCCGGAGAGGTCGTCGGCGGTACGCCCCACCACGATGTCGCCGGCGGCCTCGACCATGACGACGCTCGGCATCCGCCGATCGCCGCCGATCTCGACGACCTCCGGCGCGCGGTCGCCGACCTTGGCGGCCACCAGCGTGTAGCTGGTGCCGAAGTCGATCGAGAGGATCCAGGGTCGGGACAAGGTCGTCCTTTCGCACTTCCCGTCACGCCCGGTGAGGAAGCTGCAGCGTGGACGCTAGACGACCGATCCTCACCCGCGCTCGGACACCGAGGCCGTTCCGTCACCCGGGGATGGCGGACGAGCGGCGGCCGGCCGTCGGCTGCGCACCGCGCCACCACGCCAGCAGCGCGGCACCGGTCGTCGTCGGATCGAGTCCGTACGCCTGGAGCACGTTGACGCCGCAGCCATCGACGTCACCGGCGCGGAGGTGCTCGACGGCCTCGTCGAGCGATCCGGCCGGCCAGGGAAGCGCGGCGACCGCGGACGCGCTGACGCGCAGCGCGGTCGCCGACAGCCCCGAGCCCGCAGCCCGCCGGGCGAGCGCCGCCGACGTCACCGGGTTCGTGAGCACCGCGGCCACGTGCCAGACCTCCTGCTCCGATCCCCGCCTGGGGATCGCGGACACCACCGGCACACTCGGCACCAGTTCGCCATGCGGATCGGCGACCGCTTCGATCACCCTCGTCTGCGACGCGAGGAGCACCTTGGGCACGAGCTGCCGGCGAACCCATCGCTCGATCCGGGGTTCCAACGCGGACAGGTCGACTCGCGGACGTTGGAACGCGCGCCGCGCCACGCGCACGGACCGTGCCCCCCAACCGCACACCCCGGGATCGATCAGCCCGCTCGTCACGAGCTTCGGGCCATCGGCGTCGTCACCGACCGCGGCGGCGATGCCGTAGAACTCGTCGCGGAACCCGGCGCCGCAGGCCGCCCGGTCGCCGACGGTGCCGTCCGTGCGGATCCCGTCGAGCGGCGGCACGCCGGTCAGATCGCTCACCAGCGGAGCCCATTCGTGGTCGACGAGCGACACCGGCAAGGCGTCGGCGAAGTCACCGCCCCACTGCCGCCGCACGGGGACGGCTGCCGAACCCCGTTCGGCCACGATCGCGCAGGTGCGCACCGCGGCGTCGAACAGGCGCTCTCGCGCCCACCACAGCCAGCACAGCGCTCCCTCATCGGTGACCACCCGCCTCGCGACTGCCGCGTCCCGGTTGGCGATCGCGGATTGCGGTAGCACGAAGCCCACCCGCCCGCCCCGGGGCAACAGGCCCCAGGCGAGCAGCAGGAACTGCGTCGCCGCGTCGGCGTACGGCGCGCCACCGGGGCTCGACCGCGCCACCCGCTCGTTGCGGGCGGCAAGGGGTGACAGAAAGGGCGGGTTGCCGACCACGAGATCCACTGGAGAAGCTCTGACACCGGCGAGCGCGTCGGCGCAGTGGACGGTTGCATCGCGCCCGACGAGCGCGGCGCGCGCCGTGTCGGCGGCCGCGGGGTCGATGTCGACGCCGACCAGCGAGGTCGGGATGCCCTGGGCGGCGAGCGCGTCACCGGCCGCGAGCAGGAAGCGGCCGTCACCACACGCCGGGTCGAGCACCCGCACGGAGCGGCCTGCCGGAGGTGCCCACTCGTGCAGCACGGCGGCCACCACGGCGTCGACCAGCGCCGGCGGCGTGTACCACGCGCCGAGCTCACGACGGCGACGCGGGTCCACGACCGGCGATGCTACGCAGGCGCCTCTTGGCGGCGAGGACCGCTCCGCGCGTAGCGTTGCCGCTCGTGACGGCGCCGACCACGACCGGGGACGGTCGGTACCTGTCGTTCATGCGCAACGAGTGGGGCCTGCTCCGTGCCGCGACGCCGCTGACGCTGCGCGAGAACGACCTCGCTCAGCTGCGTGGCATCAACGACCGCATCGACCTCGAAGAGGTCGCCGTCGTGTACCTGCCGCTCACCCGCCTGCTCAACCTCTACGTGTCGGCGACGCAGAACCTGCAGAAGGTGTCATCGACGTTCCTCGGCGCGCTCAGCCCGAAGGTGCCATACGTGATCGGCGTCGCCGGCAGCGTCGCCGTCGGCAAGAGCACGTTTGCCCGCATCCTCCAGGCGCTGCTGGCCCGCTGGCCGGACCACCCGAAGGTCGACCTGGTGACGACCGACGGCTTCCTCCACCCCAACCGGATCCTGCTCGAGCGCGATCTCATGAATCGCAAGGGCTTCCCCGAGAGCTACGACACGAAGCGCCTGCTGCGCTTCCTCCGCGAGGTCAAGAGCGGCCTGCCCGAGGCCGCGGCGCCCGTGTACAGCCACGTCGAGTACGACATCGTCGAGGGCGCCGAGACGATGGTGCGCCAACCGGACATCCTCATCCTCGAGGGCCTCAACGTGCTCCAGGTCGGCACCGAGTCCAACGAGTTCGTCAGCGACTACTTCGACTTCTCGATCTACATCGACGCCGACGAGACCGAGGTCAAGCAGTGGTACATCGACCGCTTCATGACCCTGCGCCAGACCGTGTTCCAGAACCCAGCGAGCTTCTTCCGCAACTACGCCCACCTCACCGACGAAGAGGCGGTGCAGACCGCCGAGGGGATCTGGGACGAGATCAACGGCCGCAACCTCAGCGAGAACATCCGGCCGACGCGCGAGCGGGCGTCGTTGATCCTGCACAAGGGCCGCAACCATCGAGTCATCGAGGTGCAGCTCCGCAAGCTCTGAGGCGCCAACTCCGGTCAGCGCGACGCCAGCCAGGCCGGGAAGTCGGTGATCGACTCGAGCTCGTCGAAGCTGAGGTGGCTGGCATCGGCCAACTCCAGCGCCCACGTCAGCGGATACGGCACGTGCACCGCGTGGGCGCCGATCGTCAGCAGCGGCAGCACGTCGCTCTTCACGCTGTTGCCGACCATGCAGAACTCCTCGGGCTTGACGCCGAGCCGGATCAGGATCGACGCGTAGGTCTCGGGATCCTTCTCGTTGACCACCTCGACGTCGTGGAAGTGGTGGGCCAGGCCGCTGGTCGTGATCTTGCGCGTCTGGTGGATCAGGTCGCCCTTGGTGATCAGCACCAGGCGGTACCTGTCGCTGACGGCGTTCAGCACCTCGGGCACACCCGGCAGGACGCGCACGGGCGCCTCCAGCAGGTCGCGGACCTCGCCGAGCAGATCGCCGATCACGATCGTCGGCACCGTCCCGCTGGTGAGCGTCAGCGCGGCCTCGACCAACGACAGGCCGAACGCCTTGACGCCGTAGCCGTACACGCGGAGGTTGGCCATCTCGGTCGCGCTCAACCCTGCGGCCACGTCGACGCCGGGCCCGGCGTACGGAGCGACGAGCTCGACGAAGCGCTCCTCGACGTGGCGGAACCCGTCCTCGTTGTGCCAGAGCGTGTCGTCGGCGTCGAAGCCGACCGTCGTGATCGTCATCGGTGGATCGCGTTCAGATAGTTGTAGATCGTGATCCGGCTGACGCCCATCGCGTCGGCCACGTCTTCCACCGCGCGGCGCAGCGTGAACGCACCCTGCTCGTCGAGCATCCGAACGGCGAGCTGTTTGTCCTCGCGCGACAGCCGCGTCAGCGGGGCGCCGAGATCGTGCTCGATGCGCTCGATGATCTTGGACAGCGCGTTCTGCACGCCGCCGAGCCGGACTGCCACCGCCGGCTGACCCTCCCAGCGCAGCACGACGTCGCTCGGTTGGCTCTCCGCGAGCGGCACGGTCGTGGCGCCGACCGCGTCGAGCAGCGGACGGATCACGTCCGCCAGGCCGCCGGTGCCGTCGACGGCGGTCACGGCTCGCTCCCGTCGATCTGGAGCGAGACGTGTGTGGCTCCGTTGGCATACGCGGCGTCGAGCAGGCCGCCGACGACGCGGCCGACGTGATCGGGCGACACCGCGAAACTGGACCCGAACGGTCCGAACTCGACCTCGGGTCCGGCCGCGCGGACGGCTTCGACCGCAGCGAGCACGTGCGGACCGGGGTGCCCGGCCACGAACGGCTCCACGGTGAACGTCACCTCCAACACCCGCTCCAGCATACGAAGCCGTGCGTGCGCGGGAGGCGGGGAGGCACGCCGCCCGCACGACGGACGGCTACCCGACGCCCATCACGGCGCGCAGGTTGCTCGCGCGCGTCACGCAGTCGCCGCCGGCGGCGTCGAAGGCCGCGTTCAGCTGGGTGAGGGCGCTGCGGAACGAGCCGTCCCAGTCCGACTGGAAGCGGTCGCGCGCCGGGCCGGTCCACGTCGTGTTGGTCAGCGTGCTGGTCACGGTGCTGATCACCGCGTCGATCGCCTGGATCTGCGCCTTCAGGGTCGCGCCGAGCTGCTCGAGCTGCTCGGGGTTGGCTCCGTACAGGGTCATGTCATCTTCTCCTCGTCGGCACGCCCCGCGGCGCGCCTCACCGGAGGGTGTGGCGCCGAGCGGGGGCCCGGCGGAAACGGCGGGCGTACCATGCGCTCATGACGGAGATGGATCTGCACAGCAGCACCGTGGCGTCCGGGGATCTGGTGGAGGAGGCCGCGGGCCTGCTCGACGCGGCGATCGAGCTGCGCCGCACCCTGCATCGCTGGCCCGAGATCGGCAACGACCTGCCCGTCACCCGCGAGACCGTGCTCGGCGCGCTCGACGGTCTCCCTCTCGACGTCACCCTGCACGACACCACCTCGGGCATCGCCGCCCTGTTGACCGGATCGAAACCCGGGCCGACGATCCTCCTGCGCGGCGACATGGACGCGCTGCCGATGCCCGAACACACCGGTCTCGACTTCGCCTCGAACGTGGACGGCTGCATGCACGCCTGCGGGCACGACACCCACACAGCGATGCTCGCCGGCGCCGCCCGCCTGCTCAGCGGCCGCCGCGACGAGTTGGCGGGTCGCGTGCTGTTCATGTTCCAGCCGGGCGAGGAGGGCCACCACGGCGCCCGTTTCATGCTCGACGAGGGCTTGCTCGACCTGCCCGCGCTCGACGACGGCACCGCCTCCCCGGTGAGCGCGGCCTACGCGCTCCACGTGACGTCGATGCTCCCCAACGGCCTGCTGGCCGCCCGCAGCGGCCCGATGCTCGCCGCCAGCGACGTGCTGCGCATCACCGTCACCGGAGCTGGCGGTCATGCCAGCGCGCCGCACCAGACCCACGACCCGGTACCGGTCGCTTGCGAGATCGTCGGTGCGCTGCAGACGATGATCACCCGGCGCATCGACGTCTTCGATCCGGCGGTCGTGACCGTCGCCAGGATCTGGGCGGGCACGACGAACAACGTGGTCCCCGACACCGCCCACCTCGAGGGCACGATCCGCACGTTCAGCGAGGCGACGCGACGCGAGGTGCACGACGGCATCCGCCGCGTGGCCGAAGGCATCGCCGCGGCCCACGACATGTCGGTCCAGGCGGATGTCGTCGACGGGTTTCCCGTCACGGTCAACGACGCCGACTCGGTCGGGTTCGCGCTCGACGTCGCCGGCGCGATGTTCGGTGCAGACCGCACGCTGCGCATGCCCAGCCCGGTGATGGGCGCCGAGGACTTCAGCTACGTGTTGAACCAGGTGCCCGGAGCGATGCTGTTCCTCGGCGCGACGCCGGCGGACCGCGACCCTCAGGCCGCGCCGCCGAATCATTCGTCGCACGTGTTCTTCGACGAATCGGCGATGTCCACGGGGATCGCGACCTACGCCGGCATCGCCCTCGAGCGCCTCGCCGGCTGACGCTCGATGATCACCCGCGCCGACGCCGCTGCGCTCGACGCCGACGATCCGCTGGCGTCATTCCGCGACGAGTTCGTGACCGTCGATCCGTCGCTGGTCTACCTGGACGGCAACTCGCTCGGCCGAGCGCCGAAGGCCACGCTCGCTCGGCTGCAAGCGGTCGCGGTCGACGAGTGGGCTGCACGGCTGATCCGCGGCTGGGACGAGTGGATCTCGATGCCCACGCGTGTCGGAGATCGGCTGGCACCGCTGATCGGCGCACACAGCGGTGAGGTGGTGGTGCACGACTCGACCAGCGTCAACCTGTACCAGCTCGTCCACGCTGCCGCCGCCCTCCGCCCGCAGCGCGCGTTCGTCATGGTCGCCGACGACGAGTTCCCATCCGACCGGTACGTCGCCCAGGCGGTGGCAGCGTCGAGGGGGCTCACCGTGCGGCCCTACGGCGAGCGCGCCCGGCTCGACGACGTCGCCGTCGTGGTCCGTTCGCTCGTGGACTACCGGACTGCGGCGGTCGCCGACCTCCCCGCGTTCACCGCCCGGGCCACCGACGCCGGAGCGATGGTGATCTGGGATCTCTGCCACGCCGCCGGCGCGATCGAGGTCGACCTGCACGCCGCCGGTGTCGAGCTGGCCGTCGGTTGCACCTACAAGTTCCTCAACGGTGGACCCGGCTCGCCTGCGTTCACGTTCGTGGCTTCATCGTTGCATTCACAACTGCAGCAACCCATCCAGGGATGGTGGTCGCACCACGACCAGTTCGAGATGCACACTCCGTACGCTCCACACTCGGACGCCCGGCGCTTCCTGATCGGCACACCCCCGGTCCTCGCCCTCGCCGCCGCCGAGGAGGGAATCGCCCTGTCGGCGCGCGCCGGGATGCCGGCGATCGCCGCCAAGACCCGTGCGCTCACCCGCTTCGGGCTGGACCTCTGCGCGCAGGAGCGCCTCGAGACCCCGACGCCCACCGACGACGCCCGTCGCGGCGGACACGTGGCGATCCGCCACCCCGACGCCCGGGCGTTGGTGCCGCGGATGTCGGCGGAGTGCCACGTGCTGGCCGACTTCCGCCCTCCCGACATCGTGCGCCTCGGCTGCTCGGCGCTGACGACGCGGTTCACCGACGTCTACGACGGAGTCGACGCGGTGCGCAACCTGACGAGCCCGACGTGATCGAGTTCGACGCCGCGCTGCGAGCAGGGATCGCCCGCAACCTGTCCCTGCACACCCGCCACGACCACCTGCTCGAAGGTCGCCGACACGCGGCGGTGGCGGTGTTGCTCGTCGACAGCCACCCCGGAGACGATCACACCGATCCCGCCGACGTGCCCGACGGCTGGGCCGACGGAGTGCCCGGCCTGACCGACGTGCTCGACGGCCGGATGACCGGGGTGTCGGGTGGTGCGGCGTTCGTGCTGTGCCGCCGGCCACGCCGGTTGCGCACACACCCCGGGCAGTGGGCGCTGCCCGGTGGCCGCCTCGATCATGGCGAGACCGCGGTCGACGCCGCGCTGCGCGAGACGCACGAGGAGCTCGGTGTCGGACCCGGCCAGGTCGAGGTGCTGGGAATGCTGGACGACTACCCGACCCGCTCGGGCTTCGTGATCACGCCGGTCGTGCTGTGGGGCGCCGCCGATCTGGAGCTCCACCCGCACGCCGACGAGGTGGCCCACGCCTACCGGATCGGCCTGCCCGAGCTGTGCCGCGAGGACTCGCCACGGTTCGTGTCGATCCCCGAGAGCGACCGTCCGGTCGTCCAGCTGCCGCTCGGCGGCGACCTCATCCACGCCCCGACCGGCGCCGTCCTCCTCCAGTTCCGCTGCGTCGCCCTCGACGGCAACCTCGACACGAGGGTCGATGACCTGGAGCAGCCCGTGTTCGCCTGGCGCTGAGTCAACCGCTTGGGCGCGCCGGCTACCGGCCGCTGTGGCCGAAGCCGCCGCCGCGGTCGAAGCCGTCGAGGGAGTCGGTCTCGATCCACCGGATCTCCTCCACCCGCTGCACGACGAGCTGGGCGATGCGGTCGCCACGGTGCACGCGGTAGGGCTCCTGCGGGTCGGTGTTGAGCAGCGGCACGCGGACCTCGCCCCGGTACCCACTGTCGATCAGGCCCGGCGCGTTGACGACGGTCACCCCGTGCTTCAGCGACAACCCACTGCGCGGCAACACGAACCCGCCATAGCCGACCGGCAGCGCAATCGCGATCCCGGTCGGCATGCCGTAGCGCCCACCGCACGGGGCGAGGTCGACGTCCTCGCGAGCCACCAGATCGAGGCCGGCGTCGCCGGGGTGGGCGTAGGCGGGCAGCGGGAGGTCGGCATCCAGGCGGACGATGGCGATGTCGAGCACCCGGGCACCCTAGGACGACGGCCGTAGGGTGGACCGTATGACCGAGGTGCGCGTCGAGCACGACAGCCTGGGAGAGATCGAGGTGCCCGCCGCCGCGCTGTGGCAGGCGCAGACGCAGCGGGCGATCGCCAACTTCCCCATCTCCGGGATGACCGTCGAGCCCCAACTGCTCCAGGCGCTCGCCGAGCTCAAGGCCGGGGCGGCGATCGCCAACGCCAGCCGCGGCATCGTCGACCAGGATGTCGCCGACGTGATCGTCGAGGTGGCGCGGGAGATCGCCCGCGGTGCGTTCGCCGACCAGTTCCCGATCGACGTCTTCCAGACCGGCTCGGGAACCTCGACCAACATGAACGTGAACGAGGTGATCGCGACACTCGCCTCGCGGCGCCTCGGCCGGTCCGTGCACCCGAACGACCACGTGAACGCGTCGCAGTCCTCGAACGACACCTTCCCGTCCGCCATCCGCGTCGCCGCAGCCAGTTCGCTCGACGGCGTACTCCGCCCGGCGCTGGTTCACCTCGCCGCCAGCCTGCGGCGCAAGGCGACCGAGTTCGGTCACGTCGTCAAGTCCGGCCGCACCCACCTGATGGACGCCGTGCCGGTGACGCTCGGCCAGGAGTTCGGTGGCTACGCCCGAGCGATCGAGCTCGGCGTCGAGCGGATCGACGCGGCCATGCCACGCGTCCTCGAGCTGCCGCTCGGCGGCACCGCGGTCGGTACCGGTCTCAACGCGCCGGAGGGCTTCGCCACCGACGTGATCGCCACCGTCGCCGGGCGCACGGGTCTGCCGTTCGTCGAGGCCGCCGACCACTTCGAAGCGCAAGGCGCCCAGGACGCGCTCGTGGAGGCGAGCGGTGTGTGCCGCGTAGTCGCGGTCAGCCTCAACAAGCTGGCGATGGACATCCGGCTCATGGGGTCGGGCCCCACCGCCGGCCTCGGTGAGATCCACCTGCCCGACCTCCAGCCCGGCAGCTCGATCATGCCCGGCAAGGTGAACCCGGTACTGCCCGAGGCCGTGCACCAGGTCGTCGCCCAGGTGGTCGGCAACGACGCCGCGGTCGGCTTCGCCGGCTCGATGGGTGTCTTCGAGCTCAACACGATGCTGCCGGTCATCGCCCGCAATCTGCTGGAGTCGATCCGCATCCTCGCCTCGGTCTCGACCGTGCTGGCCGACCGGTGCATCGACGGCATCGCCGCCGACGAAGAGGCATGTCTGCGCCACGCCCTCTCCTCGCCCTCGCTGGCGACCGCGCTGAACCCGGTCATCGGCTACGAGGCAGCCGCTCGGGTCGTGAAGCGCGCAGTAGCTGAGCGCCGCACCGTCCGCGAGATCATCGAGGACGAAGGGTTGGTCGACGAGGCGACGCTGGACGACGTGCTCGACGTGCACCGCATGACCCGAGGTGGGCTCCTGAGCGACCAGTAGGGTGCTGCGCTGTGCTGGTGTGGATGGATCTCGAGATGACGGGTCTCGATCCCGCCAAGGACACGATCGTCGAGATCGCGACGATCGTCACCGACGACGAGCTCGAGATCGTCGCGGTCGGGCCCGACCTCGTCGTGCACCAACCCCCTGAGGCGCTCGCCGTGATGGATCCGTTCGTGTTCGACATGCACACGCGCTCGGGCCTGCTGCCGGCGATCGCCGCGAGCACGATCTCGTTGGAGGATGCCGGCCAGCAGACGCTGGAGTTCATCAAGACCCATGTGCCCGAGCCGGGCAAGGTGCCGTTGTGCGGCAACTCGATCGGCATGGACCGCCGTTTCCTGGACGCGTACCTCCCCGACATCGAGCACTGGCTCCACTACCGCAGCATCGACGTGTCGAGCATCAAGGAGCTCGTCAAGCGTTGGTACCCGGCGATCGACCACGGCCGCCTGACCAAGAACGGGTCGCACCGAGCGCTCGACGACATCCAGGCCAGCATCGAGGAGCTGCGCTACTACCGCCAGCACGTGTTCGTCGACCTCCCGATCGTCGTGGCCACGCCCATCGACCCGAGTGAAGTTGCAGACGGCAAGTAACTTGGACTCCATGCACGACCACGCCCCGGTCAAGCCGACCAAGCAGGAGCAGGAGCGGGCCACCGAGGACATCACCGAACTCGCGCCCGGTGTGCTGCGCAGCCAGCTGCCGATCGACATGCCAGGTCTGGGTCACGTCAACTGCTACATCCTGGAGGACGAGCGCGGTGTCGCGATCGTCGACCCCGGCCTGCCCGAGCAGTACAGCTACGACGCGATCCTCGTGCGGCTCGCGTCCGCCGGCGTCCCGCTGCGGCGGGTGCACACGGTCGTCGTGACCCACAGTCACCCCGACCACTTCGGCGGTGCCCGCTGGGTCCGCGACCAGACCGGCGCCGACATCGTGACGCACCGCTGGTTCCGGGTCGGCCAGGACCTCGGCGAGAACGCCGACCTCGACGTCGAGGAGTTGGCCGAGCTCGCCAACCGCCCGTGGGGCTCGACCCGGCCGTGGGACGCACCACCGTGGGGTGGCGACCCGCTCGAGTTCGGCGGGGGCGGCCCCGAGTCCGAGGCCCCGTCGAAGGAACGCGTCGCCGAGTTCCTCCGCTTCGGCGAGCCGACGATCCGCCTGCGCGACGCCGAACCGATCTCGCTCGCCGGGCGCGACTGGTTCGCCGTGCACACGCCGGGACACACCGACGACCACCTCTGCCTGTTCGACCCGACCGAGGGGTTGATGATCTCGGGAGATCACGTGCTGCCGACGATCACGCCGCACATCGCCGGCGTCGCCCATGCGTCCGATCCCCTCGCCAAGTTCTTCGAGTCACTCGACAAGGTCGCCGCC
This sequence comes from uncultured Ilumatobacteraceae bacterium, assembly GCA_964565705.1. Classification (GTDB taxonomy): domain Bacteria; phylum Actinomycetota; class Acidimicrobiia; order Acidimicrobiales; family Ilumatobacteraceae; genus CAZMGD01. The sequence goes on along the minus strand of CAZMGD010000058.1, from coordinate 11,689 downwards.
TACGGCCCGCAGGTCAAGCTCGCCCTGCCGGCGCACGGCCACCCGTTCCCCGATCTCGCCGGCCGGGCCAACGACATCAAGGAGCACCACGTCGGCCGCCTCCAGCGCCTGCGCGATGCTTCCTCGGAGCTGGGACGCCCGGCCACGGTGCCGGAGATGTCCACCCACCTGTTCTCGGCGCGGGCCCAGGGCCGGATGGCCGACAGCGAGACGTTCGCCCACCTCGAGCACCTTCGCTCGATCGGCGAGATGGAGCGCCACGAGGACGCCGACGGCTTCTTCCGCTACGTCCTGACCGACTGACCCGGTGATCCGGGGCGGACCCGGAGACTGACGAGGACGTCGCCGGACTCGTCGACGAGCCAGGCATCGACGCCGCCCTCGTGGTCGGTGACGGCGAGCCCGACGCTGATACCACGCTCGATCGGGCGGCGGTGCTCGACGGACGCGCGCAGGGGTGCGCGCAAGGAACGACGCTCGCTGAGCAGTTGCTCCGCGACCTCCCACGTCGCCGCATTGTTGACGTGGGCGAGGGCGTCGAAGTCGGTGAACCGCAGCGGCCACGGTGACGCCGCAGTGAGCGCATCCGGCGACGGATCGTGGTGGGCCAGACGAGCCCTGACCGTCACGCCCTGGGCCGCCTCGGCGTAGACCTCACGGAAGCGGTCGTCGATGCGCGCCGGGCGCATGCTGGCTTCGTCGACCTGCACCCACAGCGTCGCCGCATCGACGTGACCACGGTCACCGCGGATGGACGTGCGCCGCAGCGCGAAGTGGCTGCCGACCCCGCCACACCAGGTGGCGAGCCGGATCATGTCTTCGTAGACCGGCAGTTCGCGCACGAGGAGGTGGGTGCTGCGCACCAGCCATTGCCGTCCCGGCGTCAGCCCGACCTCGCGGCTGTCGTCGGTCGCCACGTCCTGCAGGTACCGCACCAGGGCATCCAGCCGCAGCCGCCCGGCCGGCGACACGTCACCGAGGCGCACCCGCCGCTCACGTCGCACCACCCGCCCCGACGGCGGCTCGGGCACCATCGAGTCCATCCCCGCCGACCCTACCCACCATTCTCGGGAGCGATTCGGGCGCTCTGGCGCCCGAATTGCTCCCGAGATCGTTGGGGTTGTGTCCGAAATAATGGGTTGACGGGTCGGGGGGCTGCGTGGTTCGCTGTCCAGGCCCCAGGATCGCTCGCGCCACAGGAGTCCCACAGTGACCAACACGATGTACGCCACCAAGACGGCCGGTATGGCCGCCGCGGCGCGCTCGTGCACGTGGCGCGACCGCGACTTCGGCCATGTGGCCGTGGCCAGCACGGTGATGTGCGCTTCAGCACCGACCCTCATCGCTGTCCAGACCGCTCCGAACGCCACCAAGCGTTCCCCCCGACGGCTCGCCGAGCAGCTGACGTAACACCAACGTCAGTCACCTCGCTCCGAGGCCGCCGGGATCCGAATCCCGGCGGCCTTTCTGATTTTCCGCCACCGACCCGAACCGAACGACCCGAACCGAAAGCCCGAACCATGTACGCACTCCTCGAACCTGCCGAGCTCACCTCCGCCGTCGACTGGAGCGATGCCCGGTGCCGCGACGGCGCCGGCACGCTCACCCACCTGTTCTTCAGCGACGAGCTCCTCGACATCGCCAGAGCCAAAGCGATCTGCGCCCGCTGTACGTTGCGCTCCGAGTGCCTTGACGGGGCACTCGAGCGCGCCGAGCCGTGGGGTGTCTGGGGTGGCGAGCTGATCGAGAACGGCCAGCTCGTCGTCCACAAGCGTCCCCGTGGGCGCCCGCCCAAGCACGCCCGCCCGGTGCTCGTCGTCGACGAGGACCGCCGCGTCAGCGAGTTGGCTCTCGGCGCCGGCCACGTCTTCGACGGCCGCCGGGTGCTCGACCCCGACTCCGGCGAGCTCGTCGGCATCCAGGTCGCGTAGCCCCGACCCCTCACGGCTCGGGGCAACGCATCGTCGACCCCCGAGCTGATCCGCCGCCACCGGCACCGCCGTTCGGACCCTCCGCGAACGGACCGGTGCCGGTGGCGGCGCGTCGGGGCAGAATGTAGGCCGTGGATCGACGACTCCTCGCCGGATCGCTCGCTGTCGCGGCCGTTCTCGTGATCGGCGGAGGCTGGTACGTCGCGTCCCGTGACGGCGGTGACGACGTCGAGACCGTCGACATGGGCAGCCCGACGATCGTCCAGGACCCCACGCTCGGCACCAACGCCCCGGTGCAAGGCGACGCGCTGCCCGAGGTGGTGCTCCGCGACACGGCGGGCAACGACGTGGCACTCGCCGACCTCGAGGGCCAGCCACTGGTCATCAACTTCTGGTACTCCGGCTGCGTGCCCTGCAAGAAGGAGATGCCCGAGCTCGGTGCAGCGGCCGAACACCTCGACGGTCAGGTGACGTTCGTCGGCGTCAACCTCGCCGACTCGGCCGGCGTCGCCCAGGAATTCGCCGACGACCACGGCGCCGGCTACCTCCAGTTGCTCGACCCGAACGGGGAGCTGGCGTCGGAGGTCGGCGTCAACGTGCAACCGACCACCCTGTTCGTCACTGCCGATGGCGTCATCGTCAAGCAGCAGGCGGGAGAGCTGAGCGCCGATGCCCTCGACGATGCCCTCGCCGAGTCGTTCCCGGGGGTGAGCTGATGCTCGCCCTCGACGGCCGGTTCACGCAGTCGTTCGTGACCGGGCTGCTCGCCGCGGTCAACCCGTGCGGCTTCGTCCTGCTGCCCACGTACCTCCTCTACTTCCTCGGCATCAACGGCTCGGCGCCGGGCACGCAGCACGCCACGGTGCGCCGGGCGCTCGTCGTCAGTGCCTCGCTCTCGGTCGGATTCATCTCGGTGTTCCTGGTGATCGGCTACGTGAGCCGGGTCTTCACGACCTGGCTCAACGAGAACGCCAAGTACGCCGCGCTCGTGATCGGGTTGACCCTGATCGTGGTCGGCATCGCGATGCTCGCCGGCTGGCGGGTGCCGATCAGCACGCCCAAGCTGCAGGCCGGCGGCCGTGACCGGACCGTGCGCTCGATGTACCTCTACGGGATCGCCTACGCCGTCGCGTCGATCGGCTGCACCTTCCCGCTGTTCTCGTCGGTGGTCCTCGGCACGGTCAGCACCGACGGCTTCGCCGACGGGGTGATCGCGATCGTGATGTACGGCGTCGGCATGGCGCTCGTCGTGACGGCGCTGACCGTCACCCTCGCCGTGGCCCACACCGGCATGCTCAAGGTGCTGCGCGGCGGCATGCGCTACGTCGAGCCGGCGAGCGCGGTCCTCGTCCTGCTCAGCGGGCTGTACCTGACCTGGTACTGGTTCAACGACATCCGTGACAACACGCCGACGAGTGGCGTCACGGGTCTCCAGGTGCGGGTGCAGAACTGGATCTACACCCACCAGGCGCTGGTCGGGTGGACGTTCGGGTTGATCGTCGCCGCGGCGATCGTGTTCGTGATCGTCCGCCGTCCCAAGAGCGCACCGGTCGCCGAGGCCGACGTCCCGACCGCGGTGCGACAATGACCGCACACGACGATCTGGTCGAGCATGCCCTCGCCTTCCCCGAGGCATGGCAGGACACGCCGTGGGAGGACGACCTCGTCGCCAAGGTCGGCAAGAAGATCTTCGTCTTCTTCGGCAACGGCGAATCCCCGACCGTCGGTGTCAAGCTGCCCGAGTCGGCCGAGCAGGCGCTGCTGTCGGAGTCCGTGACGAAGATGGCCTACGGGCTGGGCAAGTGGGGGTGGGTCACCGTCCACCTCGACCACCCCGATGCACCCGATCCGGGCGTCGTCGAGGACTGGATCGAGGAGAGCTACCGGGCGGTGGCGCCGAAGAAGCTGGCCGCCCGGCTCGACGCCGAGGGCTGACCGCTCAGGGCGCGAGCCGCTCGATCACCCACCCCGACTCGTCGGCGGCGCGCGTGTAGCGGAAGCGGTCGTGCAGCCGGCTCTGGCGACCCTGCCAGAACTCGAACGACATCGGCACGAGCCGCCATCCGCCCCAGTGGTCCGGGCGCGGCACCGGCTCACCCTCGAAGCGAATCTCCACCTCCTCCACCAGGAGGTCGAGGTCATTGCGGGACGGGATCGGTTGGCTCTGCGGCGACGCCCACGCGCCGAGCTGGCTCGGACGCGGCCGGGACGCGAAGTAGTCGTCGCTCGCCGCCTCGTCGAGCCGTACCACTGGGCCCCGCACGCGGACCTGGCGGTGCAGCGCCTCCCAGTGGAACGCTGCCGCCGCGTACGGGTGCTGGTCGAGCTGGTGGCTCTTCGCGCTCTCGTAGTTCGTGAAGAAGGTCAGCCCGAGGTGGTCGAACCCGCGGGCCAGCACGAACCGGACGTCGGGCACGTCGTCGGCGCCGAGCGTCGCCAACGCACACGCGTTGGCCTCGGGCACGCCGCCCATCTCGGCGACCGCGAACCACTGCTGCCACTGGGTCACCGGATCGTCGAGCAGGGCGTCGCGATCCAGCCCCGCGGTCTCGTACTGATTGCGCAGGTCGCGCAGACTCATGAGCCCGGCGCGCCGATCACGGTGGCACCGCGCATGTACGGCTGCAGCACCTCGGGGATCGCGACCGTGCCGTCGGGCTGGCGGTACGTCTCCATGATCGCGGCCCACACGCGCGGCACGGCGAGCGCCGACCCGTTCAGGGTGTGGGCGATCTCCGAGCCCTTGGCGCCGGTGCGCCGCAGGCGGATGTCGGCGCGGCGAGCCTGGTAATCACTGAACCAGCTGACCGAGGAGACTTCGAGCCACTGATCACAGCCCGGGGCGTAGACCTCGATGTCGAAGCTGCGGTGATGGCTCTGACCCATGTCACCCGTGCAGATCTCGATGACACGGTAGGTCAGCCCCAGCGCGGCGATCGTGCCCTCGGCCCGTGCCACGAGCTCTTCGAGCAGGTCGGGTGCCTGCTCGGGCGTCGACACGGCGAGGATCTCGACCTTGTCGAACTCGTGCGAACGGAGCATGCCCCGCGTGTCACGCCCTGCCGAGCCGGCCTCCCGGCGGTAGCACGGGGTGTAGGCCATCACGCGCGACGGCAGCTCGGCCTCGGCCAGGATCTCGCCGGCGTGCAGCGACGTCAACGGCACCTCCGCCGTCGGGATCAGCCACATGTCGTCGCGGTCGACGAAGAACGCGTCGTCGGCGAACTTGGGGAGGTGGCCAGTCGCGGTGAGCGTCGCCGTCGACACGAGCGTCGGCGGGCGGACCTCCTCGAACGCGTCGGCGTTACGGTCGAGCGCGAGCTGGCACAACGCGCGAGCCAGCGTCGCGCCGAGGCCACGCTGCATCGTGAACATCGCCCCGGTGATCTTCACCGCACGCTCGTTGTCGAGCACGCCGAGCTGCTCGCCGATCTCCCAGTGCGGCACGCGCTGGTGCTCGGTCCACGCGGCGGGCATGTTGACAGGGCCCTTGACGACCGGGTTGTCCGCGTCGCCCTCACCGTCGGGCGCGTCGGGGTGGGGAAGGTTGGGGATGCGCAGTAGCACCTCGCGCAACTCGGCGCTGACCACGTCGTGCTCGGTGGCGAGCGTCCGCTCGTCGTCACCGAGCAACCGCGAGCGCTCCTGGAGCGTCTCGGCCTCAGCGACGTTGCCCTCGCGGCGCAACATGCCGACCCGTTTCGACAGGTCGTTGACGTCGCGGCGGAGGTCATCGCGTCGAGCTGTCAGGTCGCGAAACCGTTGATCGAGCGCGACCGCGGCCGCCAACTGATCGAGCAGGCCCGGCGTGTGGCGGCGGGCGAGCGCCGCGCTGACGGCGTCGAGATCGGTTCGGAGCAGGCGGACGTCGATCACAGCGTGTCGAGGCTACTGGCCGAGCCGGTTCGGCCCGAGTCCGCTTTCGCCGGTCGGCTACGGTGCCCGCGTCGGCACATCATTCGTTGAAATGGGGGAATCGTGCAACGACTCGAAGGCAAGGTCGCGTTCATCACAGGAGCAGCTCGCGGTCAGGGGCGCTCGCACGCCCTCCGGCTCGCCAGCGAGGGCGCCAACCTGGCGATCAGCGACATCTGCGGGCCCGTGCCCGAGAACGGCGTCCGCCCGTCCACACCGGACGATCTGGCAGAGACGGTGAGCCAGATCGAGGCCCTCGGCCTCGGTACCAAGGTCGTGTCGCGCCGGGTCGACGTGCGCGATCTCGCTGCGCTCGAGAGCTTCGCCCAAGAGACGGTCGACGCGCTCGGCGGCATCGATGTGGTCGTCGCCAACGCCGGTATCCTCGCCTGGGCGATGCTCGAGGACACGACCGCCGAGCAATGGCAGGCCGTGCTCGACACCAACCTCACCGGCACGTTCTTCACGGTGAAGGCCACCGCACCACACATGATCCGCCAGGGCCGCGGTGGCTCGATCATCCTCATCAGCTCCAGCGCGGGCATCAAGGGTCAGCCGTTCACGCTCGGCTACACCGCCGCCAAGCACGGCGTGACCGGGCTCGCCAAGGCGCTCGCCAACGAGCTCGGCGAGTACGACATCCGCGTCAACAGCGTGCACCCCGCCGGCGTCCTGACCGCGATGGGCGACGTGCCCGCCCTGATGGACCTCATCAGCGCCAAGGCCGAGACGCTCGGGCCGATCTTCATGAACACCCTGCCGCATCCGATGATGGAACCTGCCGAGGTGTCAGCGACGATCGCCTACCTCGCCAGCGACGACTCGCGGATGGTCACCGGCTCCCAGCTCCGCGTCGACCTCGGCACCTGCAACCGCTGATCCGGACTGCTGCCGCCGTGCTGCCCCGACGGGGCGCAGCACGGCGGTAGGAACGCGTGGGTTGGGTGCTGAGGGGCGACGGGCGTAGCGTCCGGTGCCGTGCCAGCGGTGGAGGTCGACGCGCTCGAGGTGCACTACGGCTCGCTGGCGGCTGTCGCCGGGGTCAGCTTCACCGCCGAGGCCGGCGCGATCACCGCCGTGCTCGGGCCCAACGGGGCAGGCAAGACGAGCACGATCGAGGTCTGTGAGGGATACCGGCAGCCGAGTGTCGGGACCGTGCGCGTGCTCGGGCTGGACCCTTCCCGCGACCAGCGCCAGCTCGCCGCGAGCATGGGCGTCATGCTCCAGGACGGCGGGGTGTACCCGAGCGCCCGGGTCGGTGACATGGCCCGGCTCTACTGCGACCTCTACGACCGCGGCGCCGACTGGCGTGAGCTCGTCGAGCTCGTCGGCCTGAGCGACCGGGTCGGAGCCGCCTGGCGGCGGCTGTCCGGCGGCGAGAAGCAGCGCTTGTCGCTCGCCCTCGCCCTCGCCGCCCGGCCCGAGGTCGCGTTCCTCGACGAACCGACGTCCGGCGTGGACGTCGGCGGCCGGGCGTCGATCCGCTCGATCCTGGCCGAACTCGCCGCCTCGGGCTGCGCCGTGGTGCTCGCGACCCACGAGCTCGACGAGGTGCAGCGCGTGGCCGATCGGGTCGTCGTGTTCGACCACGGCCGGGTGGTCGCCGACGGCACGCTCGACGAGCTCCGCGGCGGGCGTCGCGAGCTGCGAGTGCGGGTCCACGGGGAGCTCGATCTCGCCGCCTTGGCGGCGACGGCGGGCGCTCCCGCCCGGTTGTCTGCTCCGGGCGAGTACGTGGTCGACGATCCCCCACCCGCGGCGTTGGCGACCGTGTCGGCGTGGCTGCAAGCCGCAGACGTCGAGGTCATCGACCTGCGAGCCGGCGCGGTGAGCCTCGAGGACGTGTTCCTTCGGCTCACCGGCGGTGATGCGTGAAGGCGTTCCGGGCCCAGCTCCGGGCCGAGCTGCAGCTGCTCAGTCGCAACGGCGAGCAGCTGCTCCTGATCATCGCCATCCCGGTCGGCCTGCTCGTGTTCTTCAGCCTCGTCGACGTGCTGCCGACGGGCACCGACGAGCCGATCGACTTCCTGGCGCCGGGCATCCTCGCGCTCGCCGTGATGTCGACGGCGATGGTCAGCCTCGGCATCGGCACCGGGTTCGAACGCAGCTACAAGGTGCTCAAGCGCTTGGGGGCCACGCCCCTCGGTCGTGGCCGGTGGCTCGCCGCCAAGATCGCATCGGTGACCGTCGTCGAGATCGTGCAGCTCGTCGCGCTCGTACTGGTGTCCTTCGCGCTGGGATGGCGTCCCGACGACGCGAACTGGGCCGAGGCTGCCGCAGCGGTCGTGGTCGGCACGATCGCGTTCGCCGGAGCAGGCCTGTTGATCGCCGGACGGTTGCGCGCCGAGGTCAACCTCGCCGCCCAAAACGGCATCTACCTCGTGCTGCTGCTGCTCGGCGGCATGGTGATCCCCTTCAGCGAGCTGCCCGCCGGCATCCGCGCCGTGGCCCGCCTGCTGCCCTCGGGTGCTCTCGCCGACGTGCTGCGCGAAGCGCTCAGCGGCGCCGGCGACCAACCCGGCACGAGCTGGCTGATCCTCCTGGCCTGGGCGATCGTGTTACCGATCGCCGCCACGCTGCTGTTCCGCTGGGAATGACACGCAACGGCGTGGTGACCGGCGCCGAGGCCTCGCGAGCGCAGCGAGCAACCCGAACACAGCGAGCACCGCCACGAACCGGCGCCGCAGCCGAATCCCTGCGAGCGAAGCGAGCCCCGCTCGGCGCGCTCAGGCGCCGCCAGCGAGCGCAGCGAGCCACTCAGTACAGAGCCACTCAGTGCGGTGACGCGTGAGGGTCGGCCGCGGGTTGGGTGCGGTCGAACTCCTCGGCGACCTCGTCGTAGGTCAGCACGTCGCGGCGGTAGGCGTGGTCGTTGTTCTCGCGGCGGAACTGCTTGTTCAGCGACTTGAAGAAGATGACGCCGATGACGGTCCAGAGGAAGATCGAGCCGCCGGTCTTCATGATCGCGCCGGCGATCTGCTGATCCTCCTGCACGCTGAGCCCCCACACCCGGGTCGGGATGTCGTACACCTTGTAGACGGCACCCTCGGCGAACACCAGCCACCCGGCGGGCACGGTGGGCACGATCGACTGGGCGAAGAGGTAGATCATCTTTCCCACGTCCCCGAGGCGCAGCTCCGGGAACGGCCCGATCACCGGCATCCACATGAGCAGGCCCATGGACACGACGAGCACGTGCAAGGAGTAGTGCAGCACCGCGCTCTGCACGCTGTGGTTCACGACACCGGGGATGTGGGTGATCATGACCGTGACGTTGAAGGCCACGGCTGCGACCACGGGGTGACACAGCCAGCGCAGCACGGAGTAGAGCCGCCCGTTGCCGATCAGCACCCGCAGCAGCCATTCCGGCGTCGCCAAGAGCACCATGGGGGGCAGGAAGTAGGAGAGCATCATGTGCTGCAGCATGTGCGCCGAGTAGAGGTACTTCTCGCCGATGTCATGGATCGGCCAGTCGCTCGATGCCCACAACATGAGGATCGCGCCGACGAACCAGGCGACCTGGCGGCGGGTCACGACCGGTTGACCAGCGGGCACCGCGGTCGGCCCGATCACCCGAACCATGTAGACGTAGGCGCCGATCAAGAACGCGACCAGCAGCCACACCTCGGCGTGGGGCTGCCACGCCCATGGGTTCACGGCGAGCACGACCACCACGCTACGCCCGCGCGGGCGCGGCGTCCCAGCGGACACGAGGTGTCAGAACCAGGAACGTCCCCTCACCAGGACCGACGGCCGGTGCTTCTGACACCGGCGGGCGGTGAGTCGTCACATGAAGAACTTGAACGTGGCGAGGGCGCCGCAGTACACGCCGACGGCGAGGAACAAGCCGGTGTAGAAGAGCATGCTGAACAGCTTGTTGTCGAACTTCAGGTGCATGAAGTAGGCGACGACGGTGAAGAACTTGATGATCATCAAGACGATGAGCACCGGCATCATCAGCGGCCCGAAGTCGACGTAGTAGGTGGACACCTCGATGGCAGTCAGGACCGCGAGCACCAGGGCGACGATGACGTACTGACCGTCGGAGAAGTGCTTCTCGTGCTCGTCGTCCTCGATGACGCCGGGGAGCTCTTCGACGTGTTCGGATGCCGTGGTCATGGTCGTGTCAGCTCGGGATCAGGTAGACGAGGGTGAAGATGATGATCCACACGATGTCGACGAAGTGCCAGTAGAGGCCGATCAGCTCGACGGTCTCGGCCCGGTCGCCGGAGATCTTGTTGCGCTTGAGCATCACCATCAGCGACAGCAGCATGATGATGCCGACCGACACGTGGACGCCGTGGAAACCGGTGAGCGTGTAGAAGCTCGAGCCGAACAGGCTCGTCGTGTAGCCGAGGCCCTCTCGGTAGAACGCGGTGAACTCGTAGATCTGGCCGCTGACGAAGGTGGTGCCGAGGAGGGCGGTGATGACCAGCCACAGGCTGGTGTGCCGGTCGTCGCCGCGCTTGGCCGCTGACACCGCGAGCACCATCGTCAGCGAGCTCATCAGCAGCACGAACGAGCTGACCGAGGTGAACGGGATGTCGTAGATCTGGTCAGGTGCGGGGCCGTCGCCGATCCGGCCTCGATACAGCATGTAGGTCGAGATCAACCCACCGAACAGCAGGCACTCCGACCCGAGGAACATCCACATCCCGAGCTTGTTGTTGGACAGCCCGGTCGTGGTGACCGGATGCCCGCCGTGGGCATCATGGCCGTCGTCGTGGATGTCGTCGTGGGACACGACCCCGGCGTGCTCGTCGGCCGCGACCGCAGTGAGTGTGGTGTCAGCCAAGGGGAGCCAGCTCCTTCGTGTCCGCGCTGTCCTCACTCGGGGGCTCGTAGTCGCTGTCGGGTGCGACGCTCGGCTCGAGCGCCCAACCAAAGGCACCGAACAGCACGATCGCGGCGCCGAACACCGCGACGTAGCGGTTGTAGATGATGCCCATGCCGATCACCGGGAGCCCGAACGCCAGCACGATCGGCCAGTAGGAACGCGATGGGAGGTGGAGGTGGGCGTCGGGCGTGGCGTTGAGCTCGGCCATCACCTCCTCGGCGGTGGCCACCTGCGTGAGCATGCCGGTGTCGGGGTCTTCGGCGTACTTTCGGTGGAAGAACTCGTCGAGGTGCTCGATGGTCGGGACCACCGGGAAGTTCTCCTCGCGCGGCGGGTTCGTCGTCATCCACTCGAGCGTGCGGGCGTCCCATGGGTCGAGCGGAGCGGGCTGCTTGCGCTTGACGGTGAGCGCCACGTTGATGATGAACAGCAAGATGCCGACGGAGAGGACCAACGATCCCACCGACGAGACCCGGTTCCAGAACCCGAGGTTGAAGAAGCCCTCGCCGGCGCGGGCCTCGGTCCACACCTGCATCCGCCGTGGCTGACCCTGCATGCCGAGGATGTGCATCGGACCGAACGTCAGGTTCATGCCGATCACCATGAACCAGAAGTTCCACTTGCCGAGCGTCTCGCCGAGCGTCCGGTTGAACACCTTCGGGAACCAGAAGTAGAAGCCGGCGAACAGGCCGAACACGGCGCCACCGAACAGCACGTAGTGGATGTGAGCGATGATGTAATAGGTGTCGGTCTGCTGCGTGTCCGACGGCGACACGGCATGCGTGACACCCGACAGGCCGCCGATCGTGAACAACACGATGAGGCCGATCGCGAAGTGCATCGCTGCCGTGAACTTCAGCTTGCCACCCCACATCGTCATCACCCAGTTGACGATCTTGACGCCGGTCGGGATGGCGATCGCCATGGTGGTGATCGAGAAGATGGTGACCGAGATCGGGCCGATGCCGGAGGCGAACATGTGGTGCGCCCACACGCCGAAGCCGAC
>CAZMGD010000057.1:0-25584 GCA_964565705.1 uncultured Ilumatobacteraceae bacterium | reverse complement strand
CGGCGCTCAGCTGAATGACCGCCTCCGGTGGCGTCCGCCTGGGATGATGGCTCGATGGCCGGTCGCGCCGTGCTGTTCGCGTTGGCCCTCGCGGCGTACGCCGTGGTCACCGGCGTCGCCGCGCCCACGCACGCCGCTTCGGCCAGATCATCGACCGCGCCGGCGGCCGCCGCGGACGAGACGACTGCACCTCCGTTGCCGGCAGTGACCGAGGCGTGCGCCGCTGACACCTCGGCCGCGGCGCTCGACGCGTTCTTTGCCGCGGACGGCGCGGCCGGGTTGGCCGGCGGCGACTACCCGCACGTGATCGCCCTGCCCGACGGGCGCCTGCTGTGGCTGTTCCAGGACGCCTTCCTCGGCGACGACGCGTCCCTGTTCGGCGATCGCTTCGCCCACAACGCGGCGCTCGTCCAGGACGGGCCGTGCTTCCGGCTGCTGCCGCCCGGCGGCGGGGCCGGCACGTCGTTCGTCGGCTCGTGGGTCGAGCAGTCGCTGACGTCGTGGATCTGGCCGCTCGACGCCGAGCTGGGCGCCGACGGCTACCTGTGGCTGTACCTCGCCGAGGTCCAGAACGCCGACGGCACGGGGGCGGCCAAGGGGGCCCGCCCGATCGGTACCTGGCGGGCCCGGCTCAGCCTGCCCGATCTGCAACTCGTCGACATGGCGCCGGCATCGGACCGTTCGCGCTCGCTGTACGGCTACTCGATCGTCTCGGACCTCGAGTGGACCTACCTCTTCGGGCACTGCTACCGGCAGTTCGGCACCGTCGAGTACGGGTTCTCCGAGGAGTGTTCGCCGTACGCCTTCCTCGCCCGCGTTCCCAAGGGCCGCATGGATCTCGCTCCCGAGTACTGGGACGGCGACGGTTGGAGCGACCGCCACGTCGACGCGCGGCCGGTGCTCACGGCCGAGCGTTCGATGCCGGTGTCCGTCGAGCGCTTCGGTGACCTCTACGTCGCTGCCTCGAAGGAGAACGACTGGTTCGGCAACGACATCGTCGTGCGCACCGCCGCCCTGCCGCAGGGCCCATGGACCGAGGTCGCCCGGTTCACACCCGAACTGCGGTGCGCCACGTGCAACGACTACGGCGCGTTCGTCCTGCCCCACCTGCAGGGCGATCAGGTGGTGATCGCCTACTCGAACAACGCCTGGGACATGAGCGAAGCGGTCGTCGACGCGTCGCTGTATCGCATCGACCTCTCCGCCATCGACGTACCGGGCGTGTCGGCGGCGTCGTTGTCGCGCACCCCACAACCGCAACCGGTTCCCGAGCCCGAGCCCGAGCCCGAGCCGCGCTCCGAGCGCGAGCTCGCGTCGGCGTCGACGGTCCCGCTCCGATTGGCGTCGGTCATCCGCTCGTCGTCGCCTCCGCCGCGATGGGTGCAGTGGTCGCTCGTCGAGCTCGCTGGAATGGCGCTGCTGTCCGTCGGGCTGCTGCTCGTCGCCTCGATCCGCGGCGCGGCGAGGTCGCCGCGCGACGCTCGGCGGCGGCCAGCCAGCGCCCCTACCCGAGGCCACGGCGCTCGTCGCCATGGCACGCCGACCGGCTGACGTCATCTGGCGCGCGACCGTCGCCGGGGTCCTCGACGACTCGCCGGCCATCTCACACGAATCAACGACTCACCGGGCGCTTCGAGGCGGTGGCAGGCAGTTCGGTCGCGGTGATCAGTTCAGGATGCGGGCTCGGCGCACGCTCAGAGGCTCGAATCCCATCCGTTCGTAGAGGCCCCGCGCTGCTTCGTTGGCGGCATAGCTGTCGACGAACACGTCGGTGCAGTTCTGCGCGCTCGCCCAGGCGACGAACCGATCGACGAGGGCGGCGGCCACGCCGGCCCGACGATGCGAGGGATCCACGTACAGGCTGCGCAGGCAAGCGCTCCGGCTGCGGGGCCTGGTCGGCGAACCGGCGCTGGTGTACCCGGCGAGCATCCCGACGAGTTCGGCGCCGACGCGGGCGACGAGCACCACGCTGCCTGGATCCGCCAACAGACGGAAGAAGTCCTCGCTGCCCTGGCGTTCCGGCCACGACCCGTCGACCTGCGGTTCGTGGACGCCGGCGTCCTCGTTGAACAGCCGTGTCTCGAGTTGTACGAACTCGACGACGTCCGAGTCGACGGCCACCTCGATGTCGAACCCCACCAGCCGAGGCTACGTCCCCCGCCGATGCGCGCCCTCGACGGCGGTCCGGGGGCAGGTGCGCTGGATAGGTGACGCCGCATGGGTTGGCCCGGTGCTTGACGGCACGGGTGGGGGCTCTGTCCCCGCTCTGGAGCCGAGCTCACGCTTCGGCGCGCACTGAACCACCCGAAGCTCCGGGATCCGGACCCGTCCCGCCGAGCTCCGCAAGATCGTGCAAGAAGTCGGCACCTCGCGGCCCTACCTGTCCCAGCGACGTGTGATCGGCGTGGATTTTCTCGGCGCTACTGTTCCGGATGTCGCGCGCTGGTGCACACACCTCTGGGTGTGAGGCGCAGTGCTGAGGATCGGCGGGGGCCGGCCAACGTTGCTCGGCGCGTGAACAACTGAGAGGACGGTCCGAGGTGGAGTCGACTGAGGCATCGATGGGGCGACCCGCCGGCAGCAGCCGGCGCATCGCGCGGCGGCGCGGAGCCTGATCCACGTGCCCGGCGCGGTCACCGTCGAGGAACTGATCGAGGTCATCCAGGAAGCGTTGGTCGACGCCGGCGCCGCTGGTGGTGGGATCGACGACCTCGAACGCGAAGCGTTCGCCCACGACGTCGCGACGCGGCACCTCGCCGTCCGCGCACGTCGCGCGGTCGAGCACGGCGAGCCGCCCATCGATCTCGCCGTCGAGAGCGACCTCGTCGCGAAGGCGATCGCCGGCTACTTCGGCTCGGGCAAGTTCCAGGTGCTGCTCGACATCCCCGACGTCACCGACATCATGGTGAACGGCCCAGACGCGACGTGGCTGCAGTTCGCCGACGGGCGCACCGAGCGATATCCCACCCGGCTGTTCACCGACGACGACGATCTCCGCAACGAGGTCGCGCGGCTCGCGCGACGGGCCGGGGGCACCGAGCGCCGCTTCGACGACGGCCGGCCATTGCTCGTGCTGCGCCTGCCCGACGGCTCGCGCATGGCCGCGACGATGGTGGTGTCGCCGCACGTGCAGGTCGCCATCCGCCGCAACGTCCTGCCCGCGGTGTCGCTCGCCCAACTGGTCGAACTCGGCACGATCGACGAGGCGATGCGATCGATGTTTGCCGCGGCCATGCGGGCCCGGCTGCGCATCGTCGTGTCCGGCGAGACCGGCGCCGGCAAGTCCACGGCCGTTCGGGCGTTGCTCCACGAGCTGCCGGTGGCGACGCGCATGGTCGTGATCGAGGACACCCGCGAGCTGAACATCGGCGACGACGCGGAGCGGGCGGGCGCCGTGCTGGAGTGGGAGACGCGCGAGGCCAACGTCGAAGGCGTCGGCGAGATCACGCAGTCCGATCTCGTCCGCCAGGCGCTCAGGTTCAACCCGGAGTGGTTGGTCGTCGGCGAGGTCCGCGACGCGGGAGCAGCGCGGGAGATGTTGCTCGCGATGCAGCACGGCCACCCGAGCGTCTCGACCGTGCACCACCACAGCGCCGCCACGTCGTGGCGCAAGCTGGCCCAGTACATCACCCAAGGTGCGGATGCGATGTCGTTCGAGATCGCCGCACTGGTGATCTCCGACGCGGTCGACTTCTTCGTGCACCTCGGACGCGATCGAAGCGGCCGGCGCGTGGTGACCGAGGTGTGCGAAGCCGCGGGCTGGAACGGCACCGAGGTGCAGCTGAACCGGGTCTTCGTGCCGGACGACTCCGGCCGAGGTGTGCCGCAGGCGCACCTGTCCGACACCCGGCGCAATCGGCTGGTGGAGCATGGGTTCGACGATCGACTGCTGACCAACCCGGTCGGGTGGTGGCGGGGATGAACCGCGCACTGCTCGGCGGACTGTGCGGTGCCGCGCTCGGCATCGGCATCCTGATGATCGCCGCCGCGTGGTCCGGCGTGCTGGACCGGCCGGCGAGCGCGATCAGGCACCGCGCGGCTCGGATCGATCGGCTGCTGCTGCGACTCGGTCTCGCCGCGCTCGGTGCGCTGATCGGCTGGTGGTGGACGGGATGGATCGCAGCGGCGGGCGCCCTCGCCTGGCTGGGCTGGGTGGCGCCCTCGCTGGCCGGGGTGCGCGCTCGGCGACGGCGCGAGATCGCCCGTTCGGAGGCGGTCGCGGTCTGGGCCGAGATGCTCCGCGACCTGTTGCTCGCCAACGCCGGTCTCCGGGAGGCCATCAGCAAGTCGGCCCGGGTCGCCCCAGCGGCGATCTCCGACGAGGTGCGCGCGCTCGAGGTGCGCGCCGAGCGCGGCGACCTCGCCGGTGCACTCCACCGCTTCGCGGCCGACGTCGACGATCCGATCGCCGACACGGTGGTGCTCGCGCTGCTCCTCGCCGAGCGGCGTTCGGTATCGAACCTGTCCGGCATGCTCTCCGCCGTGGCGACGTCCACCCGCGACGCCGTCGCCATGCAGCTGCGCATCAACGCGACCCGCGCCCGGACCTACCGCACCGCACAGCTGATCGCCGGCGTCGTCGCGTTCTTCACGGGCCTGCTGCTCGTGTCCAACCGTGACTACCTCGAACCGTTCGGCACGGTGACCGGTCAGCTCGTCCTGGTCGCCGTCACTGGCCTGCTCGCCGTCTCGATCGCGACGATGCTCGCGCTGTCCCGGCCGGCAACGAGCCCTCGGTTGCTCCGCGTCGATCACCCGGCCACCGGCGGCACCACATGATCTGGATGGGCGTCTTCGCCGCGTGCTGTGGCGCGGGCGTGTGGCTGATCGCCCGAGCGCTGTTCCCTCCGCCGCGACCCCTGCGAGTCGTCGCCGACGAGTTGCGCCAGCCGCGGACGGCCCACGCCTCGTCGGCTGGAGTCCTCCGGCGTTGGGAGCGCCTCGCACGACAGCTGGCCGGCGGCACCTCCCCGAGGCTGGCCGCCGACATCGCCCTTGTCGGGACCACGCCCGAACGGCACATGCTCGACAAGCTCGGCTACAGCGCGCTGTTCGCGGCGTTCGGTCTCGTCCCCACCTTGCTGTTCCCGCTCTTTGCCGTCGCCGTCCCCCCGATCTACCTGTTGCTCGGCACACTGCTGCTCGCCGGTTTCGGGTGGGTGTACCCCGACCTCGCGCTGAGGTCGCGAGCTGCGGCCGCCCGCCGGGCCTGGGCCCAGGCGCTGTCGGTGTTCACGGACGTCGTCGCCATCGAGCTGGCCGGTGGCGCTGGGGTGGAGGAGGCGTTGCTCGACGCCGCGGCGGCCGGCCGAGGCCCGCAGCTCGAGCAGCTGTCCGCCGTGATGTCGGCCGCCCACACGCGCCGGCAGCGGCTCTGGGACGCCATCGACCAGCTCGGCGCCACGATCGGCGTGGATCCGTTGCGCGAGCTCTCGGCCTCGATGGCGTTGGCCGGCGAGAGCGGTTCGCGGGTGCGCGAGACGTTGGCCGCCAAGGCCGCCGCGCTGCGCACGCGGCAGCTCGCCGAGGCCGAAGCGGACGCGCACCAGGCGTCCGAGACCATGGGTGTCGCCCCGGCGCTCATGGCGATTGCCGCTGTCGTCCTCATCGCCTACCCGGCCGTCGCCGCGTTCCTGGAATGACCGCCGTGCACCGCCCTCACCGACGCGCTGACCGAGACGAGCGTCGAGCAGACACCAAGGAGACACGATCACATGACGCAGCTTCCGATCCGAGTGTTCGTGGCGTGGGCGGTGGCGCGCCAGCGCCTCGTCACGACCGTTCGACGAGCCCGCGACGATCGCGGGGAGCTGACCGCGGGGGTGATCTTCCTGGTCGCCTTGGCGGTGGCCGCGGTCGCTGTCGCCGCGATCGTGATCGCCCGACTCAACTCGCAGGCGTCGAAGATCCCGGAGTAGGCGAGACGGCTCGCCGGCTCCGGGGGGACGGCGGGTTGCTCGCTTCGGTGATCGTGCTGCCGTGCCTTCTGGTCGCCGTCTGGCTCGTGCTCCAGTACGCGCTGGCGATGAACGTGCGGCACGGCGCGCAGGCCGCGGCCCAGGACGCGGCGATCGCCGCAGCCTCGGGCAGCGGGGATCCGGCCGGCGTCGCCAGCACGCTGATGTCGTCACTCGGCAGCACCGCACACAACGTGTCGGTGTCCGTCGACGCGAACGACCAGTGGATCACCGTCACCGTCAGCGCCGACGTGCTCCAGGTCGTACCCATCGGGTCATACCACGTCTCCGAGACCGCGACCGCTCCGGTCGAGCGGTTCATCCCCGAGGACGAACGGCCGTGACCGAGCGACGACTGCACGGTGAACGTGGCGACTCGGGTCCGCTTGAGGTCGTGATCCTGGTACCCGTCGTGCTCGCGCTCATCGCGCTCGTCGTGGCCTTCGGCCGCACGACGACGGCGCGCAACGACGTGACCTTCGCCGCTCGCTCGGCGGCGCGCGCCGCGGCCCAGGCCCAGACCGCAGGTGCAGCCGCCAGCCGTGCCGAGCAGGTCGTCGACGCGTCGCTCGCCGGCTCCGGCCTGTCCTGTGCGAGCCACGATGTCACCGTCGATGCCAGCGACCTCCGTCCGGGGGGCCACGTCACGGTGACGGTCAGTTGCGACGTCAGCCTCGCTGATGTCGGTGACCTCCACCTCGCGCTCGGCGATCGCACGCTGAGCGCGACAGCGACCGAGGTGATCGACCGGGTGAGAGGTGGCGAATGAGCCGTTCCCGGGTGCACGGCGAACGCGGCAGCGTGTCGCTGCTGGTGGTGATCATGATCCCGGCCCTGCTCGCCGCCGCGGGCCTGGTACTGGACGGCGGTCGTCAGCTGCAGGCGCGCCGCACTGCGCAGAGTGCCGCGCAAGCAGCAGCGCGCGCCGCCGTCCAACCCGACGACGCCGAGCTGCTCGGCGGCGAGCTCGACGTCGACGCCGCCATCGGCCGGGCACAGTCGATGCTCGCTGCGCAGGGTGCCACCGGTTCGGTCGCGATGGTGGGCGGGGCGATCGTCGTCACCGTGACCGAGTCCGTCGACTACCTGATCCTTCCGGGCGGCGCCACGGTGTCCGAACAGGCCAGCGCCGAGAGCGTTCGGGGCGCGAGCGAGGCGGGACGCTGATGTCCGCTCGCGTTCCCAAGGGCATCCTCAGCGTCGTCGTCCTCGCCGCGTTGCTCGTCGGCGTGCCGTGGTTCCTCGTCGCGACGGTCGGCAATCCGTGGCCTGGCCGCGATGCCATCGACCTACGGGATGAGCAAGCGATCTTGCTCGGCGTGCTCGCGATCGCCGCCTGGATCGTGTGGGCACGCTTCCTCGTCGCCGTCGTGCAGGAGTTCACGGTCCAAGGCCGGGCACGGCGCGACCGACCGCGGCACCGGCCCGTGGCAGGATCGTCGGTACCGCCCGTCACCGTCCCTGGATCGCCACCGGGTGGAGGGTTCGGAGCGATCGCCCAGCGGCTGGTCGCCGCCGTGTTCGCGCTCGTTCCTCTGGCGCCGATGCCGGTCGGTGGGCCGTCACCGCTCCCGTCGCGTCCGGCCTCGTTGGCCGCTGCCGCGTCGTCCCTGCCGCGCCCGGACGTGCCGGTTCGGCCCGCTGTGGTCCACTCGTCTGCACTCCCCGAGGTCCAGGTGCGTGAGAACGACTCGCTCTTCCGTATCGCCGAGCGGCACCTCGGTGACCGAACCCGCTGGCGCGAGATCCTCGAGCTGAACGCGGGTCGTGCGCAGCCCGACGGCGGTCGGTTGACGACGCCGAGCAGTCTGCGCGCCGGTTGGATCTTGCAGCTTCCCGCCGGCGCTGCCGCTGAGTCAGCCGTCGCCGGTGCAGCTCCGAACGCTCCGGCGATCGACTCGGCCGCCGGCACCCATCTCGTCGAGCCCGGCGACTCGTACTGGGAGATCGCCGAGGAACACCTGGAGGTCACGTTCGGCCGCCCGGCGAGCGACGCCGAAGTGCTCGTCGCCACACACGCGCTGCTCGACCTCAACGCGCCGTTGTTCGGCTACGACGACCCGGCGATGATCCATCCCGGCGACGAGGTGATCCTTCCGCCGGAGCTGGCCTGGGCGCCGCCGCTGTCGCCGCCTGCGCCGGTGACCACCGCTGACACGTCGATGCCGAGCGCAGACTCCGACAGCACCGTGATCCCGTCGACGGCTCCGCCGCCGGACACCCCGGCCGTATCACCCGGCGCGACCGTGGAAACAGCGCCGCCACCGTCCGCGACGCCCGAGATCGCGATCCTGCCGTCCCCGGTGCCCGTCACGGCGGCTGGCGGCGCGGGCCCGTCGAGGGGCGAGGCGCTGCCTGCGCCCGTGCCGACCACGGTGCCCGAGCTCGACGCCGAGCTGCTCGGCACCGCGGCTCCGGGCAGCCGCAACCACGCCGTCCCGCTCGGACTCGGAGCGGCCGTCCTCGTCGGCGGGGGCGCGCTGGCACTCGTCGACGCCCGCCGGCGCGCTGCACTGCGCCGGGCGAGCGCTCAGGCTCGCCTCGTGGCCGTGCTCCCGTCCGGGTCGACGGAGATGACGCTGCGAGCGCTCGGCGCGACCGATCGACTGGTTCGCCTCGACGTGGTGCTGCGCGCCCTGGCTGGTGCGCTCCGCGACCAGGCGGCGCAACCCGACCTCGTGCGTGTGCACCTCGACGGGACCGTCGATGTCCGACTCGGATCCGCTGTGGTCCTCCCGGCACCCTGGCGACCGCTCGACGCGGGTTGGTTCCGTCTGCCTGGCGGCGTCACCCTCGATGACCTGCTGCCGGTCGCACGAACCGCCGGGCTGCCGTGTCCGGCACTCGTTCACCTGGGTACGAGCGAAGGCGCCGAGCTGTACATCGATGTGGAGGCAGTCGGCGCGCTCCACGTCGACGCCTCACTGCCGGACACGGCCGCGATCCTCGACGCGATCGGTCTCGGCCTCGCAGTGTCCCCGTTCGCCATCGGCGCGTCGCTCGCCATGGTCGGTCTGCCACCACGGCTCGCCGATGCCCGACCCGACCTCGACGCCGACCTCGACGTGGAGCGTGCCGCCGAGATGGCTCGCGCCGCGGCAGGCACGATCCGCGCCGCGACATGCGCCGGTGCGACCACCTTCGCGTTACGAGCGAGAACCACGCTCGAACGCTGGGAGCCGGCGATCATCGTGCTCGGCGCAGCCACCGAGGCACCCGACGAGCTCAAGGCCTTGGCCGAGTCACCGGCTGCGGGCGTCGCGCTGGTGACAGCATCTGGGTACCTTGCGCCGCCCGCGGCGCACCTGCATCGCGACGGACCGTGTTGGGTGCTCGACCCCTACGGCCTCCCGATCGAACCGATCGGGATCGAACCCGCCGACGTCGATGCGGTGATGCAGCTCGTCGAGGACGCCGAGCGGGAGCACCTCGCCGGTCCGGCGCCGTTCGATCAGGACGTTGCAGCCCAGGCCGACATCGCGGTGTTCGAGGAGCGCGAGTGGGAGGTCCTGGTCCGTGTGCTCGGCGGCGTGCGCGTCCACGACGGCGCCGGCATCGACGTCCGCTTCGAGCGGGGCAAGGCGCAGGAGCTCGTGTGCTGGCTGGCGGTGCATCGCCACCGTGCGACCCGTGGCGGCGCCCGGGCCGCGCTGTGGGAGACCGATGTGCGCGATGCCACGTTCGCGAACGTCGTCAGCGACGCTCGGCGGAGCCTCGGGCGCCACCAGGTCTGCCCACACGGGCAGGAGTGGATCGGCCGGACGCTGTCGGAATCGCTACCACTGCATCCGCTCGTCGTCACCGACGCCGAACTGCTCCGAGCCCGGGTGGACGCCGCGCGCTGCCTGACTCCCGAGGCGGCGATCGAGGTCATCCGTCCCGGTCTGGCGCTCGTCAGCGATCTGCCCTTCGCCGGGACGGGGTACCTCTGGCCCGACGCCGAGGGCACCGTCACCGAGTTGATCCTGCTGGCGACGGGTGCCGCCGTCGACATGGCGCAGCGATGTCTCGAGCTCGACGACGTCGAGGGGGTGTTCTGGGCGACCGGTCAGGGACTGCGCGTCCTGCCGGGTCACGAGGACCTGGTCGCGCTGCGGATGCAGGCACACGCTCGTCAGGGCGACCTCGCCGCGGTGCGCGCCGAGTGGGGCTCCTACGAGCGAGCGCTGGCCGCCGATCCATGGAGTGACGCCGAGCCGGCCCCCAAGTTGGTCGAGCTGCGTCGCGAGCTCCTCGGCCCGGCCACAGCCCGAACCTGAGTCGATTCAGTCACCTCGATCGGCGCGCTCAGGCGCAGACAAGCGAGCGATGTGAGCGAACCTACACGTACTGGTCGAGGATCGCTTCCTCGGTGAGACGGGAGAGCGCGTCCTTGATCGCCTGGGCCCGCTCGGCGCTGACACCTTCGACCTCCATGAGATTGGGCACGGTGGCCCGGAGGATCTTGGACAGGTCGCCGAAGTGCTCGGCTACGGCCAGCGCGACCGGTTGCGGGAGGCGGGGTACGCGACCGAGAAGGCGGGCGCCGCGAGGCGACAGGCCCTGGTTGAGGTCGAGCTGGGTGCCCTTCTCGTGCGGCAGGCCGAGGCAGCTCGCCGCCAGACGGAGGTCGAGCAGCTGGTCGTCGTCGAGCGCGGCCAGCTGATCGAGCACGGCGTGCACCGAGCGGTCGGCCGGCACGTAGTCGCCGACGACCAGGCTGAGGTCGTCGTCGGTGTCGCCGTACAGTTCGTCGAACTGCAGGCGCAACAGGCGAGCGTCGAGGCCGAGCTCGATGATCGCCGTCTCGATCTCATCGGAGATGCGGTGGACCATCTCGCTGCGTTGGAGCACGACGCCCACGTCGCGCAGGGTCACCAGGTCTTCCAGCTCGAGCGTGGTCAGCTCGCCGACCGCGTCGTCGAGGCGGGTGCTGTAGCGCTCGAGGGTCTGCAGCGCCTGGTTGGCCCGGTCGAGGAGGCGGCCGACCTCCTGCACCTGGTGGCGGGCGGCACCGACGTAGACCTGGATGACCGCCATCTCCTCGGAGATGCTGATCACCGGCACCTCCAGCGAGCGAGCGACCCGCTCGGCGGTGCGGTGGCGGGTACCGGTCTCGCTGGTCGGGAACGACGGGTCGGGCAGCAGGTGCACGTTGGCGCGCGCGATGCGCTCGCCGTCGCTGGACAGGATGATCGCCCCATCCATCTTCGCCAGCTCGCTGAGCCGCTGCGGTGTGAACGGCAGATCGAGCGGGAACCCACCGGAGCAGATCGCCAACACCTCGGGCCCGTCGCCGACAACCACCAGGGCGCCCATCTTCGCCCGCACGACGCGCTCGACCCCGGCGCGCAGCGGGGTGCCGGGAGCGACTCGGGCGAGCGCGTCGCGCAAGTCGCTGCTCGCGGCGGGTCGGAACGGGCCGGGCATGGGCGAAGTCTACGGGGCGGCGCAGCGCCGTGGCATGGGGTCTTTCGGCCGCACGGTCAGATCCCGACGGGGATCGGGACGACGCGAGCGTTCGCCCGCGAACTGGGGAACAGCGAGGCGATCGTCAGGGCCTCGGCGAGCGTGGAGGCCCGGAGGGTGTCGACGCCCGGTACGACCGCCGTGCACGACCCTGGCACGATCGCGCGGCGGAAGCCGTGGCGCGCGGCCTCCGAGAGCCGCGGCGGCGCGTGTGCCACCATCCGCAACTCGCCGGCCAGGCCCACCTCGCCGAACACGACGAGATCGGACGGCAGGGCGGTATCGCACAGCGCCGAGGCGATGGCCAGGCACACGCCGAGGTCGGCCCCGGGCTCGCTGATGCGCACGCCCCCGACCGCCGATGCGTAGACCTCGGTGCTCGCCGCGCCGAAGCCGGCCCGGCGGTCGAGCACGGCGAGCAGGAGCGAGAGCCGGCCGGGATCGAGCCCTTGCGCGCTGCGTCGCGGCGGCAGCGTCGGTTGGTGCAGCGGGTTGGTGAGCGACTGGACCTCGACGACGATCGGGCGGTGGCCATCGAGCGTCGCCACGGCGACCGATCCGGGCACGCCGGGACGGCGATCGGTCAGCAGCAACGCGCTGGCATCGGGGACGCCGCGCATGCCGGTCTCGCACATCTCGAACATCCCGAGCTCACCGGTGGCGCCGAAGCGGTGCTTGGCTGCCCGCAGCATGCGCAGGTGGTGGTGGCGGTCGCCCTCGAACGTCAGCACGGTGTCGACCATGTGCTCGAGCACGCGCGGCCCCGCCAGGCTGCCCTCCTTCGTGACGTGGCCGACGAGCACCGTGGCGATGCCGCGCGCCTTGGCCTCGGTGACGAGCCGTTGGGCGCACGCCTTCACCTGGACCACGGTGCCCGGCGCCGAACCCGCCGCCCGGTCGGTCATGGTCTGGATGCTGTCGATCACGACGATCGTCGGCGAGTCGCGGTCGATCGCGGCGACGATCGAGTTGAGGTCGGTCTCCGCCAGCAGCCAGATCGGCTGGTCGCCGACACCCAACCGCTCGGCACGCTGGCGCACCTGCTGGGCGCTCTCCTCGCCGGTCACGTACAGGCTTGGGCCCTGCCACGCGGCCAGCAGTTGCATCAACAACGTGCTCTTGCCAATGCCCGGCTCGCCACCCAGCAGGGTGACCGACCCCGCGACCAGCCCGCCGCCGAGCACCCGGTCGAGCTCGGACAGCCCCGTGGCGCTCGGTGCTGCGGCGAGGGGATCGACCTCGCCGATGCGCTGCGCCATGGCAGCGGCGCCGACCACGGACGACGTCAGCGGCGGCTCCTCCTCCACGAGCGAGTTCCAGGCCGAGCACGCGGCACAGCGCCCTGCCCACTTGGGGTGGCCGCTGCCACAGTCGCTGCACACGTACCACGTCCGGACTCGGGTCATGGATGCACCGTACGCGTGGGGTGTCGCACGGTGACCCGGCGCGTCGATCAGAGCAGGTCGAACACCTTTGTGTTGAGGCGGAAGGCGAGGATCACCTCGTCGATGATCCGCTGCCGCTCGTCGTCGGACCACGGGGCAGCATCGAGCAGCTCGCGGTAGCGCTTCTTGAACTGCACCCCGTTGCCGAGCTCGTCGAATACGTAGAAGCTGACGCCGGCCGTATCCTCGATGCCGTACGTGCGCTGCAGGATGCGGCGGATGATCTGGCCGCCCGACAAGTCGCCCAGGTAGCGCACGTAGTGATGGGCCACGAAGCCGCCGGGCCAGTCGGAGCACACCTCCTCGATCCGGGCGACGTACTCGCGGGTGCCGGCGTTCGGGGTGATCTGCGAGCGCCACTCGGGCCCGAGCAGCGACTCCAGGTCGGCGGCCAGTGCTGGCCCGCGGGTGAGCGCCGGCTCGACGAAGGGGCCGGCGATCGGATCGCCGGCCATCCTCGCGGCAGCGGTCTCGAGCGCGTCGTACACGAAGTGATGCTGCGCCACGAGTCCGGCGTACTCCTCGATCGGAGCCTCGCCGGCCAGCAGCCGCCGCATGAACAGCGACCGCTCCGCCTGGTCGTGGACCTCCCACGATGCGACCTTGATCGTCTCCGAGAACTGGACACCGTCGTCGACTCGACCCTCGACCGTCACCATTTGGTCACCTCCTGCCGGCGCAGTCTGGTGGGAGGCATCGCCGCCGTCAACGTCTTCACGACAAAATGTCGTAAAAATCAGCATGCCCGTTGGACGGAGTGTAGTAGGCAGCCCTAACCTCGATCGGTACTTCCCATGAATCGTGTCGTGCAGTCCCTCTCCTTCGCCGCGGTGGCGTGTGGCGCGCTGATCGGCTGGGTGGCCGCGCCGGCGGGCGCCGCGACGCCTGCCGCTGCGACGTGCACCCCGACGTCGTCGGGTCCACCGTCGATCGTCGTCTCGAAGACCGTCGACCTCGATCCGAACGGCGAATCCGTCACCGTGACCGGCACCGGCTTCGACGAGTGCAAGGGCGTCTACGTCGCGTTCTGCGTCGTGCCACCCGCCGGCCAGGCGCCGTCGCCGTGCGGTGGCGGGGTGGACCTCACCGGCACCAACGGCTCCTCCTCCTGGATCTCCTCCGACCCCCCGGCCTACGGTGTCGGTCTCGCGGTTCCCTACGGGCCCGGTGGCACGTTCACGACCATCGTGCAGGTCGAGAAGCAGCTGAGCGACACGATCGACTGCACCGCGGTGCAGTGCGCGGTCGTGACCCGCAACGACCACACGCGATCGACCGACAGGTCACAGGACGTCATCGTGCCCGTGTTCTTCGCCGCGGTGACCACCCCGACGGTCCCACCGACCCCAGCGCCCACGGAGGCGCCGCAACCGGAGCCGACGGCATCGCCGACCGCTGCGCCCACGGTTGCCCCGACCGCGGCCCCGACCATCGCGCCCGGCACGTTTGCCCCGACGACGGCGCCTCCCGTCGTCGAGAGCGCGACCACCGTCACGACGGACACGACGCTCGCGCCGTCCACCACCCTCGCCACGACCACCACCACCACCACCACGTCGGCGCCCATGACCTCGTCGTCGACCACGACGAGCGTGGTGCTGATCACGTCGGTGTCGGAGCCCACCGATGATGGCGCCAGCGGCGCGCAGATGGCGTGGATCATCGGCGGAGCGAGCGCTGTCGTCGCGCTCGGCGCCGCCGGCACGTTCGCCTTCCTCCGCCGCCAGGGCCGGCTGTGAGGCGACCGGCTGCGTGGCTGGCGCTCGCCGGCCTCGCCCTCGCCGCGGCGGCGTGCTCCTCCAGCAGCGAGGCGGCGCGCCCCGCCGCGTCATCGACGGTGGCGACGACGATCGCGTCCGCGGATGCATCCGGAGATGGGTCGGCGCCGTCCACCCTGCCGCTGTACGTCCCGCCGGCGACGACCGCCGGCGCCGGCGGATCGGCCGCCCCGGCGGTGCCGCTCGTGCCTGTGGCCGATCACCCCACCCCGCAGCTCCCCGCCACGGTCGACTCGGCCAACGGGTCGTCGGTCACCGTCACCGACGCCAGCCGCGTCCTGCCGCTGTGGGGCAACATCTCCGAGATCGTGTTCACGCTCGGCCTCGGTGACCGCGTGGTGGGCCGCGACGTCGCTGCCACGTTCCCCGAGGCGTCCGGCCTGCCCGTCGTCACCCAGGGTCACGACGTGTCCGCCGAGTCGGTGCTGTCCCTGCGCCCGACCGTCGTGCTGGCCCAGACCGACACCGGGCCCCCTGAGGCGCTCGAGCACATCCGCAACGCAGGTGTGCCGGTCGTCGTGGTCGATGCACCAGACAGCCTCGACGATGTCGGCCCGCGCATCCAGCTGATCGCCGACGCACTCGGGGTGCCTGAGGCGGGTGCCGCGCTCGTCGATCGGACTCAGGCCGAGATCGACGCGGTGCAGACCTCGATACCTGCGGCCGCGGAACACCCGGCTGTTGCGTTCCTCTACATGCGCGGCACCGCCGGCGTGTATCTCATGGGCGGCCCGGGTTCCGGCGCCGATTCGATGATCGCCGCTGCCGGGGGCATCGACGCGGGGACGGCGATGGGTCTCGACGACCCGTTCACACCGCTCACCGCGGAAGCGCTGGTCGAGGCCGCACCCGATGTGATCCTGATGACCACGACGGGGCTCGAGTCCGTCGGTGGCATCGACGGGCTGGTGCAGATCCCTGGCATCGCCCAGACGCCGGCCGGCCTCGATCGTCGCATCGTGACGGTGGAGGATGGGTTGCTGTACAGCTTCGGGTCGCGATCCCCCGAGGCGCTGCGCGAGATCATTGCCCAGCTGTATCCAGCGTGAGTGAGGGTCGCCGGGCCGCGCTGGTCGTGCCCCTGCTGTCGATCGCGCTCGTCGTCGCGTGCATCCTGGCGGTCGGCCGGGGAGCGTTCGCGATCTCACCGCAGGAGATCGCCGGCTCCATCCTCCACCGATTGGGCATCGACCGGGGGCCGGTGCCCGACCAGATCGGCGAGTCGGTGCTGTGGGACATCCGCATGCCGCGCGTCGCCTTGTCGCTGCTGGTCGGCAGCTCACTCGGCTGCGCCGGTGCGGTGATGCAGGGCACGTTCGCCAACCCGCTCGCCGAGCCCGGGATCGTCGGAGTGTCGTCGGGTGCGGCGCTCGGTGCGGTGGCCTCGATCGTGCTCGGGTTCACCCTGCTCGACACATGGAGCGTGGCCGTCGCCGCGTTCGTCGGCGGGCTGGTGACCGTCATGGGCGTGTACGCCGCATCCCGGTCGAACGGGCGGACCGAGGTCGTCACGCTGATCCTGACCGGGGTCGCCGTCAACGCGATGACGGGCGCGGTGATCGGTCTGTTCACGTTCTTCTCGGACGACGCGGAGCTGCGCAGCATCACCTTCTGGCAGCTCGGCTCGATGTCGCAGGCGACGTGGTCCAAGGTGCTGGCCGTGTTGCCGCTCGCGGTGATCGGCATCGCCGTGGCGCTGTCGCGCAGCCGGCAGCTCGATCTGCTCGCGCTCGGCGAGCGCTCCGCGCGCCACCTCGGCGTCGACGTCGAATGGTTGCGCCTCACCTCGATGATCGTCGTCGCCGTGCTCACCGCGTCGGCGGTGGCAGTGTCGGGCATCATCCTCTTCGTCGGCTTGGTGATCCCGCACCTGGTGCGGATGACGATCGGGCCGAGCCACCGCCTGCTGCTGCCGGCATCGGTGCTCGGCGGCGCGCTGATCGTCGTCGTCGCCGATCTCCTCTGCCGCACGCTCGCCGCCCCCCGCGAGATCCCCCTCGGGGTGCTCACCGCGCTGGCCGGTAGCCCCGTGTTCTTCCTCCTGCTCCGCCGCACGCGGGTGCGCCAGGGCGGCTGGGCGTGAGGCTGACCCGCCGCCCCTCGCGGGTGCCGGCCCGTCACGAGCGCGGGGCCCCGTTGCTCGAGGCCCGCGAGGTCGCGGTGCACCTCGGCGGCCATCCGATCCTCGACGATGTCGACCTGACCGTGCACGCCGGAGAAGTCCTTGCCCTGGTCGGGCCGAACGGCGCGGGCAAGTCGACGCTGCTGGCGGCGCTGTGCGGCGACGTGGCGCTCGGCGCCGGCACCATCAGCGTCGACGGCGCGCCCGCGACGTCGTGGACGCACATCGAGCTGGCGATGCGCCGCGCCGTCCTGCCGCAGCAGGCCCTGGTCTCGTTCCCGTTCCGCGTCCACGAGGTGGTGCGCATGGGCAGGGCGCCGTGGACCGGCACCGAGCGCGAGGACCGCGACGACGAAGCCATCGCCAACGCGCTGCGCGACGCCGACGTGGAGCATCTCGCCGAACGGCAGTTCACGACCCTGTCGGGCGGCGAGCAGGCCCGGGCGTCGCTGGCCCGGGTGCTCGCCCAGGAGGCGCAGGTGCTGCTGCTGGACGAGCCGACCGCTTCGCTCGACGTGCAGCACCAGGAGCTCGTGCTCGAGCTCGCCGGCCGGCGGGCCGACGCCGGCGACGGGGTGGTGGTCGTGCTGCACGACCTCGGGCTGGCAGCGGCCCACGCAGACACCGTCGTCGTGCTGTCTCGGGGACGCGTGGTCACCGCCGGTCCGTCGGTGGAGGTGATGCAGCCCGGGCTGCTCAGCGAGGTCTACCGGCACGCGATCGACGTGCTGAGCCACCCGGTCACCGGTGGCCCGCTGGTCGTGCCCCGTCGGCTTGTCCGCGAGGACCGCAGGTGACAGTCTGTCGTCGGCTCGCCTAACAGTCGGCATCCACCCGGCCTTCGAGGAGGAATCCGTGACGCCCCACACCACCACCCGCCGTCGATCCGTGATCGCCGCGCTCGTCGCAGTCGGTGCCGCCGCCGGGTTGGCGGTCGCTGGGCCGTCACCGGTGAGCGCCGCGCCGGTGCCTGTCGCCGACGGTGAGCTGGAGTGGGGGGTGAAGACGTCGTTCCGCACCTACATCGAAACCCCGTTCGTCCATGGCCAGATCGCCACCGCCGACGGCGCGACCCGCGCTGGCGACGTGTTCGAGTTCCCCGCAGTGAGCGGATCGTTCGACGGGGGCACCACCGTCGACGCACGCTTCGGCGGCTCCGTGCACTTCACGGGCCACGACTTCGGCAGCGGCCCGGTGCTCAACCTGAAGTTCTCCGATCTCCACGTCGTGGTCAGCGGAACCGCCGGCACGTTGTACGCGGACGCGACCTACGCCGGTGACATCAACAGCGGGGTCGTGCCGCCGGTGCTGCACGAGGACGTCCCGGTGGCTTCGTTGGACCTGTCAGCGGTGACACCCGTCGCGGCGGGCACCTTGGGGCTGCGGTGGTCGAACGTGCCGGCGACGCTGACCGCCGAGGGCGTCGCCGCGTTCGCTGGCTTCTACGCCGCTGGCGACGCGCTCGACCCGGTGTCGTTCACGCTCTCCGGCGGCGAGGTTCCTCGCTACCGGCCGCTGACCCCGGCCCGGATCCTCGACACCCGCGTCGGTGGCCAGACCGTCGACCACCGCTTCGAGGGTGAGGGCATCCGCGCACCCGGCTCGACGGTCCAGTTGCAGGTGAGCGATCGGGGCGGGGTGCCCGCGGGCGCCAGCGCCGTGGCGCTCAACGTGACCGTCGCCGGCGCCCAGGGCGACGGCTACGTCACGGTCTGGCCGTGCGACAGCGCTCAGCCCAATGCCTCGTCGCTCAACTTCGCCGACGGGCAGACCGTGGCCAACGCCGTGATCGCCAAGGTCGGCGCGGGCGGCCTGGTGTGCCTCTACGTCGCCGAAGGGTCGACCGAGCTGCTTGCCGACGTGACCGGCTACTTCCCGACCGGCAGCGCGTACACCTCGTTGACCCCGGCCCGCCTGCTCGACACGCGACCCGGCACCTCGACCGTCGACGGCGTGCAGCCGGCGAAGGATGCCGTCGCCGCCAGCAAGGTCGTCGAGCTCCCGGTCCTCGGTCGCGGCGGCGTGGCCGACGACGCGACAGCTGTCGTGCTCAACGTCACCGTGACCGGGCCGGAGGGCCGGGGGTACGTCACCGTCTACCCCTGCGGCGCGGCGAGCCCGAACGCGTCGTCCTTGAACTTCGTGGCCGGTCAGACCGTTCCGAACGCGGTCATCGCCAAGGTAGGTGCCGGTGGCAAGGTCTGCCTCTACGTGGCCGAGTCGGCGACGCAGCTGATCGCCGATGTCACCGGTTCCTTCCCGCCGGGCAGCGACTACACGTCGTTGACGCCGGCCCGGCTCGCCGACACTCGCACCGGGGGCACGACGGCCGACGGCAAGCACGCTGGCAGCGGCGCACGCGCTTCGGGTACCACGCTGGAGCTCGACGTCGTCGGTCGCGGTGGCGTGCCGGCGAACGCGACGACGGTGGTGCTGAACGTCACCGCTGCCGGGCCTCGCGGTGCCGGCTACGTGACCGTGTACCCGTGCGACGTCCCGCGCCCGAACGCATCGTCGTTGAACTTCGTCGAGGATCGCGACGTGCCCAACGCCGTCATCTCCCAGATCGGCGTGGGGGACACCGTCTGCTTGTACGTCGCCGAGGCCACGACGGATCTGATCGTCGACGTCGTCGGCGCATTCACCGCCTGAATGCCCGCATCACGGTGCAGCAGGGCTGGCCCGGACGGCGCTTCCGTCCGCTGCCAGCCGCGCACCGAGTGCCCGCAGCACGAACGTCGACGTCCGCTCGACCTCCTCGTCGAGGTCGGTGCCGTCGAACGTCGTCGGGCCGCCCCGGTTGATGCACGCCGCGACGAGCGGCATCGCCGCGTCGATGTCGTCGGCGAAGTAGCCCTGGGCGGCGCCGTCGCGCAGGATCTGGAGCAGCACCTCCTCGAGCACCTGTACGTGGTGGACGACGCGCTGGTACGTGGCAGTCGGCAAGACCATCTGCAGCGCGCGCCCCGGCGGCAGGTGGTGCGTCGAGAAGTAGGTGAGCTGCTGGCGGATGTAGGTGCGGAGCTGCTCGACGGGCGTGCCCGCGTCCTCGATGCTGGCGCGCAGACCCTTGATGTACCGCTCCACTTCGCGCTCTGCGTAGGCGACGGCCAGGGCGTCCTTGTCGGGGAAGTAGTTGTACATCGTGGTGCGCGACAGGCCTGCCTCGACCGCGACGTCGGCGAGGGTGATCGCCTCGTACCCGCGCTCGTACACCAGACGTCCGAAGGCGTCGAAGATCGCTGCGCGCGTCGTTTCTCGATGAGCGACCACCGAGCCGCCAGTCACCTTGGGCACCCCGTCATCGTGCCACGCGTCCGCGTTGCCACACGCCTCCGGTGGGCATCGCCGCGGCGAGCGCGCTGGCAACATGACGACATTCTGTAGTAGGGTTCCTTTACTCATTTCTCGAAGGAGCGGTTCGACAACATGTCAGGAACACTTGGAGCACGCCTCCGTGCCTCCCTCGCCGTCGGCGCCGCACTCGCCACCGTGCTCGTGCTCGGCAGCGGTGCGCGAGGGGTACAAGCGGCCGAAGTCGCGGGCCCGGCCACGGTCACGGTCAGCCAGACGACGTTCGCGAACCTGGGTGACGGGTCCCAGGTGGTGACGGTGAGCGGCAGCGGTTTCGATCCGTTGGCGAACATCTCGACGCGGCCTCCGATCCCGGCGGGGAACCCGACCGGTGTGTACGTGATCTTCGGGCGGTTCGCTGACGTGTGGCAGCCCTCGTCGGGCGCGGCGGCGTCGACTCGCAAGGTGATCGATCAGAAGTGGGCGCTGCCCCAGTCGTCGATCGATCTGGTCGCGCCGAATCCCGCCTACGTGCCGTTGCAGGAGGACGGGACGTTCTCGACGACGTTGACGATCTCGAAGGGTGATCCGACGTTCACCGGGAACTACGCGATCGTCACGTACGCCGCGGGGGGTGCGGCGGCCAACGCCGCGCAGGAGACGTTCACCCCGATCAGCTTCGTCGACATCGTGGCCTCCAAGACGACGTTCACCGACATCGGTGACGGCTCGGAGGTGGTGACGGTGAGCGGCAGCGGTTTCGATCCGTTGGCGAACATCTCGACGCGGCCTCCGATCCCGGCGGGGAACCCGACCGGTGTGTACGTGATCTTCGGGCGGTTCGCTGACGTGTGGCAGCCCTCGTCGGGCGCGGCGGCGTCGACTCGCAAGGTGATCGATCAGAAGTGGGCGCTGCCCCAGTCGTCGATCGATCTGGTCGCGCCGAATCCCGCCTACGTGCCGTTGCAGGAGGACGGGACGTTCTCGACGACGTTGACGATCTCGAAGGGTGATCCGACGTTCACCGGGAACTACGCGATCGTCACGTACGCCGCGGGGGGTGCGGCGGCCAACGCCGCGCAGGAGACGTTCACGCCGATCACGTTCGTCGACACGCCGGTCGAGCCGGAGCCGCAACCGCAGCCGCCGGCGGCGACGGTGCTCGAGCTGGTCGCTCCGGCTCGCGTGCTCGACACGCGGCCGGGTGCGTCCACCGTCGACGGCGAGTCTGCTGGTACGGGCATCGTCGCGCCGGGCACCCCGGTGAAGGTGAAGGTCACAGACCGGGCCGGCGTGCCCGCCGATGCGACCGCCGTCTCCCTCAACGTGACCGCCACGGGTGCGGAGGGCACCGGGTACGTGACGATCTGGCCGTGCGGCGAGCCGCAGCCTGGCACGTCCAGCCTCAACCTCGCCGCTGGCGCCACCGTCGCCAACGTGGTCGTCGCCGGCATCGGTGAGGACGGCTCGGTCTGCCTCGCGGCATCCGAGACCAGCACGCACCTGATCGCCGACGTCGCGGGTTACTCGACCGCGGCGAGTGGGCTCGGCGCGGTCGCGCCGACCCGCCTGCTCGACACCCGCGCTGAGAACGTGGTGACGAGCCAGGCGGTCCAGAAGGCAGGTGTCGTGCGCACCGTGCAGGTCGGCGGCGCGGCCGATGTGCCTGCCGACGCCCAAGCGGCGCTGCTCAACGTCACGGCCGCGGACGCGACCGGGACCGGCTACGTCACGGTCTGGGCGTGCGACGGCACCCCGCCGACGACGTCCAACCTCAACACGGTGCCCGGCCGAGCGGTCGCCGCCGGTGTGGTCGCGTCCCTGTCCGCCGATGGCACGGTGTGCCTCGTCGCCGGCCAGGCCGACGCCGAGATCATCGTCGACGTCGTCGGCTACGTGCCGGCCGGCGCGGCGTACCAGCAGCTGACGCCCGCCCGCCTGCTCGACACCCGGCCGGGCGCATCGACCGTCGATGGTGAGGGTCTCGGCGCCGGGATCGTCGCCACGACGACGTCTGTCCAGGTCGCCGGTCGCGGAGCCGTCGCCGCCGATGCGAGCGCGGCGATCCTCAGCGTGACCGCCGACGGTGCGACGGCCGACGGCTACGTCACCGTGTGGACCTGCGGCGAGCCGCAGCCAGCGACCTCGAACCTGAACGTCAGCGCCGGTCAGCCAACTGCGAACGCAGTGATCGTCGCCCTCGGCGCCGACGGCACGGTGTGCCTCGCGGTGGGCGACACGACGGCCAACCTGATCGTCGACGTGCTCGCCACCATGTGAGGTGACGCCCACCCGTGCCGAACCTGCGGTCGAATCGCGCCCGAAACGGGACCGGTCCGACCGCAGGTTCGGCGTGACGGGCGACGCACCAACTAGTTTCCCTCACTAACTATCGTCCGGCATACTGGTCGCCATGGCGCCCGAGCAGCACGACGACACGGCGGAGATCGCCGCGCGGCTGCGGATGGCGATCGCCCGGCTCGCGCGGTTCCTCCGCCATCAGGACCAGGGCGAGCTGACGGCGACGTTCACCTCGGCGCTCGCGACCATTGCCAAGGACGGACCGATGACGCTCGGCGAGGTTGCCGCGCGCGAGCGCATCGCCCCGCCGAGCGTCACCAAGGCCGTCGAGCGCCTCGTCGCCATGGATCTCGTCTCCCGGCGGGTGGACCCGACGGACCGACGTGTCTCGCTGGTGTCGATCACCGCCCTCGGCCGGCGCCACCTGGAGGCGAACCGGGCCCGCCGCAACGAGTGGCTGGCCGCTCAGCTCGAACGGCTCGACGCGGCCGACGTCGAGCGCCTGTCCGAGGTGCTCGACGTCTTGGAGCACCTCGTCGAGGTCGCCAGCACCGAGCACCTCCCCGCCGGGACGTCGTCGTGAACGCCACGACGAAGCGGGCGTGGCGCGACACGTTCCGATCGCTGTCGATCCGGAACTTCCGGCTGTTCTTCGTCGGTCAGACGATCTCCCAGATCGGCAACTGGCTGACGATGGTGGCGATGGCGTTGTGGGTGCTGGAGCTCACCGGCAACGGGCTCGCCGTGGGGATGCTCGTCGCCTGCCAGTTCGCCCCGGTGCTGATCATCGGCGCGTGGGCCGGCCTCCTGGCCGACCGCAGCGACAAGCGCCGCCTGCTGATCATCGTGCAGGCGTTCGCCATGCTCCAGTCGTTCGTGCTGGCCGCACTCGCGTTCGCGGGCGAACCGCCGCTTGTCGCGATCTACCTCGTCGCGGCAGCCGGTGGGTTCGCCACGGCGTTCGACAACCCGGCCCGCCGCTCGTTCGTCGTCGAGATGGTGCCGCAGGACGACATGCAGAACGCGGTCAGCCTGAACAGTGCGCTCATGACCGGGTCGCGCATCGTCGGTCCGGCGATGGCTGGCCTGCTGATCACGACGACCGGCTACGGCTGGTGCTTCCTCCTCGACGGTGTGAGCTACCTGGCCGTGATCTACGGCCTCTGGCTGATCAACGTCCGCGACTTGCGGCCGGCCCCGGTGGCCCCGCGGGGAAAGGGCCAGGTCCGCGAGGGCCTGCGCTACGCCCGGTCCGTGCCGGAGCTCTGGGCACCGCTCGTGATGATGGCGATCATCGGCACGCTCGCGTTCAACTTCCAGGTGGTGCTACCACTGTTCGTCACCAAGAGCCTCGGCTCGTCCGAGGTGATGTTCACCGTGCTGTTCGCGATCGTGTCGATCGGCTCGCTCGTCGGCGCCCTGGTGACCGCCCGCAGGAAGTCGGTGACGATCCACGGCGTCGCCATCAGTTGTGTGTTGTTCGGGATCGCGATGACCGCGCTGGCGTTCTCGCCGGTGCTCGCCGTGGCCCTGCCGGTGGGCGTGTTCCTCGGCTTCGCCAGCATCATCTTCATGGTGTCGTCCACGTCGATCGTCCAGATGCGGGCCGATCCGTCGATGCGCGGCCGCGTGCTAGCGCTGCAGGCGATGGTGTTCCTCGGCAGCACGCCGATCGGCGGCCCGATCCTGGGTGCGGTCTGCGACCGCTTCGGCGCCCGAGCCGGCGTGCTGGTGGGTGCCGTGGGCTGCTACGCCGCGGCCGCCTACGGGCTCCGCGCCGCGCGCCAGCACACCGCACAGCTGGCGGGCAGTCCGGTGGAGCTGGTCAGCGCCTGAGCGCCGGGCGCCGATGCCGGTGGCGCACGACGTAGACGATGAACGCGGTCGCGAGCGCGATCCAAGCGACCAGCGCCGCCAGTGCGAGGACGGCGAGCACCCGCTCGGCCGTGTGCGACGGGTTCGACGTGCCCGTTGCCGACACCTGCACGGTGCTGCCGTCGACGGGCACCTGCCACGTCGCCACTGCATCGGCCACCGCGGCGTTCGTCTCGGGGTCGACGGGGAACGTGATCGACAGGTCGATGTCCAGTTCGTCGCCCAGCGGCACCCCGCGCGAAGCGAGCGTCTCGGCGAACGGTGTGCCCGCGCCGAGCGACTGCACGTAGGCGTCGGAGAACGCGTCCACGCCGCCGACCAGATGCAGCGTGCCGTCAGCCGCGTAGGTGACCGACGATCCATCGACCGTTCGCGACAGCGTCAGGCCCTGGAACGGCCCGTTTGCGCCGTTGAGGCCAGCCAGGAGGCCGGTGGCCTCCTCAGGCGAGTCGAAGCCGTGGGTGAGCACGACGCGCAGTCCGCCGTCGTCGGTCGCGACCGGGCCGTCGACCACCCAGCCGGCGTTGCGGAAGTCGTCGAGGTGGAGGTCGTCGGCCAGCGCCGGCGCCTGGGCGACGAGTTCCGGGTCGGCGATCGCGGTCACCGTGATCGTGCCGGCACCGTCGCTGTCCATGTCGACCGCCACGTCGACGTCCAGCCGGCAGCCGGCGACGACCACGATCAGAGCGGTGACGAGAGCGATCAACCGGCCACGCATGACCCCGAGATACTGCCAGCCCCAACGCGATCTCGGTCGGTTTCTGGTCGCTCCAGCGACCAGAAACCGACCGAGAACCGAGTCGGGAGCGATCAGTGGATCACTCGGTGGGCGTCTCGCCTTCCGTGGCGGCGGTGCCGGCCAGCTCCGGGGTGGGCGGGGGCAAGAAGCCCTCGACCGCCTTGAAGCCGAGGCGCTGCTTGCCCGGATTGTCCGGGTCGTCCTCGACGTCGACGACGACGATGTCGCCGGCGTTGAACTGCTTGTAGAGGATCTTCTCGCTGAGCGCGTCCTCCACCAGCCGCTGGATCGCACGGCGCAGTGGCCGGGCGCCGAGCTGCGGGTCGTAGCCCCGGTCGGCGAGCAGCTCCTTGGCGGCCTGGGTGAGCTCGATGCCGAGGCCCTGGGCCTCGAGCTGGCCCGACAGGCGCTTGGTCATCAGGTCGACCATCTGGACGACCTCGCTGCGCGAGAGCTCGTGGAAGACGATGACCTCGTCGATGCGGTTCAGGAACTCCGGGCGGAAGTGCGTCTTCAGCGCGTCGTTGACCTTCTCCTTCATCCGCTCGTAGCTGACGGCCTCGTCGTTCCTGGTGAAGCCGACGTTGGCCTTGCGCAGATCCTGCGTGCCGAGGTTCGACGTCAT